>JBAVQD010000187.1:0-2795 GCA_049693675.1 Candidatus Sulfotelmatobacter sp. | reverse complement strand
GGGCGCGAAGCGAAGGTCCGCAGCGGATCACCCGGCAGGGCAAGGAGGGCGTAGTCATGCTCGCCGAGGAGCAATATGAACAACTCGTGGGCAGGTCTCATCAGCCGAAGAGTCTGGTGCAGTTCTTCCGGCAGTCGCCGCTGGTTGGGGTTGCTCTCAATTTGAAACGGGATCGCGGTCCGGGACGCGACATCGAGCTATGAGTGGATTTCTGCTGGACACGAATTGCATCTCTGAGGCGGTGCGCGCCAGGCCTGAACCGCGAGTGCTGGAGTGGATGGATGCGGCGGATGAAAGCCTATTGTTTCTGAGCGTGCTCACGCTGGGAGAAATTCGAAAAGGTATTGCGGGATTACCGCAGAGCCGACGGCGGACACATTTGGAGTCATGGTTGGAATTGGAGCTACGAAGCCGGTTCGCGGGGAAAATTCTAGTTATCGATACCGCGGTCGCAGACCGCTGGGGACTGCTCGCCGCCGAGGCCAAGCGCAAAGGGACTTCCCTTTCGGCCGTCGATGGGTTGCTGGCGGCAACCGCTCTTCAGCATAACCTCACCATTGTTTCCCGCAACGTCGCCGACTTCGCAAACACGGCAGTGACAATCCTGAATCCCTGGGAAGCGTGAGACTTTGTGGAGTAGTGTGCCGCGCGCGTTCTGAGCGTCGAGCACTTGCACGCGCGGGCATTCGGAGCTAGGATTCGGCTGCTGGAGAAAGTGGAGATTCCACTCTCGTCCACAGCGGAGGTGACCTATGAAACACTCTTTCGGGTCGCTGGTGCCGGCTGTTGTTTTCCACTCCTTTCTGTTAATCGCAATCGCACTCACAGTTTTCCTCACGCCGCAGGCCTTGGCGCAGATGGATAAGATCGTGATCCCGGCGGGCACGCCGGAAGACCACGACCTGCAAGCGATTTCGAGCGAGGAGGACGCGACGAAAAAACTGGCAATGTATCAGGAGTTTGTGCAGAAGTATTCAACGAATCCGGCGGCCGTGACGTATGGCGACTGGCAGATTTCGCAGGCGTACCAGGCCACGGGCGATTTCGCCAAGGCGCTCGAATATGGAGACAAGGCTCTGGCGGGGACGCCTCGCAATCTCGATATTCTGGTTTCGCAAGGCAGCATCGCGCAGCAGGCAAAGAACAATTCGAAGTTGATGGAATATGTTGCCAAGGGCGGAATGGTTTGCGGATCGATTGAAAAGCAACCCAAGCCGGATGGCATGAGCGATGAGGAGTTCAAGAGACAAATCGCGGAAGATAAAAGTGCGGCTCAGAACAGCTGCGATTTTCTGGAGTCGGCCGGCTTCAACGCGATCGCCAGCGAGAACGATGCCAAGAACCGGATGGAATTTATCGAAGAATATTCCGCGGCCTTCCCGGCTTCGAAGTTTCAGGAGCAGGTTTCTAACTACGCCATGTACACGCTGGGACCGGGGCAATTAAACGATCAGGCGCGGTTGTTGGCGTACGGAGAAAAAACGCTGGCGGCAGATCCGAACTCGCTTCCGGCGTTGCTTCTAATGGCAGGATCTTACATTGATGATTCCAAGCCCGGCAGCGTTGCCAAGGCGATCGCCTATTCGCAGAAAGCGATTACGGTGGCGAACGTGGACGCGCCGGATGCGGACAAGTCGCGCAAACTTTCGGCGGGAGTCGCGCACTCAATTGTGGGCTACGGATATATCAAGCAGGATAAAACGGCGTCGGCGATTCCCGAGTTGCGGTCAGCGGCCGGACTTTTGAAAGGACAAGATGATCAACAATACTCCGTAACTCTCTACCGCTTGGGGTTTGCCTATGCCAAGCTCAATAAAGTTACCGAGGCCCGCGACGTTTTGAGCGAGGCGGTGAAGGTTCCGGGGCCGGCACAGAGTATGTCGCAGGATCTGCTGGCGAAGGTGAACGCGGCGCGGGCGAAGGGGAAGTAAAGTGGGTGTCGAACGGCGCTCGACCGAACTTTATCCCTACCGCTTAACGACTCAGCAAAACCAGGCCGTGGGCTGGTTCACCCACGGCCAGAGGTTTGTGCTTACCAGATCATGGTGACAACGCCGGTCATGGTGATGCTGTTTCCGTTGTGAATCAGGAAAGTGTCCGCGCTGGCAACTTGGATCTGTACCAGGTGGGAATAATCCAGGTAGAGAATGTGTGTGCCGGCGGTGCCGCTGAAGCCGGAGGTGAGGGCGGCAGCGGCGGGTGATTCGATTCCCGTCCACTCCAGAAAGCTGGAAGGAACGTGAAGCAATGCTACTTGCCCCACCCCGCGGTATCCGAGGCTGTTTTGTACACCCATGACGAGTACGGGTGTGCTGGCTGCGGGTGTGACGGCGGCGCTGTTGTCTCCGGCGCCAAGGCTGTACTTGACCTCTGCTGCATTGGGAGTGGTGATGGTTTGGGCAGCGTGTAGGCCGACAGCCAGCGTTAAAACAGCGACGAGGCCAGTCAGGAACAGCGTGCCTAAGCGAGGAAACCTTTTCGTGATCATCGTAATCTCTCCTGAGTGTGGTGTGCCCTGAGTTAACTCAGGGGGTTAGGGACGATCGCCGCGAGTTCCGGTCTCTCGTCACGTGATGGTGGACGGGCAACGGTAAAGCGAGCTTGGTTAATAACTCTGGGGGGGCGGATTTTTTTTCTAATCTTGCTTGCGGCTGCGGCCGTCAGCGATCTTGCAGATCGAAACTGCGGCGAAGGAGCAATGCGTTAGCCAGCGTTCGCCGGTTCCAGAAAGCGAGGGCGATAGCGCCTCCGGTGGTGAGAATGCCGGCAGCCCACTGCATGTGCCGTTCGTGGTC
>JBAVQD010000186.1:0-57112 GCA_049693675.1 Candidatus Sulfotelmatobacter sp. | reverse complement strand
TTCTCGGCCACAACCTGGGCAGCAAGTATGCCTTCAACGATCGCATGCTGTTCTCTGACGATTCCACCTACAACAACCTGGGCTTCAAACATATTCCGGAAGAAGAAGCCGCAGCCGACAAGAAAGCCATCGAACTGCTGAACAATTCGCCTTACGCGCAGAAGCTCGACAACGTTGGCTTGTTCTTAAAAGCGCTGCAGGCCCGCGCTTCTCAGCTCAACGCTCTGTTGACAACGCACCTGGGCAATCCGCTGGCGGAAAACGGAACCATCACCCGCCTCGCCGCCCTGGAAACGAAAGGTCCGGCGCTCGACAACAATAAACTGGATCAGGTCGCGGCTCTGCCTTTGGGCGGACGCGTCAAGATCAATCCCTGGAACGATACGGCAGAGATGGTAAAGACTGCGCCAGTGGCAATCACTTCGGCACGCGACAAAATGCCGTTTGAAGTCACGCCGTTCTATCCGCGCTTGGCACGCTGGGGTGCATCGAACGCGCCGACGGCCACGCCAAGCACTGCTGCCAACTCAGGCACGGGCAACTAACCACCTCTACTCCAAGTTGCAATAAAGACGAGGCCGGGATCCGGAATCACCTTCCGGGATACCCGGCCTTCGTTTTTCCCGCCTTTCGTGTTCGTGTGGGGACAGCCGCCCACGGCTGTCAGACCGGGCGAAGCCCGGTAATCAAGATGAAGCAGCCAGCGAATCCAATCTATTTAAGTTTGGCCTTCCCTGGCAGCCCCGCCGGATTCTCATGAGTCCGCTCGCGGAAACTCCCTCGCATCCCCGCAGCCAGCGAAACACTGGACTCGCCAAATTTGTCGCGCAAGCGATCCGCCGCAGCCAGAGCGTCTTTCCAGCGTTGCTGGCGGTTACTATCCAACAAATTAATCTGCTCAGTCTGCCCCTCAAACGACGAAGCCTGCACGCCGAGTAGGCGCACTTCCCTGCCCGCTTTCCAATTCTTGCGAAAAAGAGTGCGTACTTGCTCAAAGATTTCACCGTCAATCTGCGTAGGAGACGGCAAGCTGTGCGCCCGCGTGATAGTGGTGAAATCTTTGTAACGCAGCTTGAGTTGAATAGTCCGCGCGTAAAACTTCGCCTCGCGCAATCGCCGTCCGACCATCTCCGACAGCCGCATCAGCGTGGCTTCCAGCTGGTTGGCATCCGCCGTATCTTCGTTGTAAGTATGCTCGTGGCTGATAGACTTCGCTGCCGTATCGGCGCCCACTTCCGAGTCGAACCATCCGCCCGCGTCTTCACCGCGAGCTTTGCCCGCGAGCGCCAGGCCCCACTTGCCGAATCGTTCTTCGAGTTCGGATTCTTCCAGCCGCGCGAGGTCGCCCACTTTCTTAATGCCGAGCGCGTGCAGTTGACTCTCCATCACCTTGCCGACGCCGGGAATCTCGCGGACATCGAGCGGCGCCAGAAACTTTGCTTCTTCTCCCGGAACAATCCACAGCACGCCGTTGGGCTTAGCCTGCGCGGATGAAACCTTCGCGATCAGTCGGGATGATCCGATGCCAATCGAACAATTGAGCTGCGTTTCTTCTTTCATCCGCTGGTGCAATTTGTGCGCGGCGCGTAGCGGCGGACCGTGCAGGCGTGCGGTTCCGGTCATGTCGAGATAAGCTTCGTCGATCGAAGCCATTTCCACTTGCGGTGAAAATGCCGTCAACACTTTGTAAGCTTTTTCCGAACACTCGCGATAGCGCTCCGGATGACCGTCAACAAAAATAGCCTGCGGACAAAGCTTCGCCGCCGTGCGCAGCGGCAGCGCCGAATGCACTCCAAACTTCCGCGCCTCATAAGACGCCGCCGAAACCACCCCACGCTCGTGCCGTTGCCCTCCGACGACGACGGGCTTCCCTTTCAGGGATGGATCGTACAACTCTTCCACCGAGACGAAGAATGCATCCATGTCGACGTGGAAGATGGTGCGGGAGAAAGCCGGCAGTTGGGATGTGGCGGCCATGAGCGGAATTGTACCAGCCGTTCGGCTAGCCTCTAGAGTTCGGCGTCCAGAGGAGGCTTGAAAATAGCCCGGCGTTTTAACGCCGGGTAGGAGTGCATTTCCACATTCCGTCCCGTAGGGACGGCTGAAATGCTGATGAATCTTCAGAGCACCCGGCGCTGAAGCGCCGGGCTATTGTCAGGCGTCCTTCGGACGCTGGCATTAAGACAAAGTGCTACACCAACATTTTTTCCGCTGCGGGAGTTACGCTCCGCATCTGCCTCACTCGCTCATAAACCTTCCCATACTCCCGCGCCGAAGCGTTCCACGAAAAATCCTTATTCATGCCGTTGCGCATCAGCACCTGCCACGAAGTCTGATCCCGGAATGCCTGCAGTGCCTGTTTGATGGTGAGCAGCAGAGACTCGCCGTTATATTCCGTGAACTTGAATCCCGTGCCTTTGCCCGAGCGCGCATCCCAGGGCTCAATCGTGTCGTCGAGGCCGCCGGTCGCGCGGACGATCGGGACCGTCCCATACTTCAGGCTGTAGATCTGGTTCAGCCCGCAGGGCTCGTATTTCGATGGCATCAGGAACATGTCGGCCCCGGCCTCGATCTTGTGCGCGATAGCGTTGTCGTACGCTACCTTCAATGCAATCTTGTTGGGGAACTGTTTACTGAGGCGGGTGAACATTTCTTCATATGTCTTGTCACCGGAGCCGAGAACCACCATGATCATCTCTTCGCGCGCCAGCCGGTCCATGATCTGCGCGATCAGATCAAACCCTTTCTGCGCGGCGAAGCGCGAAACAATTCCAATCACCGGCAGTTTCGTGTCGGCATTCTTCACCCCGAATGCCGCGAGCAGATCCTGCTTGCATTTCGCTTTGCCCGACAAATCCTGCGGAGAATATTTCGCAGCAATAAATTTATCCGCTTGCGGACTCCATTCGTCATAGTCCACACCATTCAAAATCCCGGTGACGGTTGCGGCGCGGTCGCGCAGCACGCCCTCCAATCCAAAGCCATATTCGGCAGTTTGAATTTCTTGGCTGTATTTCTTACTCACAGTGGTCACATAATCCGAATAGGTGAGCGCGCCCTTCAGAAAATTTACCTGCCCAAAAAATTCCATCTTCGACATGGTGAACAAATCCCAGGGCAGCATGAGTAGCGGTAACGTTTCCGGAGGAAACAGTCCCTGATATCCCATATTGTGGATGGTGAACACGGTGCCCGCCTCACGGAAAGCAGGATCCTCCGCATAAACCGTGCGCAGCAGTACGGGTATCAGTGCCGATTGCCAGTCGTGACAATGAAAAACGTTGGGCACGCCCAGAATTTTCGAAGCCTCCAACACGGTGCGGGAAAACAGGGCGAAACGCTCGGCGTTATCGGGATAGTCGCCAGCCGAGGTGCCGTAAAGCGCGTCGCGATCGAAATAGTCCGGATAATCGACAAAGTAAAAACGCACGCCGGACTGGCTTCCGCCCGTCACCACGGCAGAAAAGCGGTACTTATCGTCGAAGGGGATCGTAATGCTATGCACCACGGTCGCCGGGTCGGCCAGCTTCGTCTGCTTGTAGCGCGGCAGATATACGCTCACCTGATGCCCCAAGGCGGCGAGCGCCCGGGGCAATGCGCCCACCACATCGGCCAACCCTCCGGTCTTTGAAAATGGAACGCCTTCCGAAGCCGCGAATGCGATATGCATGAAAACCCTCCAGGTAAGACCCGATTTTCGCGGGCGCACGTTATGATGGAATACGTTGTGCCGGAGTTTACTCTCCTGCGCACAAGCACGCGGGCTGAATTCTCAGTCTAATGCCCGAGGAAAAGAGGGTCAACGTGCCGAAGGTCGTCTCCACGCGCCGCCCGCAACTCAAACCCAAGTTGGGACAGCACTTTCTCGCCAGCGAAAATTACGCGTCGCAAATCGTCGACGCTCTCGGCGACGTTTCACAAAACACCGTCCTCGAAATCGGCCCCGGACGCGGCATTCTCACTTCTTTATTGGCCAAACACACTCGACGTCTCATCGCCGTGGAACTCGACCGCGTGCTGGCCGCACAGCTGCGCCTGCGGTTTGCCATGTTTCCTAATGTCGAAGTCATTGAAGCGGATATCCTGTCGATCGATTTCGATTCTCTGTTCGGACCTAAGCCAGGCCTGAGCCGCCCGGGTATCGAATTCAAGCCCACTCCGGCGAATGTAATCGGCAATCTCCCCTACTACATCACTTCTGACATTCTGCTGCGTCTGTTCGACTACTCGAAATACTTCGAAACGATCGTGATCCTGGTGCAACGCGAAGTCGCTGACCGCATCGCCGCTAAGCCCGGTAGGCGCGACTATGGTCTGCTCTCCGCGACGGCGCAACTCTATGCCCGGGTGGAAAAACTTTTCACTCTGCCGCCGGGAGCGTTTGCACCTCCACCGAAAGTTCATTCCACTGTGTTGCGCCTGACCATGGCTGCCCGACACCGGGAACTCGGCCTGGACGCGGATGGTTTCAAGCAGGGCTTCATCGACTTCCTCAGGCTCTCGTTTGGTCAGAAACGCAAGACGCTGTGGAATAACTTGAAATCGTCCTACGATGAGAAGCGCCTCCGCGCCGCCATGTCCGAGGCCCAGGTGAAACCCGCCGCCCGCGCGGAAACGCTGAGCCTGGAAGAGAGCGCCGCGCTGTACCGCGCCTTGGTAGCGCCATAGCCCGTCGCGGCAAACACTCAATTCGGAGCAAGGTTCATCAAATTCAGACTGAGAGGTCGCCGTGAAGATTGCATGGGACCGAGTCTTCCACCTGACACTCTGGATTCTCCAGATCTTCCTGGCAATTCTTTTCCTGTGCGTCGGCGCCAGAAAACTGAATCCGAATGCGGCTTACTGGATAGAATTGTTCGGCAAAGTCGGGATCGGGCAATGGTTCCGCTATTTCGCGGGAAGTCTTGAAGTCGTCTGCGCGATTCTGCTGCTAACCCCCAGGACATCGGCGATTGCTGCCGCGTTTTTGGCTTTGATTATGGCCGGCGCCGTGGCCACGCATCTGTTCATCCTGCGCGACGGCTACGCCACCTTTTTCCCCGCCTTCACTCTTTTGCTTCTGGCGGTCGTGGCCTGGAAGAGAACTCTGCTACGGCTGGGAAAAGATTAGAGGCTAATCTTCGTCTTGCGCTAGCCCCACTGAGACTCGTAGCATTAACCTGGTCAACGGTTATTTCGCCACATCCGCATTCGCGAAGACTCCCCATGACCGCGACACCAGTTCGTCGTCCCGCTGTCGCCGGACGTTTCTATCCCAGCGATCCCGAAGCGCTCCGCCAGGAAGTTCACACTTACCTTTCGCAGAGTTCGCCGCACAAAACCATTCGCGCGCCAGGCTGCATCGCTCCCCACGCAGGCTATGTCTACTCCGGACACGTCGCCGGAGCGGTTTTTTCCACCTTGGAAGTTCCGGAACTTTGCGTTGTGATGTGTCCCAACCACACTGGCATGGGACGCCCTCTCGCCATCATGAGCGATGGAGCCTGGGAGACTCCGCTCGGCCCTGTGCCCATCGCCAGCGATTTCGCGATCAGTCTCAAGCAGCGCTGCTCTCTTCTTCACGAAGATTCCGCCGCACACCGCTCCGAGCACGCCATCGAAGTCGAGTTGCCATTTCTACAAGTCCGCCAACCCCGGCTGAGATTCGTTCCGATTGCGCTTGGAACCGGACATTTCGAAGCGCTCGAGCAACTCGGCATCGCGCTGGCGGAAGCGATTGTGGCGTACGGCAAACCGGTGCTCATCGTCGCGTCCAGCGATATGAATCACTACGAGTCCGACGCAGTTACTCGCGTTAAGGATCAGAACGCCATCGAAGCAATCCTCCGGCTCGACGCCCGTGGCCTCCACGATGTAGTCACCCAACAGCAGGTCAGTATGTGCGGCTTCGGTCCCGCCGTGACGATGCTGACTGCTGTAAAAAGGCTGGGCGCAACTTCGGCCGAACTGGTGAAGTATGCGACTTCGGGCGATATTTCTGGTGATCGCGATGCAGTGGTGGGTTACGCGGGTGTCGCAGTCAGTTAGTGCGGCGGACGATCGCGCCCGCAATTCGCCCGCGTGAGGTTATGCCGCCAACCGCATCGCCGAAACCTGATGAGGCGTTGAGAAAGTCTCCTGCTCCGCCAAAAGAGCTTGCAGTTTTTCGCGCAGTTCCTGCACCCGGCCTTGCCGGTTGTAGCACTCAATCAACTGACTATCCGTCAGGCCTCCGGGTGAATAGAGGGATTCCATTTGCTGTCGAAGCAAGTCGAGCATCTCCCGTCGTACGGCCACGATATTTTCATCTTGCCATGGCATCGGGTTCTCCCGCGAAAATCATCTCGCGAGTTAACATTAGCGAGCCCCAAAAGACGGTCGTATCGAGTGGATACTGTATTTGAAAGACTTAAACCACCCTGCAAGCCATAAAAAAGGCGGCCCTATGGCCGCCTCTGAAACACCGAGCCGCCGCCTACCGATGTCCACCACCACCCGCTGCGGAGGCGTGTCCTGCGGAGGCAGTGCCGACGTGGCCAACGCCCCCATTCACGGCTCCATGCGGCTCACCGGCAACGAATCCGCCGGAACGGAAAGAACTCGCGGCAAACTGCGGAGCTGAGCGTATTTCCACAAAGCCCGTCTTCGCCACTTGCGTATTCATGTGACGCAGGCCATCTAGCGATCCTCGTGGAATTCCCATCCCCGCAGATCCGCGACTGACCAAGAGGCTCGTCGCTGGAGACTCTTTGAGGACTGGGCCGCCTCTTCCAACAACCACGGTGCCTGCCGTTCCTGTAGGTTCGACAGGAGCACGAAACCCGGCGACCGCCGCTCCCGTATAATGAACTCCGCCTCGCCATCCATTAAATGCACCCGGTTGCCAACCCCAACCCAACCCTTGGGCGTACACCCAGTTCCCATAGTAGTAAGGCATCCAGCCCCACGGATACGCCGAGGCCCACATGTAACCCACGCCGGGATACAACGACCATGCGCCGTCCATGAACGGATTCCAGCCTGCGCCCGCGAAGTATGGCTGCCACAACATGCCGTAGCCGGGAAAGTTTGAATAGCTTCCGTAATAGTTGAGGTCGCTGAGCCCGTAACCATACGGTGTCGGATTATTTTTGGCGTATTGGTCGTGATACTCGACCGCCTGCTTGTCCCAGTCGTCGTAGGGATCTTCTTTAAAACTCTTTGCCGCCGCGGAGTGATCGTCGTCTTTCACATCGAAGGTAACCATTTTCTTCTTATCCACCTTCACTGTGCCCGACGGACCGATTACCTCGACATCGTTCTTGAAACTGGCAACCTCCGCGGAGTTGGACGAAGCTACCACGCGGAAATGAGCCGGCTGGGTCAAATCCACGGTCTCTTGAGAAAAATGCAGCGTAAATTTATCTCCGCTCTTCCCCAGCCAGTTCACATACGTCCTGCCCTCTAACAGGTTCACCGCGGAGAAGCGTTGCCCTGCGTCGCTCAAACCCAGCGTGCTGAACAGGACGGTGGTGTTGGGAGCAACCCGGAGCGTACTGCCGTCTTCGAATTCGATTTCCGCGCGGCCGTTCGCGCGCGTACGCAACTGCGTTCCCTGGGTGATCGGAAGATTGAGAAATGCGTTCTCAAAACCCAATCCCGCGTTTTTATCGATCTGCACCCCGCCATGCACGTCGCTCAGGCGAACAATGCGGGCTTGCGAATTGGCAGCGGCCGGCAGCGCCGAAAGCGTGCAAACCAGGGCCGTCCATACCATCCAGTAAAATCGGAGCTTGTACATAGAACCCCCTCATCCCACCTGTGGCTCGTTTCCGCATCGCTCAAGTTCGCTAGCAATAAGTTCGCTGCCGAAAAATCTGTTCTTTTCCTATCTCTTGTCCTACCACTTGCACCCCAGGCAGTTGTCAAATCGTTGTCAATTTTCACTGCCCCAGCAGTTGCCGCCTATTCTACTCCCCTCGAGCAAGCGCTTGCCGGTCAATGCTGACCCTCTTGGCTCTCCATTTGGATTAAGGCCTTGGCTCGCGCCCGCACCATATTTATGACCGAGTTGTCATCAACAATCTCCTGCAACACTGGTTCGACGCTTTGGATTTCGCTCAGCTCATTTTCCTTCGCCTGGGCTTCCATGCGCTTTAATTCATCATCGAGCGCCAGTTTCTGATAGCGATGGTAAAAGGCAAGCCGACGTCCATAATCAAGAGTGGACTCCATGCTTTGGAATAGAGTGGTCAACTGCCGAACCGGGTCCAGAGCCGAGTAGTTGTAGCGCGCCGTAAAGGATTGCTTCCCATCCTGATAGCTCAGGACCTTGTCTCCGGTGGAGGCCAGTTTTCGGTTTCCCGAATCGACCTTTCCGGAAAAATATTTCGCCTGTTTTGCCCACTCGAAAATCCGCTGCCGATTGCCGGCAGTTACATTGAATTCCGTCCGGTAAGATTGCTCTTCCGTGTCCTCCTGATCTTTGACCGTGCATTCGTAGCTCGCGTGACCGTTCGCATCGACAGCGATCGAGTAGTGCGTGGGATCGGAAAGAGGAAAATCCAGAGTAAAGGTGACAGTCGCAGCCGGAACTATGTCACTGCTCGCCGGAGTTTGCCCCAGCACGAAGCCAGACAAAAAAATCAGGGTCAGCGCCGCGGCAACTACTCGCCAAACTTTTATCGCTCGCATAGAAACAGCACGCATCACCGCGCCACGGCCCTCTGTCGCTCCAGCGTTCCGGCAGTATGCAAATGGCAGATCGCAATGGCCAGCGCATCCGAGGCATCCATGGGCTCGGGAGCTTGTGCCAAACTCAGCAGCCGCGTGACCATGTGTTGCACCTGCTGCTTCTCCGCCCTTCCATATCCCACGACCGACGACTTGATGGTCAACGGAGAATATTCCGCTACGTCGAGCCCAGCCGCAGCCGCAGCCAGCATCGCGACTCCGCGCACCTGCCCAAGCTGCAACGCGGACTTCACATTCAGCGCATAGAAAATACCTTCGATCGCCACTTCATTGGGATGATGATCCACAATCAGGGCGCCGAGTCCTTCATAAATCTGCGACAGCCTCCGCGCCAGCGGTTCCCGTGGCGAAAGCTTGATGGCTCCGTAAGTAAGACACAGCAAGCGGCCGCCCGAATCCATTTCGACCACCCCGTACCCCGTATACGCGCCGCCGCAGTCGATGCCCAGTACTCGCATGGTGAGTGCAGTTTATCGCGGAAAGTACCGGACATCCTAGTGGAGTCTCCCGGCTGGCCCTTACGCACCTTGGTGCAGGACTGCTTCACAATTCTGTTGGTTTTGAGCCTGGCGCCTGCATAATAGAAAAATGGGGCATGCTTTTCTCGAAGAACGTTGGCTGCCGAAGTCTGTCCTTTGTCTGCGCGATTATAGTTCCAATAAATTCCTCCACGATCTGATTGCCGGCATCACCGTGGGTCTGGTCGCATTGCCCTTGGCCATGGCCTTTTCCATCGCCTCCGGGCTCACGCCGCAGGCCGGTATTTATTGTGCCATCGTAACGGGCTTTCTAATCTCCCTGCTGGGCGGCTCAAAGACGCAAATCGGCGGCCCGACCGGCGCCTTCGTCGTAGTCATCTCCGGCATCGTTGCGCTTCACGGCGTCGATGGACTTTTCATGTGTACGGTGATGGCCGGCATTCTGCTGATGATTATGGGCATCGCCGGCATGGGCACGGCGGTGAAGTTTATTCCGCGCCCGGTGGTCATCGGTTTCACCAACGGGATCGCCATTCTCATCGCCAGCACCCAGGTAAAAGATTTCTTCGGACTGCAACTGGCCAAAGTTCCTGGCGTATTCTGGCAGCGTGTGGAGGCACTGGCGGGCACCTTCCGCACTTTGTCGTACACTGCAACCGCACTGGCTGCGGGCACAGTGTTGGTTATGATTTTCTGCCGCGCCGTTTCCAATCGAATCCCCGGCGCGATCGTTGCCTTCCTGCTCGGCACTGCAGCGGTGGTCTTATTCAAGCTGCCGGTCGAGACTATCGGTTCCCGCTTCGGCGGAATTCCTGCCGGCCTGCCTCATTTCGTGATTCCTCGCTTTCGCGCCGATCTGATCCACGGTCTGCTGGGGCCCGCTCTCACGGTCGCGATGCTGGGAGCTATTGAATCCCTCATGTCAGCCGTGGTTTCTGACCGCATGAGCAATGACCATCACAACCCGAACGTGGAACTCATCGGCCAGGGCGTGGCCAATATCATTTCTCCCATGTTCGGCGGACTTCCCGCCACCGGCGCCATCGCCCGCACCGCAACCAATATTCGCGCCGGCGCTCAGTCTCCGGTCGCCGGAATGATTCATGCTCTCACTCTGCTATGTATCCTGCTATTCGCGGCCCCGCTGGTAAGCCACGTACCGCTCGCAGTGCTCGCCGGAATTCTGATGGTGGTCGCCTACAACATGGGCGAGTGGCGCGAAATCCCGCAACTGCTCAAGCTCACAAAAACTGATATCAGCGTCTGGCTGGTCACGTTTGCGCTCACTGTCTTCGCCGACCTCACCGTCGCGGTCGAAGCTGGCATGATCCTTGCCGCCCTCCTCTTCATCAGCCGCGTTGCCGCCACCACCACGGTTTCCCAGGTCACCGACGAGTATGTTGAAGACGGCCGCGTGCACATCCTGCAGGATAAAGACATCCCTTATTACTCGACGATCTTCCGCATCCATGGACCGTTTCTGTTCGGTGCCACCGACAAGATAAACGCCGTCACCGAAGACCTGCACACCCTTCCACCTGTGGTTATCCTGCGCCTGCGCAATATGACTGCGCTCGATGCCACCGGGCTATTCGCCATCGAGGAAGTTGCCCGCCAACTGCAGGCGACCAATCGCACCTTGATTCTTTGCGGAGCTCGCGAGCAACCCGCCAGCCTGATCCATCAGGCGGAGTTTGAGGAAGTTGTCGGCGCGGAGAACATCTGCGACAACGTGCAATCTGCCCTGCGCCGCGCCGCTCAAGTCCACGACGAACTGGAAGCCGCCGCGATCGGGCTAAAGCGCTAAAGACAACTTTACAATTCACTCGGCAGCGAACGTCTTATCGGCGGCACGAAAGTAACTGGGTCAGTGCCAAAACTGCTGCATCTTCGGTTAAGATCGCTGAAGGGTATTCGGTTCGGAGTTTTTTATGAAACGTGTTGCGGCTTTCCTGCTGTTATTCGTTTTGAGTATTGCAGTGTCGACACCGGCCCATGCTCAGCGGGAAAACAGGAGTATCGGAGAAAACGGACGCGAGGCCCGCAGGGCGGCCAAGCAGCAGCAAAAGTACGCGAAAAAGACCGCTAAGAAACAACGGAAAGCGATGAAGAAATACCAGAAAGCGCAGAAGAAGGCGAGTAAGAGATCGCAACGCCGTCACAGATAGCCTTCGCCTTTTTGCAATCAACTCCTGCGTAAACAGCGCAAGCCAACCTTCAACAGCCAGATTGTCCAAAGATCGGTTCTCCATCTGCATCATCCCTCATTAGTGATAATCTATTTCTTCCCAGCGACTGCTGAATCCCGCGCTTAGGGCTGCGGCTGAATACAAGCCCGCGCCGGGCGTGCATTCCGGGGATTCCATCTAAATTCTTGAAGGGGAGCAGATCATGAAGATTGGCATCCTGACCGGAGGCGGGGACTGTCCTGGCCTGAACGCGGTAATTCGCGCAGTAGTGCGCAAGGGCGTTTTCACCTACGGTGACGAGTTTGTCGGATTCCTGGAAGGCTGGCGTGGGCTGGTCGAGGACCAGACCATGGTCCTCGATCTCGAAGCTGTGGGAGGAATTCTTCCGCGCGGAGGCACGATCTTGCGCACATCGCGCACCAATCCTTCAAAGCGGCCCGATGGTATCGATCGCTGCCTGGCAACGCTGGATAAATATAAGATTGAAGCTCTGATCGCAATCGGCGGTGACGATACTTTGTCGGTCGCGCAAAAACTTCACGAACGTGGCGTCAAGGTTGTAGGTGTTCCCAAAACCATCGATAACGATCTGGGGGGCACCGATTACACGTTCGGATTCGACACCGCGTGCAACATCGTCTGCGAGGCGCTGGACCGCGTGCACACCACCGCGGAAGCTCACAATCGCGTGATGGTTGTGGAAGTGATGGGCCGCGACGCTGGCTGGATCGCGCTTTACAGCGGCATCGCCGGTGGCGCCGACGTCATCCTGATTCCCGAGCGTCCGTTTGATGTCGACAAAGTCGCAAATTCTATTCGCCAGCGGCACGAGCGCGGACTTTATTTTTCGATTGTGGTCGTGGCCGAGGGCGCGAAGTTTTCCTCCGAACCAGGCCAGGGATCTCCCGTGCTGTCAGACATGGGCAAGGACGAGTTTGGCCATGTCAAGCTCGGCGGGATCGCAAACATTCTCGCCCGCGAAATAGAAAAACGCACCGGCTTCGAAACTCGCGCCGTGATTCTGGGACACATTCAGCGCGGGGGTTCTCCCAGCGCTTTCGATCGCGTGCTGGCCACCCGTTATGGCCTGGGCGCCATCGACATGGTGCACCGCGGCGAGTTCGGATGCATGGCCGCGCTGCGCGCCAATAAGATTGTCTCGATCACTTTGAGCGAAGCCATCTCCCGCAACCGCGTAGTAGACGACGAAATGATTCAGATCGTCGACGGACTGTTCGAGAGGGCCGCCGAGAAACAGCCGGCGTAAGAGATGAATCGACTTCTTCCGCAGCCAATTGGAATCCGTTAAGCCCGTCTGGCTGTCGCAGGAATGAATGGGCTATGCCTGGGCTCGGTCACGATGCAGAACCTCTACTCGCTGCTCGCTCCGTGGCTCCTGACGCTGATCGAAGCCTTCCTGCTCATCGCCGCGGGAGGTTTGATTTTATTCTCCTCTCGAAATACTTCTCGCCACAATCAGCCCACAGGTTTTCGTCAGGTCGAGCGCACGTTTAGCCGCCTGGCCCATCGCCGCAACCTATCGATAGTGATCGTCGGTTTCAGCGTGATTGCGATTCGAGTGGGACTCATTCCAATCCTCGGCATTCCGCAACCGCTTAACCACGACGAATTCAGTTACCTTCTCGCGGCCGACACGTTCGCGCACGGCAGGCTCACGAATCCCACTCACCCGATGTGGATCCATTTTGAAAGCTTCCACATCATTCAAAAGCCGACTTATATGTCGATGTATCCCCCGGCAGAGGGCCTCATGCTCGCCGCCGGTCAACTACTGGGTAATCCGTGGATTGGTCAAGTTCTTGCCACTGCGCTCATGTGCTCGGCTCTGTGCTGGACGCTTCAAGCGTGGCTCCCTGCGTCCTGGGCCTTGCTAGGGGCAGCGCTTGCCGCGCTCCGACTAGGCATTCTCAGCTACTGGATGAACGGCTACTGGGCCGCTTCGATCGTCGCCTTCGGGGGCGCGCTGGTGTTGGGAGCCTGGCCGCGTATTCGCCAGCATCTTCGCGTTCGCGACGCATTGCTCATGAGTTTGGGGCTCGTGATTCTAGCCAACAGCCGTCCTTATGAAGGATTGATATTCGCCTTACCCGTTGCTGTTGTCATGATTTTTTGGGTTCTCGGGAAGAATCGTCCACCGTTCATCCAATCGATTCCGAGGGTGGTCGTACCGATCATTCTTTGTTTGCTGATCGCGTCAATCGCCACCGGCTACTACTACTATCGCGTAACTGGCAACCCGTTTCGCATGACTTATGAGGTGGAAGCCGATACCTACGCCGCAGTCCCGGCGTTCCTCTGGCAGACTCCGCAACCCGCAGCCGAGTACCACCACGAGGTCATGCGGGATTTCTACCGTTGGGAACTGGAAGTGTTTCAGACAAATCATACCTTTTCTGGTTATTTACGCAGCCTTGCGGAAAGATTCATTTCGGGGTGGAAGTTCTATCTGGGCCCGCTCTTGACAGTGCCGCTTTTGGCCCTTCCTCGCATCGTTCGTGAGCGCAAGATGCGACTCCCGCTCTTTATATGCGGCGCTATGGCAGCAGCCCTGGCGGTAGAAACGTGGAACAGACCCGACTACTTCTCGCCGGCAACCTGTGCTTTGTACTTGGTGCTGGTACAGGGTATGCGCTATCTCTGGCACTGGTCTCCCGGCGGTCGCTCCATTGGTACTGCGATTGTTCGGACGATTCCCATACTTGCGGGCGCTATGATCCTTCTGCGCCTGACAGCGGTCGAGGTTCACGTCCAGATAGAACCAGGATGGCCCAGGGGCAACTCGGAGAGGGCGAAGATCCTGCGCCAGCTTCAACATTTTCCCGGCCCTCAGCTTGTAATTGTCGTCTATAGACCGCACCACAATTTCTTTCGGGAATGGGTTTACAACAATGCCGATATCGATGGCACCAAAGTTTTATGGGCTCGGGACATGGCAAATGTTGGAAATCAAGAACTGTTGAAAGCCTTCAAAAATCGACGGGTTTGGCGATTGGATGCCGACACTTCGCCGCCGCGATTGGAATCCTACGAGGCTCCCGCTCCATGAAAACACGACTCTGGCTCCTTCTGGCCTTATGCATGGCTGGAATTTCGTGGCTTTATGTACACCGCATCCTTGGACCATGGAACAGCCGCACACGGCTGGAAAACGGTTTCGTGATAGCTCAAGTAAGCGACTTGTACTCGCCTTGGGTGGGAACACGTGAGCTTCTGCTTCACCGCCGCAATCCTTATAGCACCCAGGTCAGTCACGAAATACAAATGGCGTTCTACGGCCACGTTGTCAACCAGACCTACGACGAACCGAAAGCGAAGCTAGCAGACGAACAACGGTTTGCTTATCCCATCTACGAAGTTTTCCTCACGGCTCCTCTCGTGTACACGGACTTTGCCGAGGTGCAGCGCTGGGCCCCGTTCGTTTTGGGTTCGCTGATTGCCTTGAATGTTCTCTTTTGCTTAAGCGTTCTGCGGTGGAAGATATGATGGGAAACAGGCGCTGCCATAATTCTGTTCACTCTCAGCAGTCCCCAGATTGCACAGGGGTTGCGACTGCAGCAGTTGGCGATTGTTGATGCATGCTTGTTAATGGCGGCGGCTTGGTGCGTGAGCAGACACCACTCGGCCACTGCCGGTATCGTGCTCGCTATCTCCACCATTAAACCTCAGATGATGCTTCTGCCTCTCTGCTGGTTCACGATTTGGGCCGCGGGAGATTGGCGCAAGAGATGGAGACTTCCTGCCTGTTTTATAGCAACCCTGGCGGCACTGGTTGTGTTCGGCGAACTGTTACTTCCGGGATGGCTCGGATACTTCATAGCAGGCCTGGCCGCCTATCGAAGATACGCCCTTCCTACGTCGACGCTTGGCATGGCTCTCGGTAATACATTCGGAGAAGTTGTGGGAGGAATCCTCATTCTTGGCCTGCTTGCATTTGCATGGCGTAATCGAAGAGAAGCCGGCGACTCAAGGCAATTCAGCTCTCTGCTAGCGGCTTTTTTTATGGGTGACTTGCTTGCGTTCCCGCTGTTTACACCTTTCAACCAGGTGCTGCTGATTCTGCCTGCGATGCTGCTTTTGCAAGACTGGAAGACTCTACGCCGTTTTTCTAAACTTGTTTTCGTCATCTGCATCAGTTGGCCTTGGATTGTGTCGACCGCCCTGTTGCTGTTTCCGCCGCATATCGATTCGCCTAGTCAGCTCCCGCTACTGCCTTCTTTCCTGGTTCCCTTTATGCCTCTCATCCTGCCTTTGTTGCTGATGACGCGGCGCAGTCAGCTAACAGATTTCCCGCCTCCAGATTTAAGCCTCGGGTGAGCCTGGATTCGGTATCATGCGGGCTCATGACGGCGAGCATCTCCGCATCACGGATTCCCGCATCCTGGATCACCGACCGACGCCTGCGTGCTCACGGATTGATTCTCGCGCTGTGCTTGTGGTCGGTCTATCTGTGGAACATGTGCACGCCCGGGTTGATTGACCGCACCGGGAATCTCAAGGGAACAGATTTTCTTCATTTCTATACTCTGGGTTCGCTCGCACTCGTCCACAGGGGCTCGGATCTATACAACATGCAAGCGCAAGCCGAACTCGCGGCGCAGCGCATTCCCGCGGCTGCTGGCATCCGATATTTGCCGCTGTATCCGCCGCAGGTTTCAATTTTATTCGCGCCGTTCGCTCGGCTGTCGTATCCGCTGGCTCTCGCTCTCTGGCTCTTTCTCAGCGCGCTCATTTACGGATTATGTTGTTATTCCGTGTGGTGTGTCTGCCCCAATCTGCGCAATCATGGATTCACGGTCTTAATTCTCGCCCTTGCTTTCCCAGCATTCTGGCACTTGATCGCCTGGGGACAAACTTCCGCTCTCGCGCTCGCGTTGTTCGTGCTCGCATTCTTCGCACTGCGTGAGCAACATGAATTCCTCGCCGGACTGGCGTTCGGATGTCTCATCTTTAAGCCTCAGCTCGGTCTGGCCATTGCCATCGTCTTCCTAATCACACTTCGCTGGAAAACAATTGCAGGCGCGTTGCTCTCGGCAGTCGCCGAGTTAATCGTAGCCTGGCTATACTATGGTTCCGCACCGCTTCGCCAGTGGTCCCATATCCTACTCAACATTCCGAGCGTGCTGCCGCTTCTGGAGCCAAAACCTTACCAGACGCACTGCCTGCGCACGTTTTGGACCATGCTTATCCCCTGGCCCGAAGCATCGTTCGCGCTTTATGTCGTCACCGCCTTGGTAGTCGCGGGATTCACTGTGGCCTTCTGGCGTAGCCGCCTGCCTTTATCTTTGAAATATTCTGCGTTGCTACTTTCTACTGTTCTGCTGGCTCCACATCTCACGGTCTACGATCTTGTGATTCTCGCACCAGCATTCCTGCTGCTCTCCGACTGGCTCATCACGCAGATCGACGGCAACACTTCACTTGTCAAAATCCTCCTTTATCTCGGTTTCGCTCTCCCGCTCCTCGGCCCGTTCGCGCGCTGGACGCACTTCCAGCTTTCCGTTCCCGTGATGGCGGCTCTTCTGTATGGGATATGGACAACTGGAAGGAAATCCATTTCAATCGCGAATCAGCCTGGCTAAGTCTGCCTTCCGAACAAAAACTGCAAGGCTTCAGGAAATCGCTCGCCCCACGCCGACTCCGTGTGTCCGGCGCCATCTTTAATGACCATGCGCAGGCGGCTCTCACTTAAAACCGCGCGCCGCATAATTGCCGCGAGTTCCCGTACATCGTCCACTACCGTGCGGCTACGCTCGGGGCTTCCCGCTTCCGCTGTGCCAGCCGCCAGAAATATTTTTCCCGGCCAGATTCTTACCGCTCGGCTTTCCTTAATTACCTGCCGGTTCGACGCCCACAGCGAGGGACTTTCCAGCAGCAACCGGCCGATCACTCCCGGCCGTGCGATTGCGGTATACAACGCAATCAGCGCTCCCAAGGACGATCCTCCCAAGCCAGTATTCTCCGGACTCGTGGCCACCCGGTAGATACTCTCCACAAACGGCATCACTTCCTTGAGCAGAAAGTCTGGATAATGTCGACCCAGCACCCGCAGCATCATGGGATGCATCGACCGGTGCGGCATATATTCGCGAAGCCGGTCTTTGCCCATGTTATCGATGCCCACGATAATTAACGGACAAACCGCGCCTTCACGAATCAGCCGATCGGCGCTCTCATCCACGCCCCATTCGACTCCCCCGAACGCCGTCGATGACTCGAACAGATTCTGCCCATCGTTCAAGTAGAGGACGGGGTAGTGGCGATCTCCGTTTCCGGCCTCGTCATAACCAGGAGGCAGCCATACTCTAAGGAAGCGGGTATTCTTGAAAATCCGGCTGCGAAATTCATGCAGTCGCAAGTCTCCCGTCGCTCCGCCAGCACGGATCACCTGGGAAACCGCTCCAATTTTATTTTCTTTTTGGATTCTTCCCATCAGGCAAGCGTCAGACGCGGCTTCCGGCGCGCAGCTTTAAAATTCCAGCCAGCAAAGTGATCACTGTGATCAGCGCCAGCGAACTCAAACACAGAATGCACCATGTTTCTAAAACGTGGCCTTCGATATAGGTGAGATACAGAGCGAATAAAAGCCCCGCCAGAGAGAACAGCAGCAGGCGAATCGGTGTTTGCATTCGCGGCCGGTAAAAAGTAGCCAACGCGAAAAGCACTGCGTAACCCGCCACGCCGATTGCAGCAACCGGAATGCCCATCACCGTGGAATACTCGCTGCGATTCACAATGTCGCAATTGAATCTTTCTCCAAAATCACAGAAGGCCGACGCCGATTTCGCGTAATGACGTTGCAACGATACGGCCGAGACAGCGATCCCCGCCAGCGCCAGAGCCGCTATCAATGTGTATAAAAGACCGGTAGTCCGCTTCGATATTGCACTCACGGCAGCGCGCACCCGGTTTTATCGGAGAGCTCTTCCAAAGGATAAACTCCCTCTTTCGGAGGGTTCGAGCCAAACTGCCAGCTCGGAAATAACTTCACGCCTGCCGCGCTACACGCCGGCGCCAGCTCACGCGAACCTTTGATCGCGCATTCCACATAGGGCACAAACTGAAACGCTTTTCCGAACATCGCTTTCTGCTGAGCGCAATGCGGACACCAATACAATCCATACATCTTGGTTTGCTTCGCCGCCAGGCACTTGGCAAACCCATCGTAACGGTGATTGGTGTAGTACCACCATCCGCCGTAAGCCAGCATCGCCACTACCACAATGACGCCCCAAATCAGCGTGTTCCGCAAAGACTTAGCCGGTTCCACGACCGGATTCTGCTTCTGCCGCTGCTTTCGCCTCTGTTCAGACATGATTTATTTCCTGCATCCACTTTTATAACATGCGCTCAGACGACAACATTCAGCGCTCCCGGGAGAACATCCAGAGCCTCGCATTGCAGCGTCAACACTTCGCCATCAACCATCACATCCACCGGCTGCTCCAAATCGAATTCCACCTTGCGCACCGCCTTTCGCTCCGCCAGCGGATGATGAATGTGCGTGCCATCATAAAGCCCCGGCAAGTTGCGCATCAGCCCCAGCCGCCCAATCGCTCCCCAGCGGACGTATTCAATCAATCCGCTATTGGTCTCCGCCTTGGGCGCAATCATCATCGTGCCCCCGGTGAACTTGCTGTTATTAAAGGTGAGAAACAGGCAGCGACGCTGGTCGAAATCCGTTTCTCCCTCAACCCGCACCGGAAACGGTCGTCTTTCTAATCGAACGAGCCCTAAAAAAATGGAAATAAAATATCCCAGTTCGCCCTGCCCGCTGAATCGCCGAGACCGCAAAGTCGCCACGTCGGCCGGGAAGCCCACACTCAATAGATTGATGTAATGAAGAACGCCGTCGCGATGATGCAACCTCAAGACGTCGGAGGCTCGCGTTCTTTTCGAAACCAGTGAATCGATCGCGTGCTCCAGCCCGCGATCGCTAAAATCGCGCAGAAAAGAATTGCCCGTCCCCAACGGCAAAAAGCCTAACGTGGGCCGCTCGCCCGCGCCGGCCTCCGGGAAAAGACCATTCACCACTTCATACGAAGTTCCATCTCCGCCCACGGCAATAAATTTTCTAAAGCCCTGCCCGTAAGCCTCGCGGGCAATTCTGGTAGCATCGCCGACACCCTTCGTCTCTTTCACTTCAATGCTTACACCCCCCGCTCGCAACCGATCCAAAGCGGGGCCCAGCATTTTGCGGCTTCGGCCGCCACCCGCGGCGGGATTCACAATAGCGAGGTAGCGATCCTCCTCGGTCACAGCCCCACCACCGCTCGTCGCTCCACTGCTTTTCCGATTTCTTCCGCCAGCGCTTGACGTTTCACTTTCATTGAGGCAGTACGCGGAAAATCTTTCTCCCAAATGATGTATCCCGCGACGCGCTTGAAATCCGGCAGGCGTCGATTGCGGCTCACTATCTCCTGCAGCAGCGCGCTGTCGAAGCGCTGATTCTGTTCCAGTCGCAGCGCTACTACTAGCATTTCCCGTCCTAATTCTTTTTGCGGCCACACATAGTTCGCAGCGAAAATGCAGTATTCCTTCACCGGAAGTCCGTCAAACACCGTTTCAATGTCTTCGGGATAAATATTTTTACCGCCCTCGGTCACGATCATGTTTTTCTTCCGCCCGAAAAGCTGGAGGTGTCCACTCTTATCAAAGCGACCCAAATCGCCCGTCAGCAGCCATCCATCCACGATCGTTCCGAGCGTCAATTCCGCATCGTCCAAATAATGCGACATTACCGTCTTGCTTCGCGCAGCAATCTCCCCAATTCCTTCCTCATTCGGGCTGAGCACTCGCAATTCCACACCGGGGAGCGGCTTGCCCACAGTATCCGCGCGGAACGGTTTCAGATCGTTCAACGCGAGCGCCGTCCCCGCTTCCGTTAACCCGTAACCGTTGACCACTGGAATTCCCAGGTCGTAGAAAAACTGCATGGTCGACGGCTCCATGAATGCTCCGCCGGTGATCAGCGCCAGCAACTCTCCGCCGAACGCGCGATGCACTTGTGGCAGGAACATGCGGCTCATTTTTACGCGAGGCCGACGCCGGGTTAGTAACTTGTTAACTGAGATCATTCGATTCAGAATCGCCCGCTTCCACGAGGGCAATTCGTCAAACTTAGCGCGCAGTCCGCGCTCCAGGTTCTTCACGATCATCGGCACCAGCGAGACATAGGTGATCCGGTAGCGCACGAATGCGTCTCGAACAAATTCGGGACGCAGCGTCCGCAGGTGGACCACGCAAGCGCCGCATACAAATGGCCCAATGAATCCGACCATGAAATCAATCGCGTGATTCGTCGGCAGAATGCTCAAATACCGAACTCCCGGCCAGAATGGATACAACGCCGTCAACGCCCGGCACTGCTCCAGATAATTTTCATGCGTCAGCACACATCCCTTGGGACGGCCACCCGTGCCCGAGGAATAAACGATGCACGCCGTGTCTTCGCGCTGCCGCATCACAAAATCCGGAACGCCTTTACGCTTGAAGTCTTCCCAGCGGAATCCCCCCGCGAGGTCCGCTCCCAGCGGAGCCTCCGTGACCAGAACTAATTTCGTCTTGATGTTATGAAACTCCGGCGACTGCATAATCGCCCGCCACAGGTAGTACTCCACCACCAATACTTTAGCCTTTGAGTGTTCCAGCAGCTGTAACTGCTCTGCCGCGGTCAGTTTGTAATCCAGAGGAACCAGGACCCCGCCCACGTAGAAAATCGCGTACGCCGAAATCAGCCATTTTGACTGATTGGTCATCAGGATGGCCGCGCGGTCATCCGCATCGAATTCCGCATCCTCCAGCGCGCGCGCCAAAGGCAGACTGATTTCTTTGAAATCCGAGTAAGTCAGCTGCGTTTTTTCGCGGTCTCTATCCGCTTCAATCAGGCAGGTCTCGGCGGAAAAACGATCGAGAGCATCGCGCAAAGCCGCGCCCAGGCAACTATATTTTTGGAGATCAAGCATAAGAACATTGCCGATTGTGGATGGTTGACGATTGATCTAAACGCTGAAATGCCAAATCGACTCTAATCAACAATCAAAAATCAGCAATCAACAATTGAAGGTCTTCACAGTCTCGCCTGGATCCTCCCTGCCAAGGTGCGAAAGTCCGAAACTCCCTGCAATTCATAATCTGGAAGTTCCACATGAAAATGGTTCTCCAGCTTGGTCAGCAAATCGAGCGTCTGCAAGCTGTCGATTCCCAACGTTTTGAAAAAATCGTCGTCAGGAGAAAGGTTTTCTCGCGGCACCTTGAAGTGCGACGCTGCGAGATTCAATATTTCATCCAGCGTCTGCTCAGCAGTCTGCATAGTTCCACCCCAAATCACAATCTCATTCCGAACGGCGTCGAGCGCTGACGCATCTGCTTCCGGTCTGTACACACTATAGGGCACTGCTAGGGCAGATAAGGCTGCGCGTCCGTGCTCTCGACAAACCTCCGCAACCCAGCCTCCACCGCCGGACGCGCAAATAGTTCGCAGAATAAATCGATCTCTCGGCGCAACTCCTCATGCGGAATCGGTTTGATAAATTTCTTCGCCGCCGCAGCCGTGGCACGATCGAACTTCTTCAACTGTGCTGCCGTCGCTCGTGCTGCGCGCAACGCTTCGCCTTCTCCGACTACCTGGCTCACCAGCCCAATTTGCTGCGCCTTCGCAGCGTTGAAACTGCGCCCCGTCAGCAGCAGATCCCTCACCACGGCATTCCCCAAATCACGTTTCAGACGAGGAATGCCGCCAAAGCCAGGAATCAATCCCAGCCTCAGTTCAGGAAAGCAAAACCGCGCCATCTTATCGGCAACGATCAAATCACAAGCCAGCGCCAGCTCGAACCCTCCACCAAACGTGACTCCGTGCACCGCCGCAATCGTGGTCAACGGCGATGCATCGATAATATTCAACACGCGGTGAATGCGCTCCAGAAAGTCTCGCACGCCCTTTGCCGCTTCGAGTTTTTCCATCGCTTGCGAGCGCTGGTACAACTCGCGCAGATCCGCACCCGCGCAAAATCCTGGCTTCATCTCGCTATAAATAATGAGCGCGTGAGCCTGCGCCTCCATGATGGCTAAAGCAATCACGAACTTCTCGAACTCTTCAAGCGACGCCGAACCGAGCTCATTACAAGGTCGACGGTGCAGCGCCAACTCAATCACGCCATCGTTCAGAGTCCAAGACATAGCGCTTGCATCGCTGGCGCTCTCCAATGTTGCGTTAGGCTTTCCTTCGTGCACCGTTTGTGTCCTTCGTAGTTAAAGCTCTTTCGTACCCCGGCTAAACTGCCTGCTTCACTCGGTACATTTCCTCAATGTCATTTTTCATGCGCGATGCGATCACGTCGCGCTTCAACTTTCCATTCACTGTGAGCGATCCGTTCTCAATCGAAAACGGTTCCGGGATTACGCGAAAGGCCCGTACTTGCTTGTAATGCGGCAACTCCGGATTCACCGCATCCAGCGCTGCCTGTACTTTCTCGGCTGTCGCGCTTCCAGTCACCAGCGCCGATAAATATCCGCGTCCGTTACCGACCACGACCACTTGCTGCGCCTCCGGCAAAAGCTTTCCGATTGCATTCTCAATCGGCTCCGGTGAAATCTTGTGCCCCGAGCCCAACACAATGAGGTTCTTGATACGTCCCGCGATTCGCCAATTCCCGGCCGCATTGACTTCGCCTTGATCACCGGTGTGGAACCACCCGTCGTGCAGCGCTTCCGCGGTCTGCTCGGGCCGGTTCCAATACTCACGGAAAATATTCGGCCCGCGCACCAGGATCTCATCATTCTCGCCGAGCTTCATATCCATCCCCGGAATCGCCGGTCCCACGCGTCCCACCTCGACCCGATTCGGATCGTCCATCGTGCAAATCGCGGTGGTTTCCGTCAGACCGTAAACCTGAAGGACGCGAATTCCCAGCATCATGAAATAAAGCTGTGTCTCGGAACTCAGCGGCGCCGACCCGCAAATCAGCGCCTTGAGATTTTTGCCGATCATCTTCCGCCGGATAGCTGGAAACACCAGCCAGTTCGCCAACCCCAGCCACAGGGCATCACTCGCGTTCGACTGCTTTTCTTGTCGCCGCACCCATGCAGCCTTGGCCCGCGAATAGATCGCCTGCGGTACTCCGCCGGTCTGCCACAGTTGTTCATCTACGGCTCGGCGCATTCGCTCCAGCAATTGAGGAACATTCAGAAAATAATCCGGAGCCACTGTCCGCATGTCGCTCGCGATCTTCGCCAAGTCCATGTTGATCGTGACCAGACTCCGCCGCTTCAGAAACGTAAGCAAGGCAATCCAAGACGCAGCAAACGTGAACGGCAAATAATGGAAGATGCAATCCTGCCGCCCGGCGCCAGAGGAGGAGCCCGACATCAGCTCGCTCAAACGTTCCGCGGTGCGATCCAGCATGTAGCCCACATTCGCCGCAGTGAGCACTACACCCTTGGCCTCGCCCGAAGTGCCCGACGTGTAGATGATCGTCACCGAATCATCCTTCCCAACCTGTGGCCGGTCTAATTGCATCCCGTCTACGCCAGCAAAAATCTCGTCAAACACAAACTGCGGAGGCGCATCCGGCCAACCGTGCGCGATTCCATCCCTCAACGTGCCGTCGCCACAACACACCATCGACGGTGTGGAATCCTTCATCATCGCGACCAGTTCCGCCGGGGCCTGCCGTGAATACAAAGGAACGACGATAAGTCCCTCCGCCATCAGCGCCAGATCCATCGCGACCCAGCGAATACTGTTGGCCGCCAGTAAGCCACATCGGTCGCCCTTCTTCAGCCCTTTCGAGGCAACAAAAGTTCTCGCCTTGCGAATCAGCTCCAGCAAATCGTTTCCGGTTACGCCCGTAATTTCACCTTCACGGATTTCGGCAAGAATCCGCGTATCCGCAGCCGCCTGCAGCTGCGAAAAAATGTCTCCGACGAATGGGATGGGTGTATTCAAGAGATCAATTGCACGATCAAAACTTCTAATCAACGCATAGGAGTTCAGTTGTAAGCCGACACTAGATTCCGTAGTCCCTCGCCCATCGGCGGCAAATAGTCCTCCCAACTCCACTCGCCCCGGCGCGTCTCAAATTCCGGATACCTTCTTTGCACTTCTTCTTCAAAGTACACACCCATGCGCGCCATTACCTTTAGGTTCTTCACTACCGTTTGCGCAATGCCGGCCGCGATCGCTTCGCCTTCACAACTCAATTTCTCTAGGGCCGCTAGTAACTTGCCTTCAAGTTCCGGATCGTCCACCGTCATCAGCAGATCCTGATGTCCGCGCTCGCGCATCAGGTTGCGAATGCGCTCATCCATTGTGATTCCAGCCGACGGAACGAGACCGGGCATCGAGGTAACAATCCCGTGATATCTCGACGACGCCATCATGTGGCACGACCGCAGCACGCTCACAAGTTCATACATGTTGTACTCGTCCGACGTGAGTACCGGCACTCCACCCAGCTTCTCAGCAATTCGGTTCGCGGGACGGGCATCCAACCGCTCGGTGGCCGCAAGAATCACGAATACATTTTTCTTTTTGCGGAACGCATCCACCGCATTCGCAATTGCGTTCCAATATTTGTGATAAGCCTGCTCCGCCGCCGGCCCCGAATTGTGAAAATATACCGTACGGTAGTGGCTATTTTTGTAAGCGCCCGTCAAACTGCGTGCCGCGTACTTCGCAACTGACGCTTTCACCGGCCACTCAAATGGATTAATCGGACACACCACCAGCACCGGCGTCCGCCCGTCCCAGCCAACTTTTTTCAGAACGCTCTGTCCATACTCGGGCGGGCGCGGCTCAAAAGTCCATGCGGTATCGGTTCCGAGTTCTGTGGGTACGCCCAGCTGGCGCAAAACTCCACGCGACTCCTCATTCCGCGTAATCACAAACGAATTTTTGCAGTAGCGTCCGCACATTTTCGCCACCAGTGGGTCCATATGGCCAGCTTCTGCCCCATATCCTACTGAAAGTTTGTTCTGCGCCGCCGCGATGCCCAGGGAGCCAATCATCATGGTGGTGAGCGCGTTGGCAAACTTGCTCTTGAACATCGACCCTTCGCACGCCACCACGCCATCGTGTTGCGGAACTTCGTTGGCCAGAAAAGGCGGAAAAATATCCGGCAAATGCACCTGCTTTGTTCCCTCGAAATATCCATGCGAGAAATCGAAGTTCTGGCTCATTACGCTGAACTCAACTCGTTTCGCGCCCAGAATGTGCCGAATCTGTCGCAACATTTCCTCGACACGGACGTCCGACCCCATGTTCCGCGTTCCGTTGTAGCCTGCGAACAGCAGTTTTAACTTCTCACCCGGCTTCCAGCGCTTGCCCGCGCCCAGCATCCACCCAGCCTTGGCGCGCTCGATTGAAGTGCTTACCCACGCTTCGAGTATGAAGTCCATCATGCGGCTGTACCTCCCGCTGCAGCCGGCCAGGGCCGATACCGGTATGCGAAATCGTTCTCGCTGCTGAACTTCAGAAGCGGATAACAGTATTCGGAAAATGGCACCGGCTTTTTTCCTAGTTCAGCGGTCACGCGTGAGTTATCGAAAACGGTGTTCCATACCAGATAGGGCATGAACACCTTCATCAGCGACGCGCCCTTGGCAATCGATCCTTTGCGATTCGCCAAAAAATTTACCGACCCTGAGAACGGACGCTCCGCCACCGGCACAAAAACAGGCGCGCGCTTATTCTGTGCCGCCGATAATGCTTTCGTGATCTCACGGAATGTCTGCGATCCAATGCCGGACGAAAGATGATACGTATCGAATTGCGGACGATCTTTCTGATGAAGGGTCGCAATTGCTTCCGCAACGAAATCCACATTCACAATGTCGATCTTGTCCGTGGGGCGGAACGGCAGTACCGGCAAACCCGCCAGAAACACGAACGCTTTCACCATATCGAATTGTGTTGTCTCCGCGTAGCGGCTGTCGCCCAACACGATGCTAGGACGGAAAACAGTTTTCGGAGTTTCTGGCAGCAACACGCGCATCATGTGCTCACAGAACTTTTTAGTTCGCGCGTAGGGATCGTAATCCGATCGATCCCAGTCGATGGATTGGTCTTCGCCGACCACTTCGTTCTGCCGCTTGCCGGCGACCGCCACGGTACTCACCTGGCTGAAACGCCGCAAGCCGTGATAATGTTCGGCGCTCCGCGCCAGAGTCAAGACTTCCAGAGTGCCGCGCAGATTCACATTCAGACAACTTTTTTCCGATTTACGGTTCAGCGACGCCGCACAATGAATGACCGAATCAGTGGTGTGCACCAGCCGGTCATATTCATCGCGTCCTAATCCAAAGGCCGGCGCCGTTAAGTCGCCGCGAAACACGCGCACTCGAGTCTGCAGAAACTCGTAAAATTGCGGGAAGTCCAAATGCAGTTGCAGCGCCTGCCACAAGCGCGCCTCCGCGTCGCCGACATCGCGCGCGCGCACCAACACGTTCAGCGCCGCCCCGTCCTGCAGTAAGTTCGCGGCTACGTGCGCTCCAATGTATCCCGTCGACCCTGTCAGAAATATTGCCATTCACCAATTCCCGTTCGTGCCGGTTTTTACTGTCTCGTTATTCTCTAAACTGCGCGCCGGGCGCGCCTCTAGCGGCTTGCCCTCGATTAAGGGGTAAGTCCACTTGCGCAGCGCCGGGATATGCACGTTGATCCAATAATCCCACCAATCGAGCATTCGTGCCTTGTATCCGAATTCTTCGTGCTCGTCTTCCACCAAGGCTTGCGAAAGTTTTTCTACGTTGTCGGCGGCGAAATCGTGCTCATTCAGCAGGATGAACGGCTCAAACAATTCGATTAACTTTTCCAGCCGCTCCAGATTTCTTTCGGCTTTCACGAGCGGCGTCTTCTTCAGCGGCAGCGGTGACATGATCCGCTGAATGGACTTCACAATCGCCTTTTGCGCCGGCGCCGACATTCGCTGGTAGCGTGTTTTCGAAACTGGAATCGCGTCGAACCGCAAGCGCAACCAGAATTCCAGGCCTTCTTGCGCCCGGTAATGCTTGCGGTGCGCCAGTGAAGTTAACTCGATCGACCGCCCCATATCGCAAGGATTCGTGGCCGACGTCGCCAGTTGATACAGCTCATCGTGCCGTCGCTCGACGATCGCCGCGGCAATCAGAGTCATCCCATCGCAAACCGCATCCACCGGAATGATATCGAGCCGCTTGCTCTCATTCGAAGGCAGCTGACGAAAATATGTGCCCAATAAATAGGATAGCGACGCCGACGTATTGATCCCTTCATTCCATCCCAGGAATGGTTTCGCTACGGAAGTTTCTACAATCGCCGGACGCACGACTGCGATCGGAAGCCCCTTGCCATACTTTACGATCAACGACTCGGCCAGACTCTTCGTCAGCGTGTAAGTGTTGGGCCAGCCCAGTTCCTTCGCCCGGCGGGTTCCCGCTTCGGTTAAATAATTTTTCAACCATCGAATTCGATTTTTGCGGATTTGATTGTCCAGAGCCGCGCCCTGCAGGCCTTTCGCCGCATGCTCTTTAGCGAGTGATTGCGATCTTAAATCGGCGGTTACTTCGTCGCCCTCGGCCTGCGCCTCCGCCTTCGCGATCACCTGTTGCAGGGAACGCCATTCCTGCTCGGCATCGAAGTTCGGCACATGGCGTGGGGTGTAATTCGGAATCAATTTCTCTGGCACGCGTCCATCGCGCTCTCCCGCCACGTAGCACGTAGAAAGGTGCAGCAGTCCCGCATGATCAGTCGCCCGTAAGAATTCCAGGATGTTCATCGCGGCATCGGTGTTCGTGCTCAGCGCATCCCGCAGATCGGGATTGAAATCCGTCAATCCCGAACTGTTCACAATCAGATCAAGATTCTTTTGCAGCCGCCGACATATTTCCGGATCGAGCCCCAGGCCCGGCCGCGTAACGTCTCCCTCGACCACCTCTACTTTTTCCCGCAAATATTCACCGAGTCCAACTCCATACTTTTCGAACAGCGGATCGAATACTGGCGATTCTTCCACGATCTTTTCAAATCGACGCTGCGCCGGATTCGATTTCTGCCGCCGGATCAACAGATAGATCCGTCCGATCTTCGGTAACTCCATCAGCGTATTTGCCAGCCACACCTTACCGATGAATCCGGTCACGCCGATCAGCATGAGGTGCTTGCCGGTGAGCGCCTGCCGCACGGAAAATCCCGGAGTCTGCTGCCGCCCTTCGAAGTGCACGATGGGGTGCTCGCGAGCCACCGGTTCCCGGCCAGATCCGATGATCGCCGCCCGTAATTCCTCGAGCGTGATGTCGAGTTGCCGCGCCAGTGTCTTCGGCGCACGGCGGCCATCCGGACTTTGTTCCTGAATCCGGGCAAAGGCTCCGCGCGGCCGGATCACCGGCTCCAGCAGCCTCCCTGTCGCTACACCATCACGGAACTCCAAGCGGTTTGCCACCAACCGCTTCGCCCCAAGATGCTGTGCCAGCGGCTTCATCACATGCTCAAGCCCCTGACTCACCAGCACCACGTCTGCGCCGGAGCGTACCAACTCCTGCACGCGGTCCACTCCACGCGCCTTTAACTGGGGTTTCAATTTGTATTGAAAATATTCTTCACCCAGCAGATCCAGCCGGTCGCGCGTTACCCCGCGCAAGGCTGTGTGCACAACCCGGGTTGCGAACTTTCGATTGGTCGAATATAGAAACGGTCGCAGCGCAGCCAACAGGAAGATGAGGCCGCGGCGGCGAAAACGTTCGGTGAAGGTCTGCGCATTCCAGGTAAAGAACGCCACAGGCTGCACGACGGTCAGGTCTAGTAGGCTCCCTTCCACTCGCCAGTAAACGGTGGGTGAGATACGGGCTGATACGTCGGGTTTTTGTTCAGATCTTTCCAAGGCAGATTGTTTCAAGGCACATTCGTCCCCAGCGCAGGGATTCCCTAACGCAGGTAGACGAATCTACTATTGTAAACAATGCGCGCCCAAACACCGAACGCTTATCGAGAGGCCCGGCGGAACATACATCCCCAGTAAACTGATCGGAAAGTGAGGGGGGAAAACAAGGAGTTCCAATCGTGGCTGGAACTCCTCGGTCGTATCACTTTATTTTTTAAAACTATGACGCGCGGCGTTGACGATCCCGCTCTTCCTGCTCATCGTTCTGAGAAGGATTCTTCTTGTTCGGATCTATATTTCCCTTTTGCTGTTGGCCGGACTGCCCGGGCTGCCCGCTCTTCTGGCCCTGACCGTACTGGCCCTGTTGACCGGTCTGTTGATTCTGCCCTTGGCCGTGCTGCCCACCCTGCTGTTTGTTCATATCATCTGCCATGTTTACTCCTCCATTGTTTGCAGAACGCGACTTGGCGCGCTGCGGTATTTACTGGCATCTGTTAATTAGTTGCCATACTCCACGGCAGGGTTGATGACTAATTTGCACTTGATCACAGCCAATAAAATCATAAAGTTACTTTCATTTACTCTGCTTCACTTCCAATACCTCACACTTCTCAATCACGGGAGCCTTGGCCAGCAAAGTTCCCGCATTTGCCATCAACGCCGCGGCCACTCGCCCGTTTAAATGAGCCTGCCTCCCCGCTTCATCTTCAAAAACATCAAAAATCCCAAACGTCGAGGGACCCATTTTGATAGCGAACCATTCCACCGTTGCCGGCTCTTCCTGCACAATCGACAACGCGCTCCGCAAAAAGCTCTCAACCTCAGCTTCCTTGCCAGCTTTCGCTTCAACCCGCGCCAGCAATGCCAACTTCACCTTAGCCATTTTTGTTCTCCTTTAGATATCTAGATATCGCTGATTGCCTCTGCTCACGTTGGATGTTCCCAGCCTGGTTTTCGTTACGCAAGAGTCGCAATCCTATTCGCTCAGACAAAGTTTTGACGAGCCGGATAATTTCATACTGGCGTAACAATCATTCCGTATAGTGACGGACTTTAGCACTCAATCCGCTTTAACTCTGTCCGACCTGAGGAATGACCATGGCCACAGCAACCACGACACCGAGCGTACTCGACCAAAAGCTATCCCGCTCTCCCGGCAAGCTTGGGATGTTGATTTTTGGCGTTGTTCTGGTCATAGGTGTTGGCTATGCCGGATCCAGCCTGCTGCACGATCTCTCCTTCGTGCACAACGAATCCGTTCTGCCCTTCGTCCTTCTGGGCATCGCTCTGCTGGTCGCTCTGGGTTTCGAGTTCGTCAATGGATTCCACGACACGGCCAATGCCGTCGCCACGGTCATCTACACGCACTCGCTAGAGCCGCATATTGCCGTGGTATGGTCCGGCTTCTGGAATTTCCTCGGCGTGCTCGCTTCCAGCGGATTAGTTGCATTCGCGATCGTCTCGCTGCTACCAGTTGAACTAATTCTTCAAGTCGGCAGCAAAGCTGGATTCGCCATGGTATTTGCGCTGCTCGTCGCCGCCATCATCTGGAATCTTGGCACGTGGTACTTCGGATTGCCCGCCTCCAGTTCGCACACGCTTATTGGTTCGGTGATCGGGGTGGGCATCGCCAATCAACTGATGAATGGCAGAAGCGGCACCAGCGGCGTCGATTGGGGCCAGGCTGCTAACATCGGCAAAGCGCTCCTGCTCTCGCCCGTCGTCGGCTTCGGTGTCGCCGGACTACTCCTGCTCCTCGCCAAAGCCCTGATCAAAGATCCCAAACTTTACTCGGCGCCTGAAGGTACCGAGCCGCCACCGTTCTACATCCGCTGCTTGCTCGTCCTTACCTGCACCGGCGTCAGCTTCTTCCACGGTTCAAACGACGGTCAAAAAGGCATGGGACTGATCATGCTGATCCTGATCGGCACCGTTCCTACCGCCTACGCACTCAACCACGCTGTCACCTACCAGGATTCGCAGGACTTCATTGCCGTCTCTCAGCAAGCTGCCGACGTTCTGAACAAGTATGTCAGTCCCAATGCTGCGATCGGTGACGCTCACGAAGATGTCACCAGTTACATCCGCGACAAAGACTTCACGCCCAACACCATGCTCGCACTGCGCACTCTGGTCAGCGACATCGGCAACGAAACCGCTCTCTACAAAGAGATGAAGAACATCCCTAACGACCAGGTGCGTAACTTCCGCAATGATATGTATCTCATCAGCGAAGCCATCCGCCTGATGCAGAAGAGTCACAACCCGACTTTCACTGCCTCCGAAACCGCCGTCCTCGCTAATTACAAAAAGCACATCGACCACTCCACCCGCTTCATTCCGCTTTGGGTGAAGGTCGCGGTAGCTATGGCTCTCGGCCTCGGCACCATGGTTGGATGGAAGCGAATCGTGGTCACGGTGGGGGAAAAAATCGGCAAGAGCCATCTCACCTACGCCCAGGGCGCAGTGGCCGAAATCACCGCCATGGCCACCATCGGCGCCGCCGACGGCTTCGGCCTCCCCGTCAGCACGACCCACGTGCTTTCGTCCGGGATCGCCGGCACCATGGCCGCCAATCATTCCGGCATTCAGTGGTCTACCGTGCGCAATCTAGCTTTAGCATGGGTGCTAACACTGCCGGTGGCCATGATGCTGTCAGGATCTTTGTTCTGGCTGTTTCGCAAGACGTTCTGAAGAAATTTCATCCGAGCCCCACTTGTCATTCCGAACCGGGCGCAAGTCCGGTAAGGAACCTGCTGTAGTTAGGCACCACAAGTCCGTGCCCTCCCGATTACCCACCCCCAGCCCCGTTCCCCGCTAGAATGGATTTTTCAGGACTCGTACCTCATGGACAAACTTGTAATCCGCGGCGGAGAGCCGCTGCTCGGAACGGTGCGCGTCAGTGGCGCAAAGAACGCTGCGCTTCCCTGCATGGCCGCTGCGCTGCTCACCGACGAACCCGTGATTCTCGAAAACATTCCGCAGGTACGCGACATTCAGACGACGCGCAACCTGCTGGCCGCTATGGGCGCCGAGGTCGAACTGGGCTACGGACGCGCCCAGCACCGCACCACGATTCACTGCACAAATATCGCGAGTCCCGAAGCCTCCTATGAACTGGTCAAGACCATGCGCTCCTCCACGCTGGTTCTCGGACCGCTGGTTGCCCGCTGTGGTCGCGCCCGCGTCTCGCTACCGGGCGGCTGTGCAATCGGTAGCCGGCCGATCGATATGCACATCAAGGGGCTGGAACAGCTCGGCGCCAAAATTACGCAGGATCACGGTTACGTAGAAGCTGCCGCCGATCGCCTGCGAGGAACGGAAATTGTTTTCGACAAGATAACCGTCACCGGCACGGAAGATCTGCTCATGGCCGCCACGCTCGCGGAAGGGGAAACCATTCTGCAGAATTGTGCGCGCGAACCCGAAGTCGCCGACCTGGCAGCCCTACTTAACAAGATGGGAGCGAAGATTGAAGGCGCCGGCACTCCAACCATTCGAGTCAAAGGAGTAACCAAACTGAAAGGTGCGAAACACCGTATCATCCCCGACCGCATCGAGGCCGGTACTTTTCTCATTGCAGGAGCGATGACCGGCGGCGATCTCAACATTACTGGATGCGATCCTACTCATCTCGATGCCCTGCTGAGCAAACTTAAAGAAGTGGGCGTGAAAACGAAGTGCACCGCGGAATCTGTCCGCGTGATGGGAGACAATCCGTTCACCGCCGCCGACATGAGCACCGAGGAGTTCCCCGGCTTCCCTACCGACATGCAAGCGCAGTTCATGGCGCTGGCCACGCAGGCCGAAGGCGCGTCCGTGATCACGGAAAACATTTTTGAAAATCGGTTCATGCATGCGCAGGAATTAGTTCGCATGGGAGCGAACATTAAAATCGAAGGACGCCGCGCGGTGGTCCGCGGAAAAACTCCACTGAGCGCCGCGGCAGTCCTCGCCTCCGACCTGCGCGCCTCCGCGTCCCTCGTTCTCGCCGCCCTGGTCGCCGATGGTGAGACCATCATCGACCGCGTCTACCACATCGATCGCGGTTACGAAAACATCGAAGAAAAACTGCGTGGCGTAGGGGCACAAATTAAGCGCATCGGAGAGATGTTCCCCAAAAGAGCGGCGGCAGTGAAGTAAGTAAACGCGCCCATGAGTGTATTGGCGATTTTGCAACAACGAACCGACTCTCCTGTGCAAAGTTGAACATTTTTCCTCTGCGGGCTGTAGCATCATCGGCAACCAAGGAACCCATGATTCCAGAAGTGCAGCGCGCCCGCAGCTTTCACGCGAGTGCTTTCCTGCGGGTATGTGCGATAACGGGATTGTGTATTCTCACGAGTTCTGCTCGCAAAACGATTGCGCCGGAAACTGCAACTTGGCGCGACCCGTCCCCTCACCGCATAACATTTGTGACAGTCGATAATGGCGTTAAGTTGGAGGTACTCGATTGGGGAGGAAACGGGCGTGCGGTTGTGCTACTGGCTGGATACCAAACGGCGCATGAATACGATGACATTGCTCCGAAGCTCACGGCCTTCTGTCACGTTTACGGAATCACCAGACGGGGATTCGGCGCTTCCAGTCGGTCAGAGTCAGGCTACACCGCGCAGCGGTCGGCAGAAGACGTTCTGCAGGTTCTCGACGCGCTGAAATTGGACCGTCCAGTGTTGGCTGGACATTCATTCGGCGGATTGGACCTCCTCACAATCGCGGTACAGCATCCTACGCTTATCGCTGGCTTAGTTTTTCTCGATTCGGGAGATGACCCCACGCTGCCATTTTCCGCTTACAGGGTAGCGGAGGTTGATACCAAGAAACTCCCTGCTTCCATGACAGCGCCGGAGCCGCCTCCCAACAATTCTTCATTTCAAGCCTTCAGGGAATCGCAATTGAAGGCGCACGGGGTCATGATGCCAGAGGCGGAGCTGCGCCAGCGTTATCCCGTTAACCCAGACGGAAGTATCGGTGAAGACTCCACTCCGAAGTGGGTGCGGGACGCGATATACGCAGGGATTCAAAAACCCAGATACTCAAGTATTCACGTCCCGATGCTTGCCATCCTTGCCGTTCCACTCCCGCTGGTTGAGCAGTTCAAGAAATACCAACCAAGAACACCAGATGAGCGAGCGGCAATGCAACAGAAATACGAGATAGGCGAAGCCTTCACAAAGCGGACAGTTCAGGACCTTAAAGCCGGGAACCCAAACGCTCGGATAGTTACTCTGCCCGGAGCCAGCACCTACATTTTCTTGTCGAATGAGAACGACACGGTTCATGAAATGCGCTTGTTTATAACTGGCCTGAACTAGGTGGCTGTCCTAGCCGCACTCTAACACGACAAGGGATGCCCCACCCGTGGCAGTTTCACGGGCCCGGCCCCCGGTCACGGCATAGATTGGCCATCCACATCGACTACAAAGCTGTAGGTATTCGTGGCTCCGGCCTTTGAATTCCAGCTACCCTCGGCGGCGAATTGGAACACTGCTCCATGGGAAAAACGATAATTGATCTTTGCGCCGGACCCGCTGTGTATATTCACGGCATTGGCGAGAGACTTCGGGAATCCCTCTGACGGCAGCGGAAGACCCTCTGGGTACAAATCAAAAGACGCCTCGGATTCCCCGCCACCGACAGTAATCGTAATGTGGATTGTACCGCCATTCGCAAACCGGCTAGCATCCAACGTGATCACGCGATAACTATGCTTGCCTCTTCCGGGCGCGACCAGCGTTCCTTGTCCTGTAGCACTTGAGCCGGGAATCAGTCGAATTGTTTCTGGCGTCGATGTGCCATCGAGATCATCACTGGTGATGACCTTAGCAGGCGCGTCGCCTTTCGGCTTGCGATTGGCACGCGCGGCATCGGCCAATGACTGCCCGTAACAAGTGCTGCCGATCAGCAGAACAATGCACAAACCTTTTAGAGCAACTCGCATAGGGATCTCCGGCGATTTGGCAAAATGATAATTCGGCGTGGCTCCGGACCGGTAGTTACGGACGTACAAGCCAATTCTTAATCCCGACGAATACTGATTACACGAACACTGATGACACTCTTCTCCTTGCAAGAAGAAACTCGAAAAACTCCTACTCCCTCGTCAGCCGCTCAATCGCCGACCGGCGCTCCGGATAGGCTCGTACCAACTCCTCCCGCTTCGCCATCTCAAAATCCTCAAAATCGAATCCTGGAGCCACGGAGCAGCCGACCAGCGCAAATCCCTTCCCGTCGCGCACGCGCGATGCAAACCAGTATCCTGCCTTTACTACTGCCTGCAAAGCTTCACCTGCCTCTGGATCGCTTCCCAATAAAATTTCCGAATAGCGGCCGTGCTGGTCAATCACGTGCACGACCAGAGTTGATCCCACATAAAAATGCCAGACTTCGTCGGAGTGCAACCGATGAAACGCGGAGAAAATCTCTCCCTCTAACAAGAAATAAATCGCCGTCGAAACTGCTCGCGGTCCGTTAAACTCCGGCGGCAAAGCGCCCTTGGTCAAAACCAGATCCGCTCGATAGCATTGCCGGTAATACCCGCCCTCCGGATGCGCTTCCAGGCTCAGCTTCTTAATCCAATATGCCGCGTCCTTCTTCATCGGATCCTCTCACAAGGCCGACGCCACTATAGCAACGTGAAACGTTTTCGCGTGGCTGCTCACTATGGAAAAGAAGCTTGGTAGCAAAAGCATTTCCGCACGACTGCCAGCCCTTGCTTGCCAGCAAACCGCCGCCTGAAATGCGGGTAAGCTCCCACCTGCCAGGTTCGCCCACCTTTTGCGGGAAGGCCCACCCTTGCATCCTCTGCAAGGGTGGGATTGTTTTTCCCCTGAAATCAACAAAATTTAGTCCGTTGGTTCACGAAAATTCCAGACCGGAAACTTGTTGGTCGTGCTATTCTCTGGCCGTACCTCGCGGGCCCCGCGCGGCGTCTCCGGATACCGCCACTGACATTGAGGAGGCCCTACCTGCGTTCCCCTTCCTCGCAAGGATCGCGGATGGAGGAGTTGCGGGCACACCGAAAGTGTGCGTGCAGCCTCCATCTGGTGCACGCCCACCGGAATTCAATCCAAATTACGAGGAGGAAAAAATGAAGTTCAAGAAACTCACACCCAATCTTGTCGTCCGCGATGTCGAAGCTAGCCTCAATTTCTACCGTACCGTGCTTGGCTTTCAGACTGGCTTCACCGTCCCTGATGCGCCTCCCTACGTTTTCGGGTCCGTGACCTCTGACGGCGTTGAGATCTTCTTCAACGATCAACACGCCGTCGCCGAGGAGTATCCCGCGCTCGGAACAAAACCTGTGGGGGGCAGCTTGACCCTCTTTATTGAAGTGGAAGGAATCGAGGAGATCTTTAAGAAGGTGCAGCAGCACGGCGTCAGGATCACCATGCCCATGAAAGATCAGTTCTACGGCATGCGCGAATTTGCTTTTGAAGACCCTGAAGGTTGGGTGCTGACGATCGCTCAAAGAATCGGTTAAGACAAGACGAATTCGGCGGCGGCTTGAGCGGAACGAAATAAGCCGCCGCCGAACTGCGGATCATATAGTCTTCGATTCTCGTAAGAATGGGTTAGCTCGAAGGAAGCGTGAACTTGAGCGTGATCTGGGTCTCCATCTCAACCGGGCGGCCATGCACGAGCTGCGGCTTGAATCTCCATTGGCGCACCGCGGCAGCGGCAGCCGCCGCCAATTGAGCGTCTCCACTCACCACCTTGATCTGCTGTACGCTTCCGTCCTGAGCGATGCGCAGGTCAAGCAGCACTGGCCCTTGAATGTGCTGCGCCAGGGCTTGCTCGGGATACTCGGGCTCTACGCGCCGCACTAAGCTGCCCTCTGCCGCATCAGGAGACAATTCAACGATGCTTGCGGGCTGCAGTGCGGAGCCTGCATTCTTTTCTGCCGACGGCGCTCCCGTGGCATCCGTCTCAGACGGCGGCATACGGAAGATCTCTTTGCCGTTTTCATAGACTCGCAACGAACCATCGACTCGCAACGAACCATCGGACAGACGCCCAGTCTCTGGTCGCGACGCAGTTTCGCCGGTTGTGGCTTTCTTCTGCCCGCCGGCGGGCGCTTTCGCTTGCACTAGACCAGGACCGATATTCGTCCGGTTGCCGGCCGGATTCTCTCGAGTTGCCGGCGTTGCCGATACTGCAGCCGCCACTCTTGAGACATGATGTTGGCCGCTTGCTTTCACCCATCCCATGCGTATCGCGAGAGCCGTCCCCATCAGAAGTGCCATGCCGACCACGATCCCGCACATCACTACGCTTACCCAATCAAAGCGCCGCGAGACTGCAAAGGTGGCTGGGGCGTTCTCCGGGTCGCGGTGCGCTGTGTCCACGTCATGACTGGAACCTTGGTTTTCGTCCGTTTCAAGAGCTGCTTCCGCAGTTTCCTCGGGATCTTTTTTGGCGATCTCTGTTTCGGCGATCTCTGTTTCGGCGCTTTCCTGGAGCATTTCGCCGACACTGGTGGGAGCAAGCTCGAGCGCATCCAGCGAGGATTTGCGTGCCTGGATATTCTTGAGGATGCGGTCCCTCAATACTTCGAGTGTTCTCAAATCACGTTCGCCAAACGCAGCCAGACGAGCGGAGAAGACCTCGAAGATCCCGATTGAATCCTCGCCCCGCAAAAGTGGCAACACCACTACCGAACGTATTCCGAGCTCGCGCGATACTTCCGCGTCCACGTTCGGGTCAGTGAGGGTGTCGTCGCAACGCTGAATCTGCCGGCTGCACAGGCAGGCGCCCGAGAGGCCCGAGTTCATGTCCAGAGGCGTTCCCAACTCCGGCGCGTTCCCTCCAGTGCTGGCGCGGCAAACCATCTCTCCATCGCGGGCCAGCGCAATTGCGGCTCCGGTGGCCCCGGTCGCGAGGCAAGCCTGTTCCACAATTTCATTCAGTACGATATCGAGTGCTAGTTCGCCTGAAAGTTGTGCTGGAATCCGGCCGTGTCCATGAGTCGCGAACTTGGCGGCCACTTCGGCAAAATCCGACTCCTGCCGCCCCCTTCCAGAGTTTTCCATCGCGGGATTACCCGGCGGAAGCGGCAACTCTTCCGGCGCAGTCTCAGGGGGAACTGGACCGGCTGAAATAGACTTTCCGGAGTCAGGCCGCCATATGGGGTGATGAGCCATACCAGGTAATACAAATTCGACAAAAACTCAGCGTCTGTAGCGGAGTTTCGCCCTAAAGTGCAGCCTTGTCAACAAAGAATCGGCATTTCCCTAAGCGCTGCCTGGGCAGGGGAACGCCCCATCCCACGCCGTGCTCTAACCCGCCTTTCAGTCCTCTGCGGCAACCCATCCTCGACCCGCCCTCCCAAAACGGTAGAAAAGACAACAGGTTCCATCGCACAGTGACTTTTGGGCTTCCTTTCATACGAGGAAATGTTAAAATCGACTTACACTGGGGCACGGGTTATATGAGCTTCCCAGGCTGGTTTTTCTCCCCCTTGATTCTCCGTAAAATATCTGAAAACGCTCGAGGACCTTTCGCTTCAGGGAGTTTGATCCATGCGCATCGCTGTCGTCGGTTCCGGATACGTAGGATTGGTTGCAGGCGCCTGCTTCGCCGATCTTGGTCACGACGTAATCCTGGTAGATAATGATGAGCGCAAGTTAGCCGCTCTCAAGAACGGCCAGGTACCCATCCACGAAAAATTTCTGCCCGAGTTGCTCGGACGTCATCGCGGCCAGCGGCTAACTTTTTCCGACGATTTGCGGGAAGCGGTGCGGGCCAGCGCGGCCATCTTCATCGCTGTCGGAACACCGCCCACGGAACGCGGAGAGGCCGACCTTTCTTTCGTCGAATCCGTTGCCCGGGAAATTACCGGCGCCGTGGATGACTACAAGGTCATCGTGGAGAAGAGCACGGTTCCCGTCTACACCAGCGAATGGATTCGCAAAATCATTCTGCGCAATGGCGCGGATGCCAGCTCTTTCGACGTTGCTTCCAACCCGGAATTCCTGCGCGAAGGTGCCGCGGTTACTGATTTCCTGTTCCCGGATCGCATCGTCGTCGGCTGCGACAATGAGCGCTGCGCCAATGTTCTACGCGAAATTTACGCGCCGCTTACCAGCGGCAGCTATTACGAAACCGCCGGCTCCATTCCACAGCCAGACCGCACTTCCATTCCAGCTCCAATCATTGTGACCAGCACCAAGAGCGCAGAACTAATCAAGCATGCCTCGAACGCTTTTCTGGCAATGAAGATTTCGTTCATTAACGCGGTGTCTTCCATGTGCGAATCGGTCGGAGCTAACGTCAATCAGGTCTGTCATGGTATCGGCACTGACTCGCGCATCGGTCCGCGATTCTTGAATCCCGGCATCGGCTACGGCGGATCTTGTTTCCCGAAAGACGTGATGGCCTTCCGCGCCGTCGCCCGGGAATGCGGATACGATTTCCGTCTGCTTGATGAGGTTATGCGCATCAACGAAGATCAGCGCGATCGCTTCCTGCGCAAAGTTCGCAGCGCCTTATGGACGCTGCGCGGCAAACATCTGGGCGTGCTCGGCCTCGCCTTCAAAGGCGGTACCGACGATATCCGCGAATCTCCCGCCATCATGATCGTGCAGGCGCTCATGCAGGAAGGTTGCAAAATTACTGCTTATGATCCCGCCGCGATGGACCGTACTCAGGAAGTGATGACCTCGGGCATCAAGTTTGCGAATTCGGCGTACGAGGCAGCTACCGGCGCCGACGCTCTGCTGATCCTTACCGAGTGGGAAGAATTTGCCAACCTCGATCTCCGCCGTCTCAACAATGAACTCAAATATCCCATCATCATCGACGGCCGCAACTTGTATGATCCCGAAGTGATGGCAGCCAATGGCTTCGCCTATTACTCGGTAGGACGCGCCGCCTCTCATCCCGACGGCGTTCCCGCCGCTCTGCGCAACAGCGCTAAGAAAGCATGAGCCAACAACGCGCTCTGGTCACCGGTGGCGCCGGTTTTCTGGGATCCCATTTATGCGATGCCCTGCTTGGCGAAGGCTGGAACGTGGTTGTCGTCGACAACCTGCTCACTGGCCGCCGCGCAAACATTGACCATCTCGGAAACGACTCTCGCTTTGAATTCATCAATAAAGATATCTGCGAGCCGTTCGACGTCGGCAACGTCGACTTCGTCTTTCACTTCGCGAGTCCCGCCAGTCCGGTGGATTACACGATCCATGGAATTCCCACGCTGAAAGTAGGATCGCTCGGAACTTTTCACGCTCTCGATGTCGCACTCAAGTACGGCGCCAAGTATCTGGTCTCGTCCACTTCAGAGTGTTACGGCGATCCGCTCGAGCATCCTCAAAAGGAAACCTATTGGGGTAATGTGAACTCCATCGGCCCGCGTTCCGTCTATGATGAAGCGAAACGCTTCACGGAAGCCGTCACCATGGCGTATCACCGCTACCACAAAGTTGATACGCGCATTGTCCGCATCTTCAATACCTACGGCCCGCGCCTGCAATTAAACGACGGCCGTGTGGTATCGAATTTCATGAAGCAGGCGATTCGCGGCGAAGACCTCACCGTTTACGGCGATGGCAACCAGACCCGCAGCTTCTGCTATGTCAGCGACGAAGTGGATGGCTTCCTTCGCCTGGCAAAATCTTCGGAACATCTGCCGGTCAACATCGGCAACCCGAACGAGTTCACCATCCTCGAATGCGCTCAGCACGTAATTAAAGTCACGGGATCGACGAGCAAGATCAGATACGAACAGCTGCCTCCGGACGATCCTAAGCAGCGCCGTCCCGACATCACGAAAGCCCGCCAGTTGCTTGGCTGGGAACCGAAGATCGACCTCAAAACCGGACTTCGCATGTCGCTGGATTATTTCCGAAAGGCTGTGGCAGAAGAAGTCGCCGCAAAGTAGCAGAAGTCCCGCTTTGAAAGGGCGCGGCTTCAGCCACGCCGTTACAATCCCTCCCGAGAATGGGAACTGCTTCCGTAATTCTGAATACGTCGGCGGACATGATCGTTATCCTGCTGGCGGGACCGCTGGGGGAAAAACTCCGCTTGTCCGCCATGTCTCGCCGTCGACCGAGAACGTTGACGGGCGCCATCATGATTGGCCTAGGGACTTATCTGGCGACGAGCGAAAACCATTAGCGACTGTCGATTTGTAGAGTTCCAGTTTCTATAGTTCGAGGATCTGGTGGTCAAGACAATCGGTTCGCATCGCCTCGTAAAGGCTCGTCAAAAGCTCGGTTCCATAGCGAGCCAGGAAATAGATTCCCGCAACTCCTCGCTCCTGCAGGCCATCTTCGGGATAAAGAGCTTGATTCAGCACCTCAGCTTTGCGGGCAATCACTTCGCTGCGGCGCAATTCTGCGGCCATGGCGCGCTCGCGGAGCCGGTCCAACTGATAACGTGCTTTTGAAACCGCAGTCTGGCTAGCCTCCACAAGCGTGGGATCGAGCTTGGCCAACGCTTCGTGAAGGCTGGAAAAAGATTCCTCAACCGATTGGTTCGCACGCTCGAAGGCTGCCTGCAGATCGGCGGGCATTGCCCGCGCCGCCAAAGTATGGCGAAGCCCCTCCAATCCCTGGAATGTGTCGCGCACAGCAATCCCATATTTCTCAAGCGCACGCTGGACTTTCGGTTCTACCAGCGTGGCTGAAAAGCGAGGCACGATCGGGGTTACGCGCCCGAGCAGCTTTTCGTAGACCGTCCCCGCTTGCGCGAAATATGCGGCCTCCGCCGCTCCGCCTGCATAGGCAAGCGTGGGCAAAAGATAATCCTGCACCACCGGCCGCAATAAAACATTGGGACTGAAATTTTCCGGCGTTGTCGCAATGCGATCGATGAACTCGTCGGCGGATAACTTCTCGGTTTCGGCGGCACCGCCAATCACAAACTCAGACACGTTCCCCTTGGTGCGCCCTTGAATCGGCGTGCGCACGCCGTTTTGCAAAGTGAATACCGGCACCGAAGAAGTAGTGACCTTCACTTGCTGGTGATATCCAGCCGCTTCCAGCGCTTGTCCCCGAGCCAGCAACGCGTTATTGATTTCAGATACATGCTCGATTGCGTTTCGATAGATTGGCGCCGCGATTCGATGCAATTCGGGATCGGAAGCGTCGAGAACAATCACTCCCCATGCCGCAAAGAAACGAGCATAGAAGCGGGCGAAGGCTGAGCCCAGTGTTTCCCCGGGACGATACGACTCGCGCAAAATTTGCGCAGCCTCCGAATCCCCCAGCAACGACACGGCTTCCTCAACTACTGGCACAATCTCTGCCCCTAATCGCACTTCGCTCACGGGAGCGCCGGGATTGCTGTGGCTGGAAGTTGTGAGCTTACGCAACAGACCGTCCGGACCCGGTACCGAAACATGATTGACCTCTTCCAGATCGTGATCGTAAGTGGCCAGCCAAAAGATGGGAACCGATTCCACACCCGCAGCCCTTGCTTCGTCCGCTAGCTTAACGGCGCTGAGAGCCTTGTATATCGAGAACATGGGGCCGCCGAACAAACCGACTTGCTGTCCAGTAACGATGGCCGCGGCACCGGCGCGAAAACGCTTTATATTGGAGAGCGTTTGCGGTGATGCATCCCAGGATTTGTTTTGCCGCTCGAGAATCGCGCTGATGCGCTCGCGTCGCGCAGGCTCATACTTTATGTTGGATGCTTGTGCCTTGAACCATTCACTGAAGTGGGGAGAGTGCGGGTAGAACGCACGAACCGAGGGAGAATAGGAGAGGAAGTCGGTGAAAAGCCGCGTGGTATGCGGGATCTGAGCGAAAGGCAGACACTGCGATTTCACCGGCAACACTCCTGACAACAACAGTTTGTAAAGTGTTGGACGTCTGGAATCATCGCCGGTCAACGCCTTTCGTTTTTTCAAAAGCTAGCAAAGTCATACTAGAGATGCCCGCAAACCATCACGAGATGCAAGATAATGGTACGCAACGCTGGGCGAGAAAGGAAATTTGCATGAGTTTGACGGCTGCGCCGCTACCAATCGAAGCTCCGGTTACGCTGGAAGGATCGGTGGTTCGCCTGGAGCCGATTCACCGCGATCATGCGGAACTCTTCTGGCAAGTGGCCAAAGACGCGCTGGATGACATCTTCCGGTGGATTCCCTACCGCATGCAGACGCCGGAAGATTTCAAGCATCTTGTCGAGAAGGCACTGGGCGAACAGGAACGCAGCGAATCCGTTGTGTTCGCGACGAGCAACTCCGGACAGGTCATCGGCAGCACTCGCTTCATGAACATCGATCGCATCAATCGCCGCGTGGAAATTGGCTCCGCCTGGATCGCACCGGAATGGCAACGCACCGCCGTCAACACCGAGGCGAAATATCTAATGCTGCGTCACGCTTTCGAAGTCTGGAAATGTATGCGCGTTGAACTCAAGACGGATGCGCTGAATCAGCGCTCGCGTAATGCGATCCTGCGCATCGGCGCAAAAGAAGAAGGCACACTGCGAAAGCATCTCATTACATGGACCGGCCGCGTGCGCGATACGGTTTACTTCAGCATTCTGGATACCGAGTGGCCGGAGGCGAAGGCTAAGCTGGAAGCGAAACTCGGGGCGGAAGGCTGCGTCAAAGAATGTTTGAATCCAGCCCGGCAATGAATTGGATGCCCGGAATTATTTTGCCGACGAGACTCTTGTCGTTTGTTAAGAACAAATCAGTGCCCGCCGTCGCCGCACAAGCTAGATGAATGGCATCTGCAGAGGGTATTTTTAGCGAACCCCTAATTTGTCCAAAGATATCGGCCGTTTCAGCAGTGAAAGCAATTACTTCTGAGACGGACTCCTCCAACGCCGCTTTCACCTCTTGGATCCGTTCTTTACTTACCCCCTGTTTGTAGGCTCCGGCGAACACTTCGCCTAAGGCCAAAGCTCCGGTAATAAGTTGGTCATTGCGCTCTTGCATGCGCGACCAGATTGCGTCCACCCTTTTCCCGAACTGGGGATTTTCTTCCCGCCAGTAGATGAAGAGCATCGTGTCCCAATAAATAATAATTATGGGGTCTGGAGGGCAAGCCGTAGTGCTCGCGGAAGGCACATTGGGTCAATCAGATGGCGGTTGACTTGCAATCGACTCCAGCCTAGTCTGGAAGTAGCTCTTTGAGTATGGCCAAACCCACCAGTGGGGGCGTCACGGCTTCGACGGAGATGCTTGCGGCCAAGAGGCATGCCGGGGTGCACACACCCGTAATCGCGTGCAAAATGATAATTGCCAATCAACAAATGGCATACGCAGCCTAATTAATTAGGCAGCCGCTTTCCACCGCTTCGCCCTTGGGCGGTGAGCGAGCGTCACACAGAGGGCTGCTCTTCTCCGCTACGTCTGGGCGGCGAGGATAAGATCACAGGCTAGCGGCTAGCGTTTCTTGTCCGTTCTGAGCGTGGGCCGCGAACGTCCTGGGCAGGGTGGAAACGCCTAATGACTGGGGCATGAACGCGAATAAGCATGTAGTCTCTTGACCAGTAACATTTTCGGACGCGGGTTCGACTCCCGCCGTCTCCACCACTAAAGCGTTTAGTATCATGTCCTTACATTAATTTTTTAATCTCAGATAATAGCAATCGGCCGTCTAAATACCTTCATCGACGCTTATGTTTGCTTGTGAACTTATCCAGAATAAACTCCTGGGCCAGCCCGAGAACAACTATGGAGCCCCATGCTAGTCGCGAAAGGAAAGGTCTACTTTGCCGATCGCGCGGTGAATCAGAACACCGGCGCGATCTTTCACTGCGAATTTTCGAAAAAAATGCTTTTGTGTTACAGCAACCAGCGCGATCCAGAGATTGGAGAAGATTCGCTGCTCTAAACGAACACTTCCCTCGCGGAAGGGAAGACGAATCAAGCCCGCAGCAACGTGTCTGCACTTTCCTTAATACCACAAAAAATGATGAGGAGGGCGCAACAAGGGGGAGGGTCGCGGCGCACTAAACATGGACGGCACACCTTATCCCACCAGCAACCAAAAGCAACAAGAATCTTTATCGCCGATGGGCCGTTTGCCCGGAATCTTCGTTAGGTCTGGATCTTCGAATCAGACTGTGACTTCGCTGCTATTGATTCCAGCCCTCCGACTCTAGCCAAAAGAGGCCACCGCTCGGTCCAGGTCATCGAATACTTCAAACAGCTTGAGCAGTCCGGTCATTTTCAGGGTCTGGACGGCGAACTTGGAAGGGTTCAGCAGTTTGACGGCTCCGGCGTTTTGCTTGGCAACGGTGAGGCAGCGGACCAGCAGTCCGATGCCGCTGGAGTCGAGCATGGTCACTTCGCCCAGATCCATCACAAATCGGTGGTCGCCGGCGACCAGCGACTCGTCGAAGGTTTGCCGCAGGCTGTCCACCGCGTCGCCCAGATTCAGGCGGCCGCGTAGTTTGATGACTTTCACGCCGGATTGACTGCGAAGCTCGATGTCCAACGGTTCTCCTCTGGGCGGGTGATGCAAGTGCAATTCAATTTTCGCGGCCCACACATCTGGGCAATGGCTCAATCTGAATTTCTCCGCGCACTCTGCGGCATTTCTTCGCGTACTCTTCGGTTCAAGTGTTTTGATTTGCCAGCCAGCGCAAAAGTCTTTCATCGCAGAGCACGCCGAGAACCCCGCGGAGTTCGCGGAGAAATTCAACTCGAGCCCCTATCCACGAATGGCGCGGGTTGACACTCGCCGGACCGTCTGCTACAGTGCCGTTCCAACTTAGAAGAAGCTCCGCGAATTTGCAAATAGCAAACGCTCCCCGCGCGGCCAGCAGCACAAGACCTTGGGCCACTTCATGGCAATCCAGAGTTCCGGGCTCTCGCTGATTATGGCTGCGCTGTCCGCTCGATTGCTGGAGGAACGCGAAGTCTCTCCTCGCGCCCGAATCACCGCCCAGATTGTGGCCGATGCCTTGCCCGGAAGCGCAGTTAATGTCTACGCCGTCGCGCCTCTACCCGAGGGCGATGCCTGGGCGGTTATGGCCAGCGCCGGCGCAGCCGCCCTGCCCGAGGCCATCATACCGCTGCACACCGGGACGCTGGGAATTTTGGCGCGCGACCTGAAACCTCTCCTATTCGACGGCCGAAGCTTAAGTCGGGAGGACTATGCCCACGTCAACGTCCGCCGGACCCTGCACACGCTGTGCTATCTCCCTTTAACCCGGAACGACGCGCTGATCGGCGCCATTGAGGTCCTCAGCTTCGAGAACAAGCTGAGCCAGGCGCAAATGAATGACCTGGGCACGGTGGCGGAAGTGTTCAGCGCCGCGCTCTATGGGGCACAGGTTTACGAGGACGAGCACCACAGCACGCTCGAATCGATCTCCCGGCTTACCCAACTCTACGACATCGAGAAAGTTTTCAGCTCGACCCTGGAAATGGATCAACTGTTTCCCATCATCGGTTCCAAGGTGCGGGAGATGCTGGAGTGCGAGGCCGTCAATCTATGGCTGCTAGAGGCGGATGAAAGTCTGCGCCTGATGCACCAGGCGGGCAACGATTTCACGGTCCGCGTGGGAGCGTTGCAGAGGCCGGGGGAAGGCGTGCCCGGCGATGTGTCGGACAACGGCGAAGCGGTGCTGATCGAGCGCTCGGACGACGACCGGCTGCGGCGGCGGAACGCGGCCGGGCGTAACGAGGGCATGGAAGAAGGCGGAGTTCTGTCGCTGATTGTGGCGCCCATCATGGACCAGGAGTCGCTGGTGGGCGTGATCGAAGCGGCCAATAAGCTGGATGGAACCCCTTTCGACGAAGACGAATTATTCACCCTCAGCCGGTTGACGGAGTCGGCGGCCATCGCGCTGCACAATGCCAGCCTGCTCGCGGCGGAACGGAAACTAGAAGTTCTGGAAACGCTGGTTACGGTGAGTCATGAGATCACGTCGACTTTGAATCTGGAGCGCATGCTGCAGACCATCGTCAACGCGCCGCAGGCGGTCATCCCGTACGAACGCGCTGCGGTTGCCCTGGAACATCATGGCAAGTACAAACTCAGCGCGGTTACAGGGGTCACACAACTCGATTCCGATGCCCCGGAAATTGCGCCGCTCAACAACATTTTGCGCTGGGCCCTGCTGGCCGAGGAAGTGATCCACGTAAAGCAACACGGCGAGGAAATTTCCGATCCCCGCCCGGAAACCCAGGCCAAGTTTCGCGCCTATTTCGAGGAAACTGGGATGCGCGGCTTCTACGCCACACCGCTCAGCGATGACACCGGCCGCGTCGGGATCCTTGGACTCGAAAGCAGCGATCCGGATTTTCTCTCAACTGCCCATCTGGAAATTTTGCAAGTGTTGACGGGCCAGGCCACGGTCGCCTTGCGCAACGCGCAGATGTACAAGGAAGTGCCGTTCATCTCGGTGCTGGAGCCGGTGCTCGAGCGCAAGCGCAAGTTCATGGCGATGGAAAAGCGCCGCCGCACTCTGATTATGATTCTGGCGGCTGCGGCGGTCATCTTCCTGGCGGCGTTTCCCCTGCCCCTGCGAGTGGACGGCGATGCCGTAATCGCTCCCGCGCATTCGAGCAAAGTGCAACCCGAGGTGGAAGGAGTTGTGTCCCGCGTGCTGGTGCATGAAGGAGAAAAAGTCACGCAGGGACAAGTCATCGCCGAACTGCAGGACTGGGAATATCGTTCGGCATTAGGGCAGGCGCAAGCGAAGTACCAGACGGCGCTGTTGCACATGAATCGTGCCCTCGCCGGCAATGACGGGAGCGAAGGCGGGATTCAGCGGGTGCAGGCCGATTACTGGAAGTCGGAGGTGGACCGCGCGAGCGCGCGGCTCGACCAGACAAAGCTGCGTTCGCCGATCGACGGCACCATCGCGACTCCGCACGTCGCGGACATGACCGGGCGCCGCCTGCAATATGGCGACAGCTTCGCCGAGGTCGTGGACACTTCGAGCGTGCTGGCGGACGTGGCCATCGACTACACCGATACCAGCCTGCTGCGCGTGGGTGCGGCCGGCGCCGTTAAATTGAACAGCTATCCCATGCGAACATTTCGCGGAACTGTTGAGGTGGTCAGCCCGGTCGGCGTCGTGCAGGGCGAGTCCAGGGTTTTCTTTGCCCGGGTCGCGATCCCCAATGCGGACGGTGCGATCCGCGCCGGGATGGAAGGTCGCGGCAAGGTCAGCGCAGGATGGTATCCGGCGGGCTACGTGATTTTTCGCCACGCCGGAATCTGGATTTATTCGCATCTGTGGTCGTGGTTTGGCCTGTAAAGCTCGGCCTGTAGGCTGGCCACGGTAAGCGTCTTCGGGGGAGGATATGGTCCGTAAACATTGGTTCGCAGTCGGGCTCGTGCTGGCGCTCACTTTGCTGGGCGCGGGTTGCCGCGAGAGTGCACCCGGTGTTGCCAGCGCGGCCTCGGCAGATCCGTTCGCGGCGCAAGTTCCCACGCCTGCTCCCAAGGCCGATCCGATCGTCGTTTCGGGCCCGCTGGTGGTAGAGCACGAAGTGGATGTCGACGCGCAGCACGATGGCATTGTCACCAGCATCGCGGTCGAGCCGGGACAACGAGTCCACGCTGGAACTCTGCTCGCACAACTGGACGACCGGCAGATTACCGCCAACCTGGAAGCCGCCCGCGCCCGCACCCGCAGTATTGAGGCGGACCTGAAGAACTGGGAAGCCGAAGCCAAAGTCATGCAGGCTGACTACGACCGCGCCCAGAAAATGTGGGACGCCGAGATCCTCACCAAAGAGCAACTCGAACACGCCAAGTTTAAGGCGGAATCTGAAACCTGGGACATCCTGCGCGTGCGCGAATTGCTCAACGACGCCCGCCAGACGGAACGCTCCCTGGAGCTGGATCTGGAAAAGACACGCATCTCCGCGCCCTTCGATGGTTTGGTCGCGCGCCGCTACGTGCGCGCCGGACAGCAGGTGGCGAAAGGAGATCGCATGTTCTGGGTGACTGCCGAAGCGCCGCTGCGCCTGCGTTTCACTTTGCCTGAGAAGTATCTCGGCCGCCTGCACAAGGGTCACCAGGTGCCGCTGGTTTCTCCCGATGTTCCCGAGGAGAAGCATGTGGCCAAAGTGATCGAAGTGAGTCCCGTGGTCGACCCAGCGAGCGGAACGGTCGAGATACTGGTGGAGGTGGTGGGTGCGTCGGGCCAGCTTCGCCCCGGCATGACGGCCAGCGTCCGCCTCGACAACCTGCAATGAGTTTCCCGAAGGAACGCACGCGATGAATATCGTCCGAGTCTCATGAGCGTCATTCAATGAACATTACCGAAGCTCTCAACGCGGCGCTACCCGAGATGCCCGCGCGCATGATCGCGGAGCGGTATCCCCGGATCGCGACCGACATGGTTTTTCGCGAGCATATCGAGGACGGCAAGGCAGTATTCCGCGTCTACGTCCCGAGCGCGGAGGCGATGTACAAGTTCCCCCCGCAGAATTGGGCGCTGATTCAACTCTTCGATGGCAAACGCAACTACGACGAAATCGCCAAACTCTATTCGCAGCAGGCGCGCTCGGAGTACAGCGCGGAGCAGGTCCGAGACTTTAGCGCCGAACTGGAGGCGCTGGACTTCTGGTACAAAACGCCGCAGGAAAAAAATATTGTTCTTATGCAGAAAAGCGTCGAGGAACGGCGCAAGCTGCTGAAAAAGAAAAGCCGGTACGGCGACCTGTCGCTCATCCTTTTTCCCGCGGTCAATCCTGACAAGTTTCTCGACTGGGTCTACAAGTACACCAGTTATTTTTATTCACCCTGGTTCACGCTGCTGACCCTGGTGGCGTTCGGATTCTCGGCCGGAATCACCATTACGCACTGGTCAGAGATCGGCCGCGACACTCTGGAGTTTTACAACTTCGCCGACAAGTCCTGGGGAGACGTGATCCTGTTCTACCTGCAGGCCGTGGGAGTGCTTGGATTTCACGAACTCGGCCACGGCCACGCCTGCAAACATTACGGTGGCCGCGTCCCGGCGATGGGCTTCGCCCTCATCTTTCTGGCTCCCGCTTTCTATACCGATACCACCGAAGGTGACGTTAAGGGAACTCGCTACGAGCGGCTGATCATTGCCCTGGCGGGCGTGTGGGCGGAGCTGATGATCTATGCCATCGCTACGCCGCTGTGGTGGGGCACTCCGCCCGACACCGCCCTGCACAACGCGGCTTACGTTTTGATGTTGATCACCGGAATCTCCGCAGCTCTCATCAACTGGAATCCGCTGATCAAACTCGACGGCTACCACATGCTCTGCGAAATCCTCGGCATTGTGGACCTGAAAGAGGCATCCACGGCGTTCGTTTCCGCCTGGGTGAAGCGCCACCTCTGGGGCCTGCCGGTGGACGTGCCTTACGTTCCCCGGAAACGCCGGCTGGGCTATGGCATCTACGCGATTCTTTCCGGCCTATATAGCTACACCGTCCTTTATGTAGTAGCCCGGTTCGTGGGCAATGTGTTTCGCAACTTCAATCCGGAGTGGTCGTTCATTCCGGAACTCGTCACCGCTGGACTCATCTTCAGGTCGCGCATCCGCGTGCTGCTCAACTTTATGAAATTCGTCTATCTCGACAAGAAGGATCGCGTATGGGCGTGGTTCAAGCCGATTCGCACTCTGGCCATCGCTGCCGTGGCGACCGTGGCGCTGCTGCTGCCGTTGTGGCACGAGTCCGCCTCAGGCCGCTTCGCCCTTGAGGCTGCTCAGCATGCCGTCCTGCGCACTGCTGTGCCGGGCACCGTGGTCGCGGTGTACGCGGATGAAGGTCAGCCGGTCGTGGCGGGCGCCTCGGTGGTTCACCTGCGCAACCTGCCCCTGCAGTCGAAATTGGCCGAAAGCAAAGCGGAACTCGCATTGGCCACGGGACGGGCACAATCCGCTGCACTGCGCAACGCCGACTTCGGCGCCGCGGCGCAGGAGCGGGACCGCTTGACTCAGCAGACGATCGAACTCGAGTCCGAAGCGGCCCACCTGAGTCTCGTCAGCCCTATCTCGGGCGTGGTGGTTACACCTCGCGTGCGGGACCATGTGGGCGCTTACGCTCCTGCCGGGACTGAACTTGCCGAAGTCGCCGATCTCCGCAACCTGCAAGTCCGCATCTACGTTTCTGAACACGAGATTTATAAATTTCGGGTAGGATCGGAAGCGCGCCTGCAGGTGGATGGCATTTCAAGCAAGCGGGATACGCGCGTCGTCAGCGTCGCTCCCTTGAACTCGCAACTGGCGCCGGGCCTGGAGGACGTAGGCCAGTACCAAGGCACCCGCCCGCCCAACTTCTATGTGGTGGACCTGCTGGTTCCGAATGAGGATGGTGTACTGAGGCCGGGAATGGCCGGCACAGCCCGGCTCTACGGACGCCGCCGCAGTCTGGCTGGACTTGTCGCACAGGATGTGGCCAACTTTTTCGGCCGCAAGGTCTGGTGAGGCGGCCCTTCCGGGGCCGAACCTCCCAAGCCGAACGAGTTGCACACCAAAGCCTACTGCGATAAGTAAAGGCCGCCCCCCAAGGCGGCCTTTCTGTCCCCGAACGTGCTCGAACCTAGCGCTTCGCCAGCTTCGCGAGCTTTGCGTACTTCGCCATCTTCACCATCTTCACCATCTTGACCATCTTCACCATTTTCTCGGTTTTGGCACTGGCGGTAGCCGGCGTCACATCGGCCAGAGTTGCGCTGGCTACATTGGCCTTCTTGGTTGCGTTCAGTCTGCTGATCAAGGACTTTTTCTGAATCGACATTGTGATCTCCTCGTAGGTGAACCGGATTTTTTCTGCTACCACGCGATCTTGTACATAGCAAGAGAGTCGCCAAACTCCGAGAGAGGATCCAGCAGGATGCCGCTCTCTTAGAATCAATAAGATACAGAGAGCGGCTTGCCTCAGGCCGCAGTTTCCGCAGATGAATTTCTGCACCTGGGTTAAAAATTGACCCTCGATGGGTTATTTATTAACCTTTTGCCCCTTGCCGGAAGCTGCCTCCGTTTCGATTTTAAGGGTGCGGCACAGATACTTCATGCGCTGGGGATCGAGCCGCAGCAGTTCCGCCGCCGCCGACTTCTTCCCTCCCGTGCGACGCAGGGCGGCATTCAGGTAGGCCATCTCGATCCGCTCCATCTCGGCATCGAAATCCACTCCACTCTCCGGGATGAGGATGGCCTCCTGGCTGGCCGCGCTGGAATAAAGCAGGTGTTGCGGAAGATGATGGGCGGCGATGAACGAGCTGTCGTTCATCAGCACCATGCGCTGCACAATGTTTTCCAACTCACGCACGTTCCCCGGCCAGGGATAGTCCTCGAGGATTCCAATCACCTCCGGTTGCAGTTGCTTGAGAGGTTTCTTGTTAGCTGCGCAGTAGACGCGAAGGAAGTGGTCCAGCAGCAGCGGCAGGTCGCCCTCCCGGTCGCGCAGCGGAGGAATGACGATTGGGACCACGTTGATGCGGTAGAAAAGATCCTCGCGGAAGCGGCCTTTGTGAACCATGTCCTCAAGATCGTCATTGGTCGCGGCAATGAGACGGAAATCGATCTTCTTCACCGCCCGTCCACCCAGCCGCTGGGTGGCGTGCTCCTGCAGCACGCGCAATAATTTGGCCTGCAGATTCGGGTCGAGAGTGGTGATCTCGTCGAGAAATAGCGTTCCCGTGTGGGCCATCTCAATCAGTCCGGCCTTGGCCGTTTCAGCCCCTGTAAATGCGCCTTTCTCGTGTCCGAACAGTTCGGACTCGATCAGACTCTCGGGAATCGCGGAACAATTCAGGCAGATGAAAGGCTTATCCCGGCGGTCGCCGGACTGCACGATGGCCTGCGCCACCAGTTCTTTGCCAGTGCCGCTTTCTCCGCGTACCAGAACCGTGGCGTTACTGTCAGCGACCGCCTGCACCGCCTGGTAGACCCGTTGCATGGGCACGCTACAGCCGATCATGCCGCAGAAGGCGGACTTGCTTTCCACCTGCTCGCGCAAGCGGCGTCCTTCCTGGAGCAGGCTGCGTTTTTCAATCGCGCGCGCCAGCACCACTTGCAGTTCCGGCAGGTTCACAGGAACCAGGAAGAACTCGTCGGCACCGGCCTGACTCGCCTTCAGCGGCACGCGGCGGTCGGTGGAGCGGGTCATCGCCACCAGAACGATGTCCTCCCGAACCTGCCGCAACTCCTGCACTACATCCAGGCCATCGGCGGTGCCGTCCCCAATGCTGTCGAGATCCAGTACGATGCCGTCCAGTTGCGGGTTGCTGACCAGACCCTGAATCTGTTCTTCGTTCTTGGCTAGGACCGCGCTGAAGGTGTCGGCCAGGAAGCGGCAGAGCTCCGGGAAGACAGACTCTTCGTCGGAGACGATCGCGATGGAATATTGGGTTCCGTCGGAGCGGAGTCCTTGCCAGGCCATGTCAGCTTCCATTCGCGCCAAGGTTCGACGCGCCAAGGTTATGCTGCACATTATAGGTTACTTTTTAACCCTGCTCGATCAATATTTGAATGGATGGAAGAAGAAAAACCATGAACCACGAAAGGGTTCCCAGTGGATTTACAAATAGCGTTCTGCACGGGCGGATTCTCCTCTGGGCTTTTCTCAGGGTTTTCCTTCCCGCCAATTACGAACCAATCGAACGATCGATTATTCCTGGCTGGAATCCTGGGAAGAAATAGAGCGATTGGGTTTTCGGGGATCCCGCGAGTATGCGTCAATTAATTCGACTGACCTTCTTCCGTATCTCGATAGTCGCTATGACATGATAGTGACTATCGCAAGCTGATTCTATATAATCGCGCGTCATGCCAACTCAGGAGACGCTTTATAACGTAGCCAATCGAGTAGCCACGATTACTTTGAATCGGCCCGACAAACTCAACGCCTGGACGGCGCTGATGGAAAGCGAAGTGCGTTCGCACATGGAGAACGCCGAGCAGGACGACGAGGTCCGCGTGATCGTGCTGACGGGTGCTGGGCGGGGCTTTTGCGCAGGCGCTGACATGTCACTGCTGAGTGCGGTGGCGGATCGCGGCTTGGATTACCGGGATTTGGATGATCGGAACCGCGAGCACGCATTGCACAACGAAGGCAAACGGCGCGAGGGCGTGCCGGCTGATTTTCAGAAGAAATACTCGTATTTCCCGGCGATCGGGAAGCCGGTGATTGCCGCCGTTAACGGGCCGGTGGTTGGCCTTGGTTTGGTGATCACTCTCTATTGCGATCTGCGGCTGGCCTCGGATGCAAGCCGCTTCAGCACCACATTCGCGCGGCGCGGGCTGATAGCCGAGTATGGAATGGCCTGGATGTTGCCTCGGATCATTGGAATTGCAAACGCTCTCGACCTGCTGTTTTCTGCCCGGACCATCGATGCCGCCGAAGCACTGCGCATGGGATTGGTGAATCGAGTTTTTCCCCAGGAAACCTTTCTCGAAAAAGTCCAGGAGTATGCCCAAGGACTGGCTTCCACGGTGAGCCCGCGCTCGTTGCGCATCATCAAGCGCCAGGTATACGAGGCCATGTCGCAACCGCTCGCGGAAGCTTTCGACATTTCCGTGCGCGAGATGATGGCGTGTTTCCGCACAGCGGATTTCAAAGAGGGTGTCGCGCACTTTCTGGAGAAGCGTCCCGCTGCTTTCACGGGTAAATAGGAGACAGGCGGCAGACATGAATTTCTCGTTCAGCAGCAAAGTGCAGGACCTGCAACGGCGCTTGCAGGTTTTTATGGATGCGCACATTTATCCGAATGAGCAGCGTTGCCACGATGAGATCGAACGCAACCGCTGGTCGCCGCCGGCCGTAATTGAGGAACTCAAGCCCAAAGCCCGCGCCGCGGGGCTGTGGAATCTGTTCCTGCCGGACGGGGAGCATGGAGCGGGGTTGACGAATCTCGAATATGCACCTCTGGCCGAGATTATGGGGCGCAGTTTTATTGCTCCTGAGGTGTTCAACTGCTCGGCGCCGGATACCGGCAACATGGAAGTGCTCGCCCGCTACGGCACCGCGGAGCAAAAAGAACGCTGGTTGAAGCTGCTGCTTGCAGGTGAGATTCGATCGTGCTTCTCGATGACGGAACCCGGGGTCGCCTCATCGGATGCCACCAACATCGAGGCGAGTATTGTTCGGCAGGGCAACGAGTATGTCATTAATGGCCGCAAGTGGTGGTCCTCGGGAGCGGGCGATCCGCGCTGCAAGGTCGCGATCTTTATGGGCCGAACGGACACGGGCCGAACTGATACGGGCCGAACCGACACCGACCGAGCTAGCACCGACCGAACTAACCCAGAAAAGACAGATCGCTCGGCCGCGCTCCATAAGCAGCAGTCGATGGTGCTAGTGCCGATGGATAGCGCCGGGCTCAAGATTGAGCGCATGCTGACGGTGTTTGGCTATGACCATGCGCCGCACGGGCACGGCGAGATCACTTTTGAAAATGTTCGCGTGCCTGTCTCGAATATGTTGCTCGGCGAAGGACGAGGCTTCGAAATCGCCCAGGGGCGGCTGGGTCCGGGGCGCATTCACCACTGCATGCGCTGCATCGGCGTGGCCGAACGGGCCCTCGAAATTATGTGTAAGCGAGTGCAGGCGCGCGTGGCCTTTGGTAAGCCGCTGGCCGCGCAAGGCACCCTGCGGGCCGACATTGCGCGATCCCGCATGGAGATCGAGCAGGCACGTCTTCTGACTTTGAAAGCCGCCTACATGATGGACACGCTGGGAAACAAAGAAGCACGCGCCGAGATCGCGATGATCAAAGTTGTGGCGCCGAATGCCTGTCTGCGAGTGTTGGACCGCGCGATTCAGGCTCACGGAGGTGCCGGCGTCTCCCAGGACACCTTTCTCGCCGGCGCCTGGGCGAATGTGCGCACACTGCGTTTGGCCGATGGTCCGGACGAAGTGCACACCGAAGCTATCGCGAAACTGGAACTCAGGAAGTGGAGTGTGCCGCAGGCCCTGGGTGACAAGATTGGCTAACAAGAGATGACGCTTCGACAACTCCGCGATTCCTTAACCCGCGATTCCCTAACCAGAGTCCCGTTCAATAACTTGCTCGGGATGCGGCTCCGCCGCGTGCACCGCGACGGCATTACGATCGACTGCACGCTTCGCGACGACTTGCGAAACAGCGCTGGGGCAGCCCACGGCGGCATCGCCGCAGCCATGGCCGACGCAGCTGTGGGCTTTGCCATCCAGCGCCACTTCGGTGGGCGGCGTCGGATCACCACCGTGGAGTTAAAGATCAACTACTTCCTGCCAGTGACGGAAGGCCGCATCTTTGCCCGGTCGCACCTTCTTCGCGTCGGCTCTACGCTGTGTGTGGGTAACGTGGATCTCAGCGATGAAAGTGGGCGTGCGATTGGAACGGCCATCGTTACTTATATGATGCTGGATGCGCCCGTGGTTCGGACGCCGGGCGTCGAACCTGGACGCCAGAACTCAGCTCGCGCGCCGAGGGCTCGTCGTGCCTCGCGTTCCTCGCGCGGGAAGTAAAGATAGAAAAGATGCGGCAAGATCGAGAGGAGACATCAGTGCCGCTTGTCCTGGAAACACCCCATTCCTTAAGAGACTTAGTAGGTCGCGAACTCGCCCTGACGGACTGGTTCCCCATCGCCCAGGAACGAATTGAGCAGTTCGCTGAAGTTACCGAGGACCGCCAGTGGATCCACTTAGACCGCGAACGAGCCGAGCGTGAGTCTCCCTATGGGACCACAATCGCTCACGGGTTCTTGACCTTGTCGCTGCTGAGCCGGTTTATGAAGGAGGCAATTCAGATTCGAGGCGGTGTCCGCATGAGCATCAATTACGGCTTGAATCGAGTTCGATTCCCTTCTGCTGTCCGCGCCGGCTCTAAGATTCGGGTGCGCTTCACTCTTCAATCGCTAAAAGACGTGCCTGATGCGCTGGAAGCAGTTTTTTATGCGAGAGTGGAAGTCGAGGGTAGCGACAAGCCGTGCTGCGTAGCTGAGTGGGTAGTTCGCTACTATACATAAG
>JBAVQD010000185.1:0-73425 GCA_049693675.1 Candidatus Sulfotelmatobacter sp. | reverse complement strand
AAGAAGCAGTCGAAGTGGACTTCGCATGGTTAGGATCGCTTCTCCTGCTCGCAATGATTTTCTGAAATGGCGTCACCCGTTGGATCAATGGAAGGAGACCATTGTACCGCGCAGAGCGCGCGGGATGGTTTCAAAATTCAAGCGTGGTCTCCCACTTGGCAATCAGCAAAGTATTTCGAATTGCAGAATCCAAGAGTTTGGGAGCCGACTCAGCGATGCTTAATGAACTCGCCGCTTTGCAGTTCAGCCACCGCCTGGCGCAGCTGCTCCTGAGTGTTCATCACGATCGGGCCGTACCAAGCCACGGGCTCCTCGATCGGCTTGCCAGATACCAGCAGAAAACGAATCCCGTCGGGTCCGGCCTGCACGGTCAGCTCGTCTCCGCGATCGAACAGCACCAGGGAGTGGTTGCTGACGTCGTACCTGGCCGGTGCCTTGGGATCGGCGGCTTGTTCCGTCAGAACCGCGCGCGGATCCGAAGCATCCCGGAATGTGCCCGAGCCGGCGAACACGTAGGCGAATGCGTTACGCGTGGTCTCGACCTTGAGCCGTTTCCGCTGGCCCGGAGCAACCGAGATATCCAGGTAATTCGGATCGGCGGCGACGCCCTCCACCGGCCCTCTCTTGCCCCAGAATTCTCCGCAGATGACGCGTACACGGGTGCCGTCGTCGTCGGTTATTTCAGGAATCGCGCTCGACGGAATATCCTGATAGCGCGGATCCGTCATTTTCAGCGACGCAGGCAGGTTCGACCATAGCTGGAAACCATGCATGCGCCCTTGCGGATCACCCTTCGGCATCTCCTGGTGGAGAATGCCGCTGCCGGCTGTCATCCACTGCACATCGCCCGCGGTCATCTTGCCCTTGTTGCCGAGGCTATCGCCGTGCTCGACTGAGCCGGCCAGCACATACGTGATCGTCTCGATCCCGCGGTGCGGATGCCAGGGAAATCCCGCCTGGTAATCCGCTGGATTCTCATTGCGAAAATCGTCCAGCAGCAAGAAGGGATCGAATTCTTTTGTCTTTCCGAAACCGAAGGCGCGCTGCAACTTTACCCCGGCGCCCTCGATCGTCGGTTTCGGTTGAATGATCTGCTTAACTGGTCGGAGTGACATAATTGTTCCTCTTTTCTGCGCCGCACATCACGGCCGCTCGGGTTGCGCGGCAAATCGTTCAGGCCTTGACGAACTGGAGTTCCAGAGTGATGGTGATCTCGTCGCCGACCAGAAGCCCGCCCGCCTCAAGCGCGGAGTTCCAGGTAAGCCCGTAGTCTTTGCGATTAATCTTTGCCGTGGCGGATAGACCCCTGCGGATGTTGCCCCAAGGATCTTTGGCCGATGCAGTTGGTCCTTCGACATTGAAGACCATATTACGGGTCACGCCGTGGATGGTCAGGTCCCCGGCAACAGCCAGCTCTCCGTCGGCCACGCGGGTTACTCGTGTGGACTTGAAGGCGAGAGTGGGAAACTTTTCCACGTCAAAGAAATCAGCGCTCTTGAGATGCGCGTCGCGCTGCTCGTCGCGCGTATTAATCGAGGCGGCCTCGATCGATGCCTCGACGCGGGAATTCGTCACATTCGCTTCGTCCAGATTTAGGCTGCCTTTGATGCGGGTGAACTGGCCCTTCACGTTGGAAATCATCATATGTTTCACCTTGAACTCGGCAACGGAGTGAACCGGGTCGAGGTTCCAGGTGGTGGTAGTGGCGGATCGTGGCTCAACACTTGTGTTCATGGGAGGTTCCTTTCAAACGATTAGATGCGTTGCACCAATATTCGTTGCAACGACTGTTAAACCAAAGAAATCACGTCACTTGGCTGCGGGAAATCCGCAGAAGATCGGCCAACGCCTGCAGGCGCCGCCGCCCCAGATGACCTAACTGTTTGCGATGGGCCGCCTGCACCGGTTCGTCCAGCCGAGCCAGGAGCTTTAGGCCTTGAGGCGCGATCCGGGCGCGCACCGTTCGCCGGTCTTCGGTTTCGCGGCACCGCGAGATCAGTTCACGCTTCTCCAGCCGGTCCAGCAGCCGGGTAACATCCGGGTCACGCGTAATCATCCGGCTGGCAATCTCTCCACAAGGAAGGCCCTGCGGGGCGCCGCGAAGAATCCGCAGCACGTTGTATTGCGTCGAAGAGACGTCCTCGACCTTGAGAACCTGCACCAGCCCGCGCGATAGCATATCGGTGGTGCGCAGCAGCTCCAGAAACACTGCCTCTTCTGGGGAGCCGACGCCGCGCTTCTCCTTTTCCGGCTTGATCGTCCCTTTCATCTGGTTCCACGATACTCGTTCTCACGACTATTATCAAGACGATCATTTGCCGGCGTCTCGCTCTGCGGTTGATAAGATTGGTCGGGGAGAGAGGATTTGAACCTCCGACCCCCTGGTCCCGAACCAGGTGCTCTACCAGGCTGAGCCACTCCCCGACGAGGCTGCGAATGAAATTGGAAAAGCCATACCATTCGCGCTCTGACTTCTCGACAAGCATACAGATTATAACATTCGTCGAGTTGGCAACTCGGTCTCTCCGAGTCATTCGTCTTTCGCGTTACACTGGTGCCGCAGCGAAATCGGAAGGAATGCGACGAAAATAATCGCGCACCATTAACCAATCATGATTGTTCTCTGCGCTCATCGTCTCTATACTCCGCGGGAAGAGATCGTAAGTCCTCTGGTGTTTATCGAGGACGGCCTCATCGCCAGTATTTCCTCTCGATCCGAGCAAGAGATTCCGAATGCGGCAACCGTCGTTGATTTCACCCGCGATGATCCTCATGCCATTCTGGCGCCGGGTTTTGTCGACATTCACATGCACGGAGGCGCCGGAATTGATGTCATGCTGGCGGGTGCCACTGAACTGCCGCGTCTCAATGGATTTCTGACGACGCACGGGGTTACCGGTTACTTCCCCACCACGGTCACTGCTCCGCTCGCCCAAACTTACTCCGCTCTAGGACGAATCGCGGACGCGATCGAGACGGCCCAGAATTTTCACACGAATCATGGCGGCACCGTTCAGGCTCTTCCACTGGGCATTCATCTGGAAGGACCGTTTCTGAGTCACAAGCGCCGCGGGGTGCATCCTCCGGAAAATCTGGTTCAGCCCACACTGGGCGTATTTGACCGCCTTTGGCAGGCAGCGCGCGGTCACGTGCGCATGATGACCATCGCACCAGAGCTTCCTGGTGCACTCGAGGTGATCGCGGAAGCGGCGCGGCGCGGAGTTTGTGTGAGCATCGGTCACTCTGATGCCAATCTGGAAGCCGCGCAGGCTGCGGTGAAGGCCGGTGCTCGCCACGCCACTCACACCTTCAATGCCATGCGTCCACTGGATCATCGGGAACCAGGCATTCTTGGCGAAGTTTTGACCAGCGAGCAGTTGACTGCCGACATCATTGTGGATGGAATTCATGTCGCGCCCGAAGTTGTGAAACTTTTCCTCCGCGCCAAAGGCATCGATCGCGCGGTGCTCATTACCGATGCAACGGCTGCCGCTGGCATGCCTGACGGCATCTACCGACTCGGGCCTATACAAGTCGAGGTTAGAAACGGACGCTGCACAGTTGCTGGCGAGGCGGGCGACAAACTTGCCGGCAGTGTGCTCACCATGGATCAGGCAGTGCGCAATGTAAGACAATTCGCGGGCTGGAATTTGCAGGATTCGATCCGTGCCGCAACCCTGAATCCAACGGCCGCAGCAGGACTCACGCATCATGGAAGGATCGTTGCTGGCGTGGAAGCTAACCTTGTGCTGCTCAGTCCTGAGGGAGAGGTAAGAAGAACAATCGTGCGCGGAGTGGTGTCTTAGTTCGGTTTCCGTTCTTTCGCTTCGGCCATGTAACGCAACAGCAGCGCCTCATCGGCACGGGTAAGCTGGTCGAGAAACGAAGTATCCACATTGCCGTTGCCGTCTTCGACGGTTTTCGACGCGTTCGACTGGCGAAGCTTGTCGCCGAGCTCAGGCTCATTGCTCATCACCTGGGTGTAGAACCAAAGGAAATGGCGCATCTGGTCGAGCGACTTGCATAAAACCTGGATGGCTTCGGTCTCGGGCAGAGCGCTCAGAGCCTCCATCAATTCCGGATCGCTGGGCGCCTGCATGGCAGCGCAATTCAGCTCGCGCTGAATCACGCGCAAATCTTCGGTAACTCGTATCATTCGCGTATGAAGGTCGTCCATCTGTGGATCGATTCCTATGGCCATCGTGTCGATGTAACATCTCATCGCGAAGGTTGAGCGGATAGATGTCCCACGATCATGCGCTTTCGTAATTCAAGCAATTACTTTGGTCTGGCGACCGATGCCCATTGTGGCGATGGCACTGAAGTCCGCGCCGACCAAGGCTTTTAGCGGCTCATTACTTCGATTTGCGCTGCCGCAACAACCATTCCGGTCCGGGCTCCTTCGCTCATGCGGCCAATGGTGCAGTCGCGATCTGCTCCAACGTCACCAGAGCAAGCATGAGAATTCTGGCACCGCTTTTTTCGAGGATTACTCATTTGTGATACAAACGCGCCATGCCGGAAATTGCCTCGATCGCGTCACGAATACCTAACCACAATTTGGTGCGCGCGATTGGCCGCTGGAGCCTGGTAGCGCTGGTCGTCAACTCCATTATTGGCAGTGGCATCTTCGGGCTGCCTTCCGCCGTGGCCGACATCATCGGCAAATACAGCCCATACGCAGTGCTCGCGGCGGGTGCGGGAACGGGCGTAATCATGGGTTGCTTTGCGGAAGTTGCATCGCGCTTTCAGGAAGCAGGCGGTCCATATCTCTATGCTCGCGTCGCCTTTGGGCGTTTCATGGGTATACAAACGGCATGGATGCTCTGGCTGGGACAAGTGGCCGCGCCTGCCGCCAATGCCAACTTGTTTGTCATCTATCTTGGCCAGTTCTGGCCGCATGCGAGAGATCCCATACCCCGCGCTTTGATCCTCACTGCGTTGGTCGGCTTTTTGGCCTTCATTAACATTCGCGGTGTGCATGCCGGAGCGCAGGTCAGCAATCTGTTTACCGCGGCCAAGTTGGTTCCACTATTTGCGGTGATCTTGCTTGGCCTGGTCGTGCTTCACAGTCAGCATTGGCAAACTGCTACCGCGTCGGCCGCCGTTTCGTCGAGTATCGGGCAATGGATGAAAGCGGCGCTGCTTCTGGTCTTCGCTTACGGCGGATTCGAGACCGCACTTGCCCCCATGAGCGAAGCGAAGAATCCCCGTCGCGACGCGCCGTTCGCACTCTTCATAGCCTTGCTGCTTTGCACTGTGATCTACGCACTCATTCAGTGGGTGGTCATTGGAGTCTTGCCGAATGCCATGCATAGCCCGCGTCCTCTGGCCGAGGTGGCGCGTATTGCGATTGGTCCGCTAGGTGCGGCACTGGTTGCCATCGGCGCGCTGATCTCTTTCTACGGATACCTCAGCGCGAAGATTCTCGCCATGCCACGCGTGCTCTTCGCTCAAGCCGAGCAAGGGGATTTCCCCAAAGCCTTTGCCGCTCTGCATCGGCGCTTCCACACGCCGTATGTCTCGATTCTCGTTTTCGCGGTGCTGGTTTGGGGTTTCGCCCTGATCGGCGAATTCAAATGGAATGTAACGCTCTCCGCCGTGGCGCGGCTTCTGTATTACGGCGTCGGCTGCGCGGCGCTGCCCGTGCTGCGGCGCCGGCAACCGGACGGGGCAATGTTCAAATTGCCGGCGGGAAATTTCTTTGCAGCTCTGGGAGTGACTCTTTGCATCATTCTGGTCACGCGCGTGGACTTTGGACAGTCCTTGATTGTGATTGCCACGATCGCATTGGCGCTGGTGAATTGGGCAATGGTTCGAAACCGAGAGATTGCCCGAGCTACTTAAAGACGCAGAAGGTTATGCCTGCACGACGACAGATTTTTCCAGATCAAGCAACGCCTTCTTACGTTCTACGCCCCAGCGATAGCCGCTGTTATTGCCGTCTGCGCGAACCACGCGATGGCACGGAATTGCAACCGCAACGGGATTGGTAGCACAGGCGCGCGCCACTGCCCGGCTGGCGGTCGGCTGGCCAATCGCTTTTGCCACCTGGCTGTAAGATCGCGTCGCGCCGAAAGGAATCGACCGCAGGTAATTCCAGACGCGCCGCTGAAATGCTGTGGCGCGAATATCCAGCGGCAAGTTTGCATCCAATTCCCTGCCCGTCATTTTCGCGAGCAGCGCGGCGATCCAGGTTTGCAATCCTCCTTCATCCGGCTTACGCACGGCAAAAGGAAACTCGCGCTTCAGGCCCTCGATCAATTCACCATCGGAGCTTGCGAACTGGATCGAGCAGATACCGCGCTGGGTGGCCGCGATCAACATTCGTCCGAGTGGTGAATCGGCACAGGCGTAGCGAATCGTGGCAGCGATCGCGCCGCGGCGATAGTTGTCAGGAGTCATGCCGAGCTGCGAGGCTGTCTTCTCGTAAAGACGGCTGCTGGAGCCATAACCCGCGTCGTACATAGCACGGGTCACGTTGTCGCCCGATTGCAGGTTGCGTTTGAGCTGGCGCATCCGGCAAGAATCTGCGTATTCCCGCGGAGTGATTCCGATCGCCGCCTTAAATCGCCTCTGTAAATGAAACGGGCTCAGCCGAAATGCCTTGCCAAGCCGCTCCAGCGTGATGGATTCATCGAGATGCTGTTCGATGTAGCGGCAGATTTCTTTGGCAACGTCGGACTGCGGATTTCCGCTGAACGATCTCGGCCGGCAGCGCAGGCACTCGCGAAAGCCGGCTCGTTCCGCCTGATCTGGGCGCGGGAAAAATGTCACATTCTCGCGCCGCGGACGACGCGCCGCGCACGATGGCCGACAGTAAATGCCCGTTGTGGCGACGGCGAAGACAAATTCTCCGTCGTAGTTCCCGTCGCGTGCGATCACGGCCTTCCAGGACTCCTCGTCGCCCGTTGGCGATCCAGTCGTCTTCTTCGATTTTGGCTGCGCAATTCGCATTCGGCCTTCAATCTTCTCAGGGAGTATGCCACTGAGGCTGGTACAAGAGGAAGTCAGGTTAGTTAGAGTCATAATGAAAACAGCTTATGCGGAAGGCTGACGAATGGACTATCCGAATCTTGCGGCCAAAGTGAGAAGGTTTCTGCGCGGCGATTTGCGCCGCTCAAGTGAAAGGACTAAAGTGCCCGTGAGTCTTTTATATTCGTGGCAGATCGAGGAATCCATGCAGAACAATCGCTTGCCGGCGGTCGGTCTCTTTGTAGTTGTATTATTCAGCGCAGGCTTAGCGCAGAATGTAGCGCGGCACTTATTGAGCCCGGAAGAACTCAACAAAGTGGTTCCGACGGAGTTCTTCTTCGCCGGGCAGAAAGCGCCGACGCAACTCAGGAACGCGGCTGGGTTTGAAACCGCGGCCGGGAAGTTCACCTTCGCCGCGCTGGTGGATGCTTCGGGCTACTCCACCGCGATTCAGCAGAAATATCAAGGCATGCTCATCACTGAATCCAAGTTGAGCATAGGCGGATCTGAACTGCCGCCGGGAGCTTACGGCTTTGGATTTGCCGCCGATAAATTCGTCGCGATGAATGTAGCAAACCAAGATGCTCTCGAAGTTCCCTACCAGACAGACGCGGCAGTGAAGCGAGCCGTACCGCTTAAGTTGGCGGAAGATGGATCGGGTTATAAGTTATACGCTGGCAAAAAGTGGGTCGCTGTGAAACCGGAATAGTGATCTCTAATGCTATAACAACGGCTCGCGCCGTTTGTTTAGCGACAAAAACAAATTTTATCCTCACGCGGATCCGCCCGTCTAAAGCTTTGGACGAATCGTGCCGATGACCTGGACAGGTCGTCGTGCGCCAACTCTCGTGACAAACTGCGAGCGACGGGAACCGACCGGAGGAACCATGTCAATCAGTTCGATTTCTGCCGCAGGTCTCAGCCAGGATGTGCTAGCGGCCAGTAATTCCACTCAGCAGCAGGCCTTGCAGAGCCTGCAACAAAGCCTTGCATCGGGCGACGTGAATGGTGCGCAGTCAGCCTTCCAAACTCTGCAAGCGCTGTTTCAAAACTCGGCGACCACTACCGGAAGCACGTTGTCGAGTAATTCTCAGCTCTCGACCGATCTGTCCACTCTGGGCAGCGCCTTGAGTTCTGGCGACCTCTCTTCGGCGCAGTCAGCGTTCGCCACGGTTTTGGGCGATTTGAAAACCTCTGCCTCGGCGGCGCAAGTGAACGAGGCTACCGCCGCGTCGCAAAGCCTTCAACTCGTCGAAGGAATTCTCTCCACGTTGAATGCGGACACAGCTTCATCCAGCAGCACGGATAACACCACTGCCCTATTAGAAAGTGTGTACGGAAGCTCCAGCAGCCTGAACGTGCTCGCTTAGAACAAGGCCTGTCATCTCTACTTTGAAGCGTGGACATCTTGTGCTGCCAGAACCCTGATCGTTCGTCGATCGCTCCTCTTAGCGTGGCACGACTTCCATCAGCATTCCATATTTAGGGCGGAGAGTGATGAGCGGCTGTGGCTCAATCCCGTGGCCCCGAGCCAAGCGTAGTTTCCATTTTTGCGCGAGTGTCGAGAGGATCAGAACACCTTCCATCCAGGCAAACGATTCTCCAATGCACTGCCGCGCGCCCGCACCAAACGGAAAGTAAGTAAATTTTGTGCGCCGCGCTTTGCCCTCCGCAGAGAATCGATCGGGGTCGAATCGCAAAGGATCGGGAAAGTACCGCGGGTCTCTCTGAGTAATAAACTGGCTGATCAGCACGGTGGTGCGGGCGGGAAGAAAATATTCACCCAGTGTGAAGTCATTGCGCGCGTAACGGCCCATAGCCCACGCCGGTGGATAAAGCCGCAGCGACTCCGCCATCACAGTTTCCGCATAGCGAAGGTTGGGAACGTCCGCGGCCCCAGGCAATCTGCCCGCGAGAACGCAATTTACTTCTTCATGAAGCTTGGCTTCACACTCTGGATTCTCGGATAGCAGGTACCACGTCCATGACAGCGCATTGGCAACGGTTTCGTAGCCCGCAAGAAAAATGGTGATGACCTGATCCCGCAAAGCTTGCCGTGAAGCTTCGTTGTTGACAGGGGACGCAGCCAGCATGAGATCAAGCAGGCTCCCGCTATCGCGGCCGCTGCGCCGGTGCGCATCGATCATTCTGTAGACAACGGCGTCGATGCGCTTACGCGCTCGAACAAATGCAGCCAGCCCAGGTGGACGCAAGTGTACCAGCCATTCGGCGGCCGGCAACATGACCAGGAAATTGTAGAGACCCATGATGCGATTGATGGCGGCAACAAGCTCGTAGACTTCGTCGCGTAGATCGGCCGCAAACAATGTACGGGCTACAACATTGAGCGTGAGGTGCATCATGTCGACCGCAATATCACGGCGTTCGCCGGCTTTCCACGAATCGCGAAGCCGGGCTGATTCTTCCACAATGACGCCGCCATATTCACCGATACGTTGCCGGTGGAACGCGGGCTGAGCCGCCAGCCGTTGCGCCCGGTGCGCGGCGCCCTCAGCCGTAATCATGCCTTCGCCAAGCAACATTTTGGTGCGCTGCACGGTGCGTTCCTTGATGAAATTGTCGTTCTGTACCACCAGCACTTCGCGGATGTAGTCAGGATGGTTCAGGAATACGATGTGATGAGGTCCAATTTTGTAATGCGCGATATCGCCGTAGGTCTTAGCCAGATGTTGAAAGAGAATGATGGGATTTGCCGGGCGAAACTTGCGTAACGCGAACCATAAAAGATTGCGCTGGAAGCCGGGGGGAAAGCGGTAACCTTTTCGATCCTGAGAGATGGGTTGCGCATCCCGCGCTGCCGTTGCCATTTCAGTAGTTTACCCTGCACTATTGTTTCTGAAGTTGATCGAGCGCAGCCAGAACCTCTTCGCTATGCCGGCCAGGATCGACACTGGTGTAGGTTTTCGCAATCTTGCCGGCAGGATCAATCAGGAAGGTGTGCCGGGAGGCGAACTTCGTCAATCCCAGATTAGTGAGGGAGCCGTACGCCTTGCTCACTCCACCGTTACCATCTGCCAAGAGCTTGAAATTCAGACCCTCTTTTGCGCAGAACTTCTTGTGCGAATCGACACTGTCGACGCTCACGCCGAGAACCACGGAGTTGCGCTGATCGTACTTTGGCTGATCAACCTGGAAGTTGTGGGCTTCGCGCGTGCAGCCGGGAGTCTGGTCCTTCGGATAGAAATATAGGACCACCCATTTGCCGCGAAAATCCTTCAAGCTTATCGCCGCTCCCTCTTGGGAAGGCAAAGTGAAATCGGGTGCAATGTCGCCGGGACTGGGAGGAGTGGCGCGCGAACCTGAGAAGAGCCGCGGAACCACGAATATGACGATCACAACCATCAAGACGAGCAGCACAATTTTCAACATTTCGGGCCCTCGAGTGCGGAGTCGCGTGTAAGAAGTAAGGAACGATTCAGTTCCTCAGCGCGCACCTTCAGCATTGTAAAACGTCTGGACATCTGCCTTTCGCCGAGCAAGTTTCCTGATAATTGAATATTATGGAGTATTCGCAACAATCAGACGGAGATTCGACGTGGCTCAGACGGAAACTGACGGTCAAGAGGTTTTGGAAACGCGTGAGTGGGTTGACTCGCTCGATTACGTATTGTCGAAGGGTGGTCCCGTGCGCGCGGGACGCCTGATTCAGCAGTTGGCTCTGCACGCGCGGCGCGCCGCGGGCGTGAATCTTCCGTTCTCGGCCACCACCCCCTACCAGAACACGATCCCAGCTGCGCAGCAGGCGCCATTTCCCGGAAGCCAGGAGATGGAACGCCGCATCAAGAGCCTGGTGCGATGGAACGCGCTGGCTATGGTGGTCCGCGCCAACAAGATTCAGGAAGGGATCGGCGGACACATCTCTACGTTCGCTTCCGCGGCCACTCTGTACGAAGTTGCTTTCAATCATTTGTTTCGAGCGCAAACCGAGAGTGGCGATCGCGACTTCGTTTATTTTCAAGGTCACGCCGCGCCGGGGATCTACGCCCGCGCTTATCTCGAAGGCCGTATCCCCACGGAGAAGCTGGAAAATTTTCGCCGGGAATTAAAGCCGGGCGGCGGACTGAGTTCTTATCCGCATCCCTGGCTCATGCCGAATTTCTGGGAGTTTCCTACCGTTTCGATGGGACTGGGGCCGATCCAGGCAATTTATCACGCCCGTTTTATCCGCTATTTGGAGAATCGCGGCCTCAAGCAGTCGACCGGCGGAAAGGTCTGGGCGTTCATGGGCGATGGAGAAATGGACGAACCGGAATCCCTGGGATCGATCACCCTGGCATCGCGCGAGAATCTGGACAACTTAATTTTTGTGGTGAACTGCAACCTGCAGCGTCTGGATGGACCGGTACGCGGCAACGGAAAAATTATTCAGGAACTCGAAGCTATCTTCCGCGGCGCGGGATGGAACGTTATCAAATGCATCTGGGGCTCCGACTGGGACAGTCTGATTCGCAACGATCGCGACGGCCTGCTGGTGCGGCGACTCGGAGAAATCAGCGACGGGCAATATCAGAAATATTTTGTGGAGAGCGGAGCTTACTTCCGGCAAAACCTTTTCGGCACTGATCCGCGCCTGCTCAAAATGGTGGAACATCTTTCCGACGAGCAACTGGCGCGCATGCGCCTCGGCGGACACGATCCCATCAAGGTGCATGCCGCCTACCGCGCGGCAGTCGACCACAAAGGCTCGCCCACAATCATTCTGGCCAAAACGATTAAGGGCTACGGCTTGGGCGAAGCGGGCGAAGGTAAGAACATCACGCACCAGCAGAAGAAGCTGAATGAGGAAGAGTTGGAGTTGTTCCGTTCACGTTTCGGAATTCCAATTCCTGACGATGAATTGCACAACGCCCCGTTCTACCGGCCTTCCGACGACAGCGCGGAAATCAAGTACATGCAGGCGCGGCGGCAACAACTCGGCGGATACATGCCGAAACGCACGGTGCGAGCCACGCCCTTGAAGCCGGTACCGGAATCCTACTTCGAAGAATTCTACAAAGGCACGGACGGTCGGGAAGCTTCGACCACCATGGTTTTCGTGCGCCTTTTGGCAAAACTGCTGCGCGATCCTGAGCTGGGAAGGCTCATTGTGCCGATTATTCCCGATGAAGCTCGAACCTTTGGCATGGAGGCGTTGTTCCGCCAGGTCGGCATTTACTCCAGCGTGGGTCAACTCTATGAACCCGTCGATATGGACACGCTCCTCTATTACAAGGAAGCGAAGAACGGCCAGATACTGGAGGAGGGAATTACCGAAGCGGGTTCGATGTGCTCATTCATCGCGGCGGGCACGGCCTATGCAAACCACGGCATCAACACGATTCCATTTTTTATTTATTACTCGATGTTCGGCTTTCAGCGTATCGGCGATCTGATCTGGGCCGCGGCCGATATGCGCTGCCACGGATTTCTGGTGGGCGGCACTGCCGGACGGACCACCCTGGCAGGCGAAGGCTTGCAGCATCAGGATGGCCACAGTCATGTGCTGGCTCTGCCGGTTCCGAACTTGTTAGCTTACGATCCGGCGTTCGCATATGAGATTGCCATCATCATTCAGGATGGCATCAAGCGCATGTACGTGGACCAGGAATCGATTTTCTATTACCTCACGGTAACCAATGAGCCTTTGCCGATGCCCGAGATGCCGAAGGAGGGCAACGTCCGTGAAGGGGTGTTGCGCGGGTTATACCGTTTTAAAGCCGCCGATGCGCCAGATGCCAAGCTGCGCGCCCAACTGCTTGGTAGTGGAACCATTATGTACGAGGTGTTGAAGGCGCAAACAATTCTTCAGGAAAAATATGGTATCGCAGCGGACGTGTGGAGCGTGACCAGTTATAAGGAGCTCTATCGCGACGCCAACGATTGCGAACGCTGGAACATGCTGCATCCGGGCGACTTGGCGAAGGTCCCGTACGTTACTCAAACTTTGAAAGATGCGTCCGGGCCGTTCATTGCCGCATCTGATTACATGAAGGTGCTGCCGGAATCTCTGGCGAAGTGGGTGCCCGGACAACTTGTTTCGTTGGGGACCGATGGTTTTGGCCGTAGCGAATCCCGAGCTGCGCTGCGCGACTTTTTCGAAGTTGATGCGAAACACATTGTGTTAGCCACACTGGGCGCGCTGGTGCGGGATAAGAAAATCGGCGTGGACATCATGAAGAAAGCGATTCGCGACCTCGGAATTAATCCCGAAAAGCTTAATCCGGCGATCAGTTGAAACTGACTCACAGACACTTAACGTAGCCAAGGAATGTATCAGTGATTGAATTCAAACTTCCGGCACTCGGTGAAAACATTGAACAAGGCGACTTGGTGCGCCTGATGATTGCGCCCGGCGCGGCTGTAAGCGAGGGCCAGGCCGTGATGGAGCTAGAAACCGATAAGGCGGTCGTGGAAGTGCCCTCTTCGGTCAGCGGTACGGTGAAAGACGTTCTGGTCAAAGAGGGCGAAAAAATTAAGGTTGGCCAGGTGGTTTTTACCGCCGACGGCAACGGAACATCCGCAGCGGTTACTGAAACTCCACGGAAAGCTGAAACTCCACAGGAAAAAGACCTCCCGCAAAAGCCAGTTGAAGATACGCAACCGGGGCAACCCGCACCCAGTGAAGCGAGTGCCGCAGCCAGCGCAAAACCTGAAGCGCCTGTGCCTGCGCAGCAGCGAAAGCGCTCCACCGATGCTCCCGCCGCCAGCGAATTTCGTTTGCAGGAACTGGGCGAGAACATCTCGCAAGGCGACCTTGTGCGCTTGATGATTGCACCGGGTACGAAAGTTTCCGAAGGCCAGCCAGTGATGGAACTCGAAACCGACAAAGCGGTGGTCGAGGTTCCCTCATCGGTCAGCGGCGTCGTCAAAGAAGTCAAAGTCAAAGAAGGCGAGAAGATTAAGGTCGGGCAGCTGATCTTCACTTTAGAGGGAACGCCCGTGTCTCAGGCTGCCGCGACTCGTCCGGCGCGGGGCCCGGTTGAGCACGTCTCCGGGCAGCACGGCGCACGCCTCGCCTTTCAGGCGGCAATCCGCGCTGAAGGCAAGACCGAAGAACAGGCGCTGCCGCCCGATCAGCCGCAGCCCCGTCCCACGGCTTTTTCGATGCCTTTGCAGTTGGGCAAAGTGGCTGGAACTGAACACCGCCAACCTGTGCCGGCGGCTCCGCACACTCGCCGGCTTGCTCGCGAACTTGGTGTCGACATTTACGAGGTCAAGGGAACCGGCCCCGGCGGGCGCATCAGCGAAGACGATGTAAAAGCTCACGCCAAAGCCGCACTCACCGCTCTATCTACGGCGGCGCAAGCTCCGGCTCGTGCAGGACATTTCATCGCGCCCAAACTGCCTGACTTTTCGAAATGGGGAAAGATCGAACGCGTCTCCATGCGCGGAGTTCGCCGCAAAACAGCGGAGCATCTCGCGGAATCCTGGAATACGATTCCGCACGTCACCCAACACGACCGCGCCGACATCACCGAACTGGAACAATTGCGCGCCCGCTTCGCTCCTAAGGCGGAACAAGCTGGCGGCAAGATGACGGTGACTGCCATCGCTTTGAAAGTCTGCGCCGCTGCGCTGAAAGTTTTCCCGCAATTCAACGCCACCATTGATATGGAGAAAGAAGAAATCATTTATAAGCAGTACATCAGTATCGGGGTGGCGGCCGACACCGATCGCGGTCTGCTGGTTCCAGTGATTCGCGATGTGGATAAGAAAAATATTGTTGAGCTGGCGGTCGAGTTGTCACAGCTATCCCAGAAAGCGCGGGACAAAAAGATCACCGTTGCCGACATGGAGGGTGGTACCTTCACAATCACCAATCTCGGCGGCATTGGAGGCACGGCGTTTACGCCAATCGTGAATCATCCCGAAGTGGCCATTCTCGGGCTTTCCCGCTCGCGCATGGAGCCGGAATGGATTGGCGGCAAATTTGAGCCGCGTCTCATTTTGCCGCTCTCGCTCTCCTACGATCATCGCCTGATTGATGGCGCGGACGCCGCGCGTTTTGTACGCTGGATCGCGGAAGCATTCGAGCAGCCATTCCTGCTTTCCGTTCAAGGCTAGCTGCGTGGCCAAAGTCATCCTAAAAAAATCACTGCATGAACGATAACCTGAACCAATCGCCGGAAGTTACTTCGGAAGACTCGAGTAAGAAGTTGAGAGTCGCCGTCGTCGGAGGCGGACCGGGCGGCTATGCCGCCGCATTCCTGGCCGCTGATCTCGGCATGCAGGTTACGCTGATCGACCCTGAAGCGAATCCCGGCGGCGTTTGTCTCTATCGCGGCTGCATTCCTTCCAAGGCGCTGCTGCATGTCGCCAAGCTGATTGAGGAATCCCAGCAAGCCAAAAATTGGGGAATCGAATTCCCTGCTCCAAAGATTGATCTGGAGCGCTTGCGCACGTGGAAAGAAGGCGTTGTCAAGAAACTGACCGGTGGCCTTGGACAACTTTCGAAGCAGCGCCACGTGGCGTACATCCAAGGCCGCGCGGCGTTTGAGAATTCCAACACGCTGCGGATCAGCAAGCTGGATCTGACTGAAGCCGTGCTTAGCTTTGATCGCATTATCCTGGCAACTGGGTCTCGACCTGCCATCATTCCGGCCTTCAAACTGGACACGCCGCGCCTCATGGATTCCACCGGCGCTCTGAATCTCGAGGACATTCCCCGTAGTCTTCTTGTGGTTGGTGGCGGATACATCGGCCTCGAACTTGGCTCCGTTTATGCCGCCCTCGGCACCCGCGTTACTGTGGTTGAGATGTTGCCCGGCCTGCTTCCTGGTGCAGATCGCGATCTGGTTCTGCCGTTGCACAAACGGCTGGAGAAGATGTTCGAAGCAATACTGTTGAACACAACAGTCGCATCTCTTAAAGAGGATGGCGCCGGCATTCGCGCAACCTTCGAAGGTAAATCCCTGCAGGAAAAAGACCGGGAGAAAACTTTTGATCGTGTACTTGTCTCTGTAGGCCGAAAGCCGAACTCGGAGATTCCCGGACTCGAAAACACTCAGGTGCATGTGAACTCGCGAGGGTTCATTGAAGTAAACAAGCAATTGCAGACCGCCGATCCCGTCATCTATGCGATTGGTGATGTGGTCGGCGAGCCCATGCTGGCGCATAAGGCATCGCACGAAGGAAGGACAGCGGTCGAGGCCATCGCCGGACACAAAGTCGCTTTCGAGCCTGCGGCGATTCCCGCAGTCGTCTTCACCGATCCGGAGGTCGCATGGTGCGGTCTCACTGAAACTCAGGCGGAAAAAGAAAATCGGGAAATCAAAGTCGCGAAGTTTCCCTGGGGCGCATCCGGACGCGCGGTCACTCTCGATCGACCGGAAGGAATGACAAAGCTGATCATCGATCCGCATACAGAGCGCATCCTCGGTGTCGGCATTGTCGGCGCAGGGGCCGGCGAATTGATTGCCGAAGGAGTGCTCGCCATCGAAATGGCGGCGCTCGCGAGCGATGTGGCGATGACGATCCATCCTCATCCCACGCTTTCGGAAACCGTGATGGAATCCGCGGAAGTTTTTTTCGGCACGAGCACTCACGTATTTCGACCCAGACGCAACTAACGGCGTCTTCTAGACACTCCTATCCAATTGCTTCCTTTACAATAAACTCTCGTTGCGAGAGCCAGCACAATCGCTGACCCTCGGAAGGCTCGCGCAGCGGCGCGGAATGCACTCATGTCCACCCTTTCACGACGAATCGTTTTCTTAGTGTTAACTCTGAGTATTAGTTTCCCTCTGTTGGCACAGGGTGCGCTTGGTCAACTGCTGCCGTCAAAAGCAGCGAATACTTCCAAAACGCAGACTGATGCGCTGGGCCGGGAAACGCCATACGGCACCATCTTCGGATTTCTGGAGGCGGCGCAGTCCGGAAACTACGCCATTGCAGCTCAATATCTGCAGATGAGTTCGGCGCGGCGCCAAACTGAAGGCGAGGCTTTGGCCCAGAAGCTGCAGGCTGTAATGAACACCGCGTTCGCCGGCAACCTCAAACCGAGCAGAGATCCAGAAGGCACGCCACAGGAAGGCGTTCCCCCAGATCGGCAAAAGCTGGGAACCATGTCATCCGGCGACGCGGAGGCAGAACTGGAACTAGTTCGAGTCTCTGATCCGAACGCGGGAAGGATCTGGCTCATCGCCTCCGATACTCTGGCGAAAATCCCGGACCTCTACGACCAAGTTGAGGCACGGCAAGTGGAGACGCGCCTGCCCAAGTGGGTGGTGAAGCATCAGTTGGCGGGCATGCCTCTGTGGCAATGGTTTGCCTTATTCCTCCTGATCCCGATTGCCGGGGCGTTCGCATGGGTTCTGCTGTTGATTGTGCAAATTCCTGTTCGATGGTGGGCACGAAGACACGGGCACTCCGAATTGGAATCGAGGTCAGTTTCCGGCGCAGCCTGGTTGCTTCTCGGCACACTCATTCACCGGATTCTCGCCACCTACCTGGACATTCCTTTACTGCAACGTCACTACTACTCGCAGGTGACAGCAGTCGCTGTGATCATCGGGACCAACTGGATCTTGTGGCGGATAGTGCGATGGTCGTTGCGCGGAGTGAGGAACCGCGCCCTCGCGCGCGGTCACGAAGGTACCGGTTCGCTTATGCTGCTCGGCGAACGCCTGGTAAAAGCCTTCATCTTTTTGATGGCCGTATTTCTCATCTTCGGGGTGTTGGGATTTAACTTGAACACCGCGCTCGCCGGGTTGGGAATTGGAACTCTTGCAGTCGGCTTCGGGGCACAGCAGACAATCGCAAATCTTTTCGGCGGAGTTTCCGTGTTAGGAGACGAAGTGATTCGCGTAGGAGACGTCTGCACATTTGGCGATCGCACTGGAACCGTCGAGGATATCGGCCTGCGCTCCACTCGCGTGCGCACCGACGCGAGGACACTGCTGGCCATCCCCAACGGAACCGTAGCGACTATTAATGTCGAAAACCTGAGCCGCCGCGACAAAATCCTTTTCAAAACTGTTTTGGGTCTGCACACGGATACCTCACAGGAACACCTGCGCTCCGTGCTCTCCGAAATACGGCGCGCTTTGAGCGACCATTCCAAGATTGAAACACAAACCATTCGCGTACGGCTCATCGAACTAACGCCAAGCGCCCTCAACGTGGAACTCTTCTGTTACGTCATGACCAGAGAGTACAACGAATTCGCTGCGGTGCGCGAGGAAGTGTTACTGAACATCATGAACCTGGTAGAAGATTCCGGAGCCAGTCTGGCATCCTCATCGCAGACGTTATATCTCGGCCCCGACCCAGCCTCGCCAAAACAGAAGAAAGCGACCGAGAGCAACGAAGCTCTGTCATCAGAAACGAACTGCGCGCGACTAGACTCGGCGCTGCATGACCGCTCACAAGAGGACGGAAAGGATGCCAAGAGCCAAGACTAGATTCTACGGTTCGGTTTTCTGGCAAAGGACAAAAGCAGAAGACGATGAGTGGGGTAGTAGATCACCGCGGGAACAATAATCAGATATGCCAAAAGGTAGACGAGCCCGGGCACTGCATGCTGTTCGCGAAAGAAAAGTCCGCGGGCCCAGTTCACGTCGAACTGCGGACGCCAGAAGTAATTGATTGGAACAACGATCCAGGCGGTCAGAGTCTGATATTTCCAGCCTCTCGAGTCGTAGCCGACACGATGAATAGCCCAAAGTAATAACGGTGGGGTTATTACGTGAAACAGGCTCAGCAATCGAATCGACAACGGAACTTGAGGATCGAACATGTATTCCGTGCCGCCGATCAAATGTCGTCCGCTTACGAAAGCCACTGCAAGATCGAGAGTGAACAGAATTTGAAAAACTAAAAGCCCGGTTGCCTGCCACGAAAATAGCAACGCACTTTCCAGCCAAAGAGCGGCGGCAATAAACAGATTGCCCAGATCGCAGAAAAAAAGAAAATTCTGCGAACCATACTGCCGCCAGTACACGGGTACCCACGCGATCACGCACACTGTCCAGAGCACTTTTATCCAGAGCGGGATGCGCATGACAGCGTAATTGTAATGCGGGAAAACGTCTCACGGTACAAGCCCTAAAAGCCGCGTCAGGCAAGCCTAAAGCCCTGCAAGCACAATTACCACCGTAACTTGCCGCAGCTTACGGGTGTACCTACGATGAATTCAATATGGGTTACCAAGCACTCCTTTTCTGTCCCGACGAAAAAACAGCTCGCACCGTAACGCAGGTTCTCAGCGAGTTGGACTTCGAAGTAGTTCCCTGTACTGAACCTTTCGCCGCAGTGAAGAAGTTGATGGGGGAGCACTTCGATGCGGTCGTGGTTGACTGCGACAACGAGCAGAATGCCACATTGCTCTTCAAGAGTGCCCGCAATTCGCCGAACAACCAGTCGGCTTTGGCTGTAGCAGTCGTCGAAGGGCAAGCGGGGGTGGCAAAAGCTTTCCGAATCGGCGCAAACCTGGTTCTCACTAAGCCGATTAACGTGGAGCAGGCAAAAGGTACGTTACGAGTTGCACGTGGGTTGTTGCGCAAGAACGAGGGCGCTAAACCAGCAGCGACAACAACAGCGACAACTCCAAAGCCCGCAACTTCCGGGCCTGCACCCGCAAAGCCGACCTTGGTTCCGAGTCCGGCCGTGCCGCGCCCCCTGTCGGTTGTGAGTCCGCATCCCGCACCCAGCACGCCTCCACAGAAAGTGGTTCATCAGCCAAGCTTTGCCGCGTCTGCATCCAGCGCGCTCTCGGAATCGGGGGAAGACAAGCGATCTGTTGAAGCTGCGTCCCAATCTGCGGCGCCCTCGAATATCGCTTCGATTACAGCCTCGGATGCGAAGAGAGACATCAAACCCATTCAGGAAATTGCGCCAACGCTGAAAGGACCCTCACCCGTTTCCTCTGCAGGCGCGGCGAGCGCAGCAGCGCCGGCCCCGGAAGTGGCTAGCATTGCTGCGCCCGAAAAGCCGTCGACGGCTACACCAGACTCGGAACCCCCGGCTGTCAAAATCGGCAACACCGCGGAAAGTTCGTCAACTGAGGATGCTGTTTCTCCTGCTCCCTCTTTCACATTTGGCGGTGCGATTGAGAGCGACGCAAAATCCTCGAGCGGCGGAAGTAAGAAGATTCTGCTGGCGGTGGCGGCAGTGGTGGTGATCGCGGCGGCGGGATATGTCGGTTGGACAAAGATGCCCCATTCGGATGGAGCGGCAAATACTCCGGCGCCGGTCATCGCGAAACCCGCGGCACCCGCCATTTCCCATGATGCGCCAAGTGCGACGGCGCCACCGGCAGCTGATTCGTCGGCTGCAACCCCGGTGATTCCGGCATCTACAGCGCCGACGCATTCCGCAGCCCCGGCAAAATCGGGCGCGACTGCGCAAACTGTTCCGGACGCAGGCAACGCCAAAGATCGCAAAGCCAATGCTGAAGACTCGTCTAGGCCCGCACAAGCTGTACTAGCGGAGAATAACGTGCCCGCGACGTCCTCGGTCTCGCAACCTATCGTGGTCAAGAATGGCACTGCGGAAACCACATTGGCAAAGCCTTCTCCAAGCGACGAAGCCGCTCCCACCATCACCGCGATCGCTTCCGCCGGAAATGGCGGAACTCTGCCAAACCTTCTGGGAAATCAGAGCACTGCACCAACGCCGGTGCTGCAGACTTTAAATGTCTCGCAGGGAGTATCGCAAGGATTGGCGATCCAAAAAACGCAGCCTTCCTATCCCGCAAACGCTTTGCGCATGGGAATTGAAGGCTCGGTTCAGCTAATGGCGACGATATCCAAGAAAGGCGATATTTCTGCAGTGAAGGTTCTCAGCGGAGACCCTAGTCTCGCCCGCGCGGCCGCCGATGCAGTGAAACAATGGAAGTACAAACCCTATCTGCTGGATGGCGTTCCCGTCGAAATTCAGACTCAGGTAACGGTGAACTTTAAGCTGCCGCGATAAGCTGCCAGCCCTTCCTGGACTAAAAACTCAGCTTCAACGAGAACTCGATTACGCGCGGAGAACCCAGCGCAAAAACGCCGGAGCCGAGTCCCAGACGATTGCTGCTAGGCTGTCCCCCAGAGGTTCCATTAATCGTTCCCGGTTCTCCGCTCAGGGTGCCGTTCAGCGGGTTCCCGGGGCCATCAAAATTCGACAGGTTGAATACGTTGAAGAAAGAAACTCCCGGCTGAACTTCGAAGGTTTCTTTGAATTTATAGATCCAGTTCAAGCTCACGTCGAAGGCGCGCAACCATCCCATTCCAACTTCGTCGTTCGGCGCAGCCGGTACCACTTGCTGCACCCCACCCAAGGACGTCAACTGCCCTAAATTAAACAGCCCGCTGTTGATCAGAGTCTGGCCGGCAGGCGTGGGCTGGCCCGCGAAATTATGATTGTAATTGTTAATAAAATTGTTGATGGTGTATCGGCCAATGCCGTGCTGAAAGGAGCCGATCTTGGTGCCGGGAAGCACATCGCCGGTGCCACCGTTGGAAGCGAAGCTCCCGTCGCCCGTGCCATCGCCCGTGACATCGGTAACGAAAATGCCACCGGCATTTCCTGTTGGGTTCAGTGTAAGGGTCACGGGTAGCGGGCTGTAAAAATGCCCAATCATGCCCAGCCGAAAGTGATAAGGCAGATCCATAGTCCCGCCGAAAGAGATCTGATGCTCACGGTCAAGCCCATTCGGACCGATGAAGCTCTGGGGATTGTTGAAGTCGGTGGCGATATTCACGAAATCATTGTCGGCCACGGGCGCGATATACCGCTGCAATTGATAAGACGCCTGCAGATCAAAATTTGTCACCGCGTTAAATGGATGTTCCAGATGCTGCTTCAACGACGCCTGCACTGCGGTGTTCTTCGCGTAACCGATGGGGAACAGCATCTGGTTCGCTCCCAGATTTTCATTAATGCCAGGAAATGCCGCGGTCGGACACGGGCCTCCGCCGCAGAACGAATAACCGGAATCAAGTCCGTTAGAGGCATAACTGCTGATCGTTGCGCCTTTGCTAATCGCACAGTTAATCGAGGCCGGATCGGACGCGGCGGGACAACCTAGTGACGCATTTGTAGCGGAGATCGCAGCCATCGCGTTTGCCAGGTTGAAAAAACGAGCATCGCCGACGTGATTCGTATCAATCGCGAGCAGGGTGTGAGTCTCAATGTTGCGAAGATAATCGACTGTAAGGACCATCCCCGGCCGAATCTCATGTTGAAGGCCAACATTCATTTGCACCGAACGAGGGCTGACGTAGTTCGGAGCTAACAGAGCCGTACCCGTCGCGTCTTTTCCGTCCGCCAGTGCGTTACCGATATATGAGGGATTGCTGGCCGGCCCTGCCGCCAGTGTGGACGCTTGATACTGGGATTGAAGCGCGGAAATCTGACTGGCGACGCTTCCAATCGGCTGCCCGCAAAACGAAAGGTCGGGTGTCCCACCAGTTGGGAGAGTAAAGCTTGAATTGGCTTGCCCGTTGCTACAAACGGCCGGATTGGCCAAAAATAATCCTTTCGGCAGACGTGCGGGCCTATCGAATTTGATGTTGTTCCAGATCGAGTTCTCATAGAAAAGACCGATACCGGCGCGAAGCACCGTCTTGCCCCTGCTGGAGGGATCCCAGGCGAGACCTATCTGCGGAGCAAAATTGAGGTTTGGCTGATTCACTCGATTGCCGAGCCCCGCGTAATACTGGTTGTCGAACTGATACAAAGGCGAGATTGATCCTAAGTCGCTATCCGTGCGTCCCGTATCCCGCACGTAGCGGAGGCCGTACGTCAAAGTGAAGTTGGGTTTTATTTTCCAGGCGTCGCCAACATAGAACGAGATGCGATTATCTGGACCGCTGCCTCCCGCGGGAAATCCGAAGGCTGGTATTTCTGAGTCGTAGCCCTGTCCGTTGCCTAATGACACGTTGTTCGCCGGATAATTTACCGGGTTACTTGCGCCGCCGGGGAGAGACAGGCAGAGGGTGTTGCAATCCGAAATTCCGGCCCCCACGGCTGGCGCGAGAGACAGAAAGCTGGCGAAGCCACCACCGAAAATGTGGTTGAACCCTGCGCCATAGCGAAGAATGTGCGCTCCGAGCGCACGGCTGCCGTCATATTTGATCTGATGGTCGGATTGGTAGGTCTGTTGCGGCGCCAGAAAGCTGGGACCGGAACAGAAGAAATCCGCACCTGCAGTGAGACAATCCGGATCGCTGCCTATGGCTAACTCAATTCCTGGAAGCGGATTAAAGATGCCGGTTCCAGCGGTTGCATCCACAATCGCATTGCGGAATTTTATATAGCCGAAGCGAATGCTGTGCGTATAAGGACCGGTGTTGAAGTCCAACCCCAGAGCATGAACTGGCGTGTGATTGACGTTGGCGAGGGGCTGAAACGAGTTGGGAAGGATGGCTGAAACGTCCCGATCCTGATCGTAAGAGAAGCGATAGAAAAACTTATAGTTGCTGTTGATCTGCCAGTCGATACGGCCAATGCCTTCTACCTCATGGAAGGGCGAGCTATAGTTGCCAACCAGCGCGGCAAAGGGACCACTCGGAAGGACTGGATCGATCAAATCTTGCTTGGTCCGTTCCACGTCCAAAAAGAAAAACAATTTATCTTTCAGAATCGGGCCACCGAAATTTCCTCCAAACTGACTGCGCTGGAAATAATTGTCGCTTCCGCCGGGTAGATTCGCGTCGAAAGTCTGATCGCGGAAATAGTAATACCCCTCGCCGTGATATTTATTCGTCCCCGATTTTGTGGTCACGTTCACCGAACCAGAGGATGTGAGTTCAGTGGAGAGATCGAGCGAAGACTGCTGGATCTGAAATTCCTGAATGCCGCTCGCCGGAACATTCTGCGTGGTGGTGCCAACAGTTTCATCGCTGATGTCGAGTCCGTCGACTTCAATGCGCGCAGTACGGCCGAAGCGGCCACCGAATGATATGGAAAAGAAGCCATTCTTGATGGGGTCAACGTTTCCCCCGTCCTGAATCTGCACGCCCGGCTCCAGTTGAGCGAGGTCGAGAAAGTTCCGGCCATTGATAGGCAGGTTCTCGATCTGCTGCGAAGTCAGCACACCTTGCACGGTGGCCTGCTGCGTGTGCACAGCGACCGCCTCAGCCTGCACATGGACCACCTGCGTGCTTTGGCCAAGCTGCAGTTTTACATTTCCGGAAGAAGTCACGCCCACTTGCACCGTGACTGGAACCTCGGACGTTTTGAATCCTTGCGCTTCGACTCGCAATGTGTAATCGCCCGGAGTTAACGCGCCTGAGGCGTAGGCCCCCGCGGAAGTAGACTTGGTGTTGATCACGCGCCCGGTAGCCTTGTTGACGATGGAGATTTTTGCGCCGCTCACTACGGCGCCCGAGGGATCTGTGACCGAGCCTTGAATGCTGCCGGTGGAAATCGTGGTTTGAGCGAACAACGCGACAGAGCACAGCGCCACGCACAACAGAGAAACAGGAACAACGCAACTCCGCGGCACGCGCTGGAGCAAAGCTCTGACCAACGACATCGGGCACCATCCTTAATGGTTCAATCTATCGATTGGTTCGCCGAGCGACGACGCTAAACCAAACTTAGATTTCGGGCTTAAAATCGGTAACCAATTGTAAACGGTTTTCGCCTGCCTGAGAGGTGGAGACAGTTTCGTAGGATGCAAGCCGGCTCGCACCGGGTTGGGTCGGCATTCAAAAGATGAGATCGGGCGGAAATAATGCGAATCAGCTCGCGGCAATTACTTCGTAGGGTCGCATCATTTCGTTATCCTCATGTTCGAGGATGTGGCAGTGCCACACGTAGCGTCCGGTGAATCCCTCGAACGGGACAATAATCCGCGTAACCATTTTCGAGTGCGCTCGCACTGTATCTTTCCACCCCGCCTCGTTTGCATCGGGCGGTTCCGGTGGCCCGATAAAGCGTAGTTCCCGTTTGGTTTGATATAGCCAGGGAACGTAGGGCTGACGGTCAAGGATTTGGAAGCGCACCAGATGTAGATGAATCGGATGAGAATCGTTGGTGGGATTGATCAATGACCAGATTTCAGTCGAGCCCAGCACCGGCTTTTCTGTGATCGGCATTTTCCAGTGGGCTGCGTTCAAAAGCAACATCACGGGATTGCCGGCTTTGTTCACGTATTCATTGAGCGTCAGCAAGCGGGTTTGAACCGCCCGTGATTCCGGGATCTTTGCTACTGGCCGCAAAGCCGAGGGTAGCGAACTCGTGTCAGTCACCTTCTGCAACGAGACGCGGAATTGCATCACAACGAAAGCATCGCTCTTAAGCACGACCTGCTCCCCGCGATGCTGGCTGAAGTCGATAACCAGATCTGCCCGCTCGGCCGGCGCGATTTCCAGGTTCGTGAGCGGGACTGGCGCGGACAACAATCCCTGATCGGTCCCGATCTGGTGAAAAGGTACCTCGTTATGATTGGCCGCTGCGTTCTCGACAAACGATAAATTGTAGAAGCGGGCATTCGATCCGTTCAGCACCCGAAAGCGGTATTTTCTCGGCTCGACCTCGAGATAGGGAAATAATTTTCCATTGACTAGAATCGCGTTGCCAAATATCTCGGGCACCCAGGGAGATTGCGGATCGGGCGAAACCGGATAAAGCAACTGCCCCTGGTGCGTCAACAGCCGGTCGTAAAGGACAAGCGGCAATTCATATTTGTCTTTGGGCAGATTCAGCGCATCCTCCACGTTATCTCGAATGAAAAAAGTTCCCAATAATCCGGCATAGACATTGAGACGATTAATCCCCAGCGCATGGTCGTGATACCAGAGCATGGCTGCATCCTGCTGGTTCGGATAGTAGTAGAGCGAAGATTTTCCCGGCACAATCCAATCTTCAGGATACCCATCGCTCTCCGGTGCAGTTTTCGCCCCATGTAAGTGCACTACCGTGCGGACGGAAGGTTTGTCCGCTTCTGCGCCGTGAATTGTGTGGTCGATCGGCAAGAAATGTTCTCTGGGTAGAGCGTTCATCCATTCCACCAGCAGGGGCTCACCGGAGCGCGTCTCGAATGTCGGGCCGGGAGTGGAAGAACCGAAGCTCCAGAACTTCGTTGGCGGCAAATCGCGATGAACCTTCGTAGCGATGGCTTGCGCCTGGATTCGATAAAACGGAACATTCAACTTTGCATCAGCGGGACTGGGGCGGAGCCCCTGATGCTTTGCGATTTCAGGAATCGGAAGAGGATCTACGAATTGTGCCAGAGTGTTGACATCGAGCGCAGGGAGCATGGTAGCCACCGACTGCGACATCGCTTTGAGTAACCCGCTCTTGCCGGCCGCCAGAGTTGTAGCTAGCAGGCTCGATCGTTGCAGAAAATCTCTACGTGTAATCACCACACACCTTTCGCGCAAGCATACAACAACGGCAAGGCAGGTCGGGCCGATGGTCCGCAACTGCCTTGCCGTTCCGTATTCCGATTTTCAGTCAGACGCATCCGCAGGGATGTGTGTTAGTTGGAGCCTGTGTTCACGCGCTCGCCTGTGGTTGGGTTGAGAATGAACAAGTCGTCAGTCACGACCTGATGAAAGTCGAACAGGGAGCTGATGGAATCCGCGATGCCATCAAAAGATCCCTGGCCGAGGCGCTGGCCACTGAGCCAATTATCTTCGATGAAGCGAATCACCGAAGTTTGATCGGTGGTCGAATGATCGACGAAATTGTGCTTCGCCCATGGCGAGATGACGAGCAGCGGTTGGCGCGGACCGTATCCGCAGCGGCCCTGAGCGTGCTTGGTAGCAGGATTCACGCCAGGTAGCGCCGTAGCGCCACTGCCGCAGCTTCCCGGCCCAGTGAGAGCATCCGCCGGGCTCTTCGATCCGTTGACGATCTGGCCGAGTTGATGATCGTACCAGCCGTCGGAATCGTCGTAGAGCACGACTAACGCCGTGTTCGCCCACTCCGGTTGGCTTTGCAGGAAGTTGGCTACTTTCACCACGAATTCCTGTTCATCCAGCGGATCGGAATTTCCCGGATGAGCGTCTTGAATCGAGATTGCTTTGAGGAAGCTCACCGCCGGGAAATTGCCGGCTTGAACCGCGGCAAAGAAATCGTCGACATCGTAGTCGTGATTGGCGGGGTCGCCCGAGTAACCAATCGTCTTTACCGACTTTGGACGCGCATGCGTAAGATTTGCAGTGGAAGCATAGTACTGGAACGGCGTGTGATGGGGAACGTAATCGCCTTGTGTTCCGACGATTGGCGAAGTGGACTGGCGATTGCATCCCGTACTTCCATCGGCATTCACAATGTTCAGATTGAAGCCCCCGCCGAACCATCCCCAAGTGATATTGGCTGCATTGAGCAGATCGCCAATATTCTTTCCGGCCATCTGTACCTGTTCGCTGCCCGAGCACACATCGCCGTATGGATCAGGATCACCAATCATCGTAAACCCGCCGTTCCCGTCCGCTACCAACTCACCAGTGCCACCGATGTGTTTCGCGACGCCATTAGTCTGACCTGAAATCAGATTGATGGCGCCCACAGTGGAGGGGCCAAAATTGGTGCTGTAGTGGTTATCACTCATCGCGTAGTGCTGAGCGTAGTTCCACAGCGCGGTAACGGTATTGCCATCGAAGTATCCCATTACTTGACCGTTGGTCAGCACCACGTCCGGCGGAGCGCTGGGTGGAGGACCGGCGCTGCCTGTATTGGCGGGGAATAAATCCATCGCGCCGCCATCGAAGGCCAATTGTTCGGGAGTGTAATCGTGATCCATGTCCTGCGTGTTTGCCTGCGAGCGATCGAAGCGGAAAGGATTAGCCGCGCCGCTGCCATTCAGAGGATTGAGATTGGGATTGTTGTTCAGGAGCGCATTGCTCAAGCCGTTCACGGTCGGTGTACCCGGAAGCGCGTGAAACTGCGGTTCACCCGCTGGATTCAAAGCGTTTGGATACGTGCCGAAATAGTGATCAAAAGAGCGATTCTCTCCGAAAATGATCACAATGTGTTTGATTGGCGTGGCTGTCTTGACGGTGGCGGCACTTGCTACCGGTGTCCAAACTGGCCCGGTAATCATGGCCGCGACAAGGCATACTGACAGAAATTGACGCATAAGCTTTTTATCCTTTCCCAATGGAAGGTGAGGGATGTTGCAGTCCTGGCGATGCTAGAGGAGGAATGTTACGGTGAGGTTAAAAAAATGTTAAAAGGCTGACAGGATTTAAGACGAGCCGGTGATGTCGGTCGACCTTGAAGGGCTTCGATTCTCTCAGTGCAGAATTCGGGCAAATATCGTTCCGCTATTCGTGCTGCATCACCTCGTCGATAACCGCTTTGCCGCCTTTGTCCATAGTGATGACTTTATGAACTGGAGCGTAGCCGGTTAGGGTTATATCCACGACGTAATTGCCCGGATCGAGCATCACGTCAACCGGTGAGCCTTTATCCAGCATGTGCTTGTTGACCGCAATCTGGGCTCCCTTGGGCTGGGTCTTGATGCTGACCGTGCCCATGCCCTGCGCCTGTTTGCCGCCAAACAGCCTGCCCATTTTGCCTACGGTCTTAATGTCATCCACGTTACCCAGCGAGCGCAGAGTCGGCGAAAAGCTTACTGTCTGGGCGAGAACAAACTGTGCGCTCGTAGTCTCATCGATATAGCCAGCCTTGCGCACCAGCACTACGTGCTGACCTTTATCCACGGAAACTTGTGCGGGAGTCAGCTTACCGGTGTCTCTGCCATCGACGTAGACATTAGCGCCAGCCGGTGTACTGTTGACGGAAAGCGTCGCCATAAGCTGGGTCAAGTGGGTCACGACGAACGATTTGTTGCCAGACGCTATCGCAACCGTGCGGGTGTCCGAAGAGTAGCCGGCTTTGCTGACAGTCACGGTGTGCTGCCCGGCATTCAGACCCGAGAGCGTAAAAGGAGTGACCCAGGTGGGATCGGTTTTTCCATCCAGTTGTACCTGCGCGCCTTGAGGAGTGGAATCAATGGCAATCTGTCCCGGAACAACGATCGCAGCGACGGGAGCGACGTTTTTCTTTTTCGCGTTCTTCCGACCTCGCGCGGTGGCAACGGCAACCGGGCGCGTAGTTTCCGGTTGAGATTCGGACGCGTCGGCCGCTTGCGTTTGTTCGGGCGCGACAGGTTGAGGTGCGGTGGTCTGCTGCGGTTGCGCCGGAGCAGCAGGTTGAGTCGCTGCGGATTGTGCCGCAGGCTGCGGCGACACAGCACTACCCGAGTCATCGTCACTGTTCAAATGGTTAATGTGAAGAACCAATGCAATCGCGATGATAAGAATCAAAACCGCAGCGCCGGCGATGGAGTAAACCATCAGGCTCGGGGGAACGTTCTTTATTTCCTTGATTGCTTTTTCGGCGACTTCCCGCGGTTGAATCTTGGGCTTCTCTTCTTCGCCGCCCGATCTGAAGTTAGGTGTGGGTGAAGGCGGCTGAAATGCCGGCGGCGGCGGAGGTGGAGCGATATAGACTTCCTTCAACGGCGGCAGTTCGGTCATCTCCGAAAAGCTGACTCCGCTGCCGTCGCGCGATGGAGCAGCTTCCGCCATCATCGGGTCAACGGAAATTCTGGAGGGCTCTGCGCTGGGCGCCTCTACCTCTGGCTCATCGAGAACCGCGGAAGACATGGAAGCCGATGGCGGCGCGGCATCGCTGGTCGCCTTAACCTGGGGAGCAGCGTAGGCATTCGAAGCATCTAAGTTCGGTGCCGAGGATGCCGACCGGCCACCTCCTAAGCCGGCCGCAGCCGCAGCCGCTCTAGGAGCAGGCTGTTGCTTCGCCACTGCTGGCGGTGGCGCCGGTTTCGAAACTGCTGGAGTCGGCGAGGCTGCGGGTTTCTTCTGTGCCGGGGTGGGTGCCGTGGACGCGAACTTCGTTTGGGCCGCGGCTTTCACCGGAGCCGCAGCGGCCGGCACTTTGGCCGGCGCGGCCGTAGTTTTCGCGGCCTGTGGCTTTGATTCTTTACACTTTTCCAAATCATCAAGCAGCGCGCGTCCATTCTGATAACGCTCGCCGGGATCCTTGGCAAGAGCCTTCATAATAAGATCGCTCAGGACCGGATGCAGCTTGGGATTCACCTCCACCGGGGGAACAGGTGAGTTCTCAAGGATGCTTTGGCGCAAGGATTCGGAGTTGTCGCCTTCGAAAGCTTTTTGGTCCGTGACCATCTCATAAAACAGAGCTCCGAGACTAAATAGGTTCGAGCGCGCATCGATGTTCTCGCCGCGAATCTGCTCGGGCGACATGTAATGCAAAATCGAGGGGACGTCTGGCATTTGCGCGGTAAATTTCCCCACGCTGGAAACGCCAAACCCCAAGATCCGAACCGTGCCATCCCACCCGCACATGATCTTGGCCGGCTCCAGGCTATAGTGATAAATCTTTTGCGAATGAGCATCATCGAGCCCGCCACAGACTTGCCGGCCGATGTCCAGCAGATCCCAGATGGAAAATCCCTCTTTCCGCGCCAGCATCGTGGCGACGCTATTGCCTTGGACGTACTCCATGGCAGCACAGAACTGGCCTTCAATCACTCCGGCGCCACTCACGTTAGTGAGATTTGGATTGCTCAAGACCTTGGTAGTCTCGGCCTCTTCCAACAAGCACTTCTCCAGTTCGGCAGCGCTTTCGCTGAATGCCGACAACTGAATCGCCTTCAGGGCTACGGTTTGGCCGGTTTGCGCGTCATTCGCCTTATAGACCGCGCCAGTGGCAGACTTTGACAGTTCACTCAGGATTTCGAAGTGGCCGATTTTAGACATTTGCTCCGCGCCTCATTACATAGAAACCAGCCGCGCGGTTCAACCGAGAAGCCGCGTGGGTTCAAAACCCCGGGGCAGGGTACGGTTAGAATAACCTCGGTAGCATATCGATTCGAGTTACCAAAGTACTGATAATACGGCGGAAAATGGGGAGACTCTCGCATCGACCGCTCACCCGCAATTCTCGCCCCGGCGACAATATGTGGCCGCCCTGCGCGTGACCTTTTGCTCACAGCGACGTTTAATCATTAAAGAATGCGTGTGACATTTGTCAGCCGAGCGGTATGACGATCTCCACTGGCGGCCGGAACCGGGGAGCTCGATTCTAGGAACAGACGCAAGGGCGTGGCCCAGGTCAGATTTCCAGCTTGTCGGATTTCCAGCTTGAGGGAGTTGTCGGAGAGTGGTCACTCGTCTATTCTTGAGGCCTGCTTGGACTAAGCGTCTCCGCAGTCCGGCACACCGCAGCTTCCTTGGGATTCAACAGGCTTAGTTCAACCAGGTTTCGAAACAGGTTTCGGAATATGACTCTGACCCGATTTGTCACCAAGAACGCATTTCGCAACAAGCGGCGCAGCATTCTGACCGTGCTGAGCATCGCTTTTTCTTTACTGCTGCTTACGCTCATGATGACCATCTGGCGGGCTTTCTACCTCGACGAAGGCAGCGCCGAATCAGCGGAAAGGTTAGTGGTGCGGCATCGGGTATCTCTGACATTTCTGCTACCCGGTTTCTACCGTGAAAAAATCCGGGCGGTGCCCGGAGTCGTAGCGGTTGTACCTGTCTCGTGGTTTCAGGGAGTCTACAGAGACACGAAACCAGAAAACTTTTTTGCGCGGTTCGGAACAGACCCAGACGAGTTTTTCAAAGTATTCCGTGACATCCAGATGCCCGATGACCAAATCAAGGCGTGGCAGCGGGATCGTCAGGGGGTGATTGTTGATGACACGTTGGCGACGAAATACGGATGGAAATTAGGCGATCGCATTTTTATACAGGGCGATATTTATCCCGTCGATCTCGAACTGAACGTGCGCGGTATTTTCCACTCGGACCCAGACAACAAATCAGTGTACTTCAACGCGAAGTACTTGGAAGAAGCCGTAGACCGCTTCAAGGGGCAAGCTGGCACTTTCAGTATTCTGGCCGCTTCGCCCGGAGACGTTAGCAAGGTCGCGAGCACGGTGGATGATATGTTCCGCAACTCTCCTCAGCCCACAAAATCGGAGAGCGAGAAGGCCTTTGGCTTGGAATTCGTCGCCATGATGGGGAACGTGAAAGCCTTCATCCTGATGATTTGTTCAGCCGTTGTGTTCGCAACCCTGCTGGTTTCAGCGAACACCATGGCGATGTCCATCCGTGAACGAACCAGAGAAGTGGCCGTACTTAAGACGTTAGGTTTCACACGGCAAAGCGTTCTGGGGCTGTTTGTAAGCGAAGCTGTGGCGCTATCTCTTGCCGGAGGCTTGCTTGGGTTTTTTCTGGGCTGGTTGATGATTTACGGCCTTACTCATTCCAAACAGTTCATCTCTTTTTTCCCCATGAAGGTGACGCCCGGGATGTGCGTCCTGTCTCTGTTGATCGCCGGATTCGTTGGGCTGGTCAGCGCCACGCTTCCTTCCTATCACGCTTCGAAAGTAAATATCGTGGACGGGTTACGCCACATCGGTTGATTTATGACGCTTAGCAGTTTTGTCGTGCGCAATACGTTTCGCAACAAGCGGCGCAGCCTGCTGACCATGCTGAGCATCAGCTTCTCTTTGCTACTGCTTACGTTGATGATGTCGATCTGGCGGACTTTTTATATTGACCAGGGTCCTCCGGATTCCGTAAAGCGCATCATTACCCGGGATCGCGTTTCGCTGGCATTTTTTCTGCCGGCGTATTACCGCGACAAGATTCGTACTGTGCCCGGCGTGGTAGCTGTAGTGCCGATGACTTATTTCGGAAATGTTTACAAGGACGATCGCTCGACAAACTCCTTCGCTCAAGTGGTCACCGACCCCGACGAATATCCCAAGGTTGCAGCCGACAAGATCGTCCCGCCCGACCAGTTGCTGGCCTGGCAGCGTGACCGCACCGGAGCCATGGTAGACATAGAACTCGCCAGGAAATTCGGCTGGAAAATCGGCGACCGCCTGACCCTGCAGAGCCCCTATTTTCCCGTGCATCCTGAAGTCACAATCCGCGCCATCTACACCATCGATCCGCCGGTTCGCTCGTTGATTTTCAACACCAAGTATTTAGAAGAGTCGGTTAGCTGGTTCAAGGGGCAAGCGGGGTGGTACCTCACCGAGGTAGCGTCGCCCAGCGACGTGGCGCCGGTATCCAAGGCAATCGATGAAATGTTTCGCAATGCTCCGCAACGAACCAAGACTGAGAGCCAGCAGGCATTTCAGCTCTCCTTCGTATCGTCTTTGGGAAATGTGAAAGCGTTTATTCTCGGCATCTGCGGCGCCGTGGTTTTTGCCATTCTTCTGGTCTCCGGCAATACCATGGCGATGTCGATTCGGGCACGAACGCGCGAAGTTGCGGTGCTCAAGACGCTTGGATTCACGCGTCCGAGGGTGCTCTCGATGTTCGTGGGAGAGGCCATCGCCTTGTCCCTGGCCGGCGGAGCGCTGGGAGTTCTGGGGGCAACCCTGCTGATACGTTGGTTGACCCACTCTCCAGTAGCCATTGGAATTCCTGCGGGCATGAGAGTCACCGTTCCAACCATGTTGGCGTCCCTGCTGGTGGCAGCGACCGTAGGATTCATCAGTGGCTGCCTGCCGGCTTACAACGCATCGCGCACAAACATCGTCGAGGGCTTGCGCCACATCGGCTGAAGTGAGAACGAAATTATGGCAATACCGATCAGTTACAACGTACGCAATTTAAAGCTGCGCAAGGGACTCACCGTGATGACCGCGCTGGGCATCGCCCTCACCGTGACCACGTCGATTTTCTTAATGGCGCTGCTGGCCGGCTTACAAAAGGCTTTTGTTTCGAGTGGCAATCCGGAGAACGTGCTGGTGCTGCGAAAGGGTTCGGAAGCGGAGCTCTCGGGAGGCTTTGACGCGGCACTGTTCCCGACCTTGAAAGTTCTACCCGGAATCGCAAAAGATAGCCACGGCGAGCCCATGGTTTCCGGCGAGTGGGTCGTAGTCATCGTGCTTCCCCGCAAAGACGGCACCGGCGAAGTGAATGTCACCGTGCGCGGCATGATGCCCGACGGCTTGGAACTTCGCCCCAGCGCCAAATTGATCGAGGGACGCTGGTTTCACACTGGGCAGCGCGAAGTTGTGGTGAGCAAGTCCATTCGCTCTCGGTTTTCCCATGCGAACATCGGCGACACAATAGAGTTCGGCAAGGGCGCCTGGAAAGTTGTGGGCGTATTTGACGCCGGCGGTTCGGCTTATGAATCTGAGATCTGGTGCGATGTGAATCAGATGGCAGCTGATTTTGACCGCCAGGGCGGATATTCCTCGGCGTACTTACGTGCCACCGATCCGATTGCTGCCGATGCACTGAAGAATCGCGTAAGCGACGACCAACGCCTCAAACTGGAAGGGGTTCTCGAAACCGACTATTACGCCAAGCAAACCAGTTCGGGCGCTCCCATCAAGTACATCGGCATTGTGGTGGCGATCATCATGGCGATTGGTTCGAGTTTCGCTGCCATGAATACCATGTATGCGGCCGTGGCCTATCGTGGGCGTGAGATCGCAACTTTGCGCGTGCTGGGATTTTCCCGCCCGGCAATTTTGACTTCCTTTGTTTTCGAATCTTTATTGTTGGCCATGTTGGGCGCAGTGGCGGGAATTCTGCTGATGCTACCCTTCAATGGAATGCAAACCGGGACGTCAAACGCAGTCACCTTCAGCGAAGTGGTATTTAGTCTGCAGATCACGTGGCAGGTTGCGATGTATGCCATCCTCTTTGCACTGGCCATGGGATTGTTTGGCGGGCTGTTCCCGGCGTGGCACGCGGCGCGGCAGAATATTTTGACCGCCTTGCGAGGTTGAATTTCGGGAAACTAACACCGCAAAGATTCCGTATTCTTACTTATGCCGATTGACGCAAAACACGAAGACCTGCAGAGCTTGCGCATCGACCGCTCAGCGCGCGGAACGAGTGATGGAGAACCTCCGACTTGGGCGCGACGCTACATTGTGATTGGAATCGTTGTCGTCGCTGTGTTGAGCCTCTCTATCCTGGCCTACCGTTTGCTGGCTCGCGACGTGCCTGAGGTGGAAGTGGTGCGCGCTTCCGCAGAGAGCAGTGACGTTGGCGGCACCGTACTCTCGGCCACGGGTTACATCGTTGCCCACCATACGATCAACGTGAACTCCAAAGTCACCGGGCGCCTGGCATGGATCGGCGTGGAAAAAGGCGACAAGGTTAAAGAAGGACAAGTGCTCGTGCGCTTGGAGGATGAGGAATTTCGCGCCTCCTACGACCAGGCAAAAGGCGCGTTGGAAAATGCCCGTGCGTATCTCGCAGAACTCGAGCATGGATCACGCCCGGAAGAGATTCAGGAGGCCCAACACAATCTCGACGAAGCTCGCGCCACGCTGGTGAATGACAAGTTGACTCTGGACCGCACCAAAGAACTTTCGTCTGCGGGGGTGGTCTCACGCCAGTCGCTGGACGATGCGACCGCAAGATTCGATTCCGATCAGCAGAAAGTGAATTCGCTGGAGAAAGCTTTTCAACTGATGAAGATCGGCCCGCGCCCGGAAGAGATCGCCCGGGCACGCGGCTCTGTGGCTCAGGCGCAGGGCCTGGCTGATTATGCGAAGTCGCAGCTCGACGCTACAGTCATTCGCGCGCCAGTCACGGGAACGATTCTGGATCGCACTGCCGAAAAAGGGGAACTCATCACCGCACAGTTTGCCAGCGCCGCAGCCGGTGGTCCGCAAGGATCGGTCGTTTCTCTGGCTGACTTGAATGATCTTCAGGTGGAACTCGACATCGCACAGGCCGACTTTGCCCGGCTCACTCCCAAACAAGAAGCGATAGTCACTACGGACACCTATCCCGACAAAGCGTACGACGGTGAAATTGCACAGATTTCTCCCGAGGCGAATCGGCAAAAAGCTACGGTACAGGTGAAAGTGCAGGTGCTGAATCCAGCCAAGTATCCGGATGTTTTCCTGCGGCCGGAGATGAACGCCACGGTGAAATTCCTGGCCGATGCACCTAAAACTGTAAGCGCCCAATCTACCGGAGCGTTTGTACCAGCTAGCGCTTTGCGCGATCACAACGGCAAAAAAGTAGTGTTTCTGGCTTTTGATGGCAAAGCGCGCATGCGTGAGGTTCAAGTGTTGAGCCAGCGGACCGACGGCTTTCTGGTGAATGGATTGGTAGGTGGCGAGAGCGTGATCACCAAAGGACCGCAGGACTTAAAAGACGGCGACACAATCAAGGTGAAAGGGTAATTTGATGAGCACAGTTGCTGAAACCAGAGTCGCAACCGGAACCAAAGTAGTTCAGGCCCGTAACGTCAGCAAAGTTTTCAAGCGCGAAGCTTTCGAAGTGAAAGCTCTCGACGATGTCTCCATCGACATTGCCACCGGTGAATTCCTGGCACTGATGGGACCCTCGGGCTCTGGCAAGACTACCTTACTGAATATGATTGCGGCTATCGACCGGCCGACGTCTGGCGAATTGCTGGTGCAGAATCAGAATATTTTTCGCTTCAACGATTCGCAGGCCGCGCACTGGCGCAATGAACACATCGGATATGTGTTCCAGACGTTTAACCTGATCCCCGTCCTGACCGCCTTTGAAAACGTTGAACTGCCGCTGCTTCTTACCAAGCTCAATCCCAAGCAGCGACACGAACACGTGATGACAGCGTTGAAACTCGTAGGATTGGAAGAACGCGTCAATCACTTGCCGAAGCAGCTTTCCGGCGGACAGGAGCAGCGAGTCGCGATCGCGCGTGCGATTGTCAGCGATCCAACTTTGCTACTGGCCGATGAGCCCACCGGCGACTTGGACAGTCACTCCGCGACGGAAGTTTTGGAAATCCTGAAGCGCTTGAACGAGGACTTCCACAAAACGATTGTGATGGTCACCCATGATCCGCATGCGGCCTCGTACGCACACGTTACCCGGCATCTGGAGAAAGGGATGCTACTGCCACCGGCCTGATCCTGATCACTGCGCAACCGGTACAACGGACAGGCGAAGCGGCGCAGGATCGGAGTCAGCCACCCATTGCCAGGCGCGGCGGCCATTTTCGAGAACCACAGCCTTGGCCTCGCCATAGGCTACCAATCGATTCAACACCGTCGTAACCGAGGCCATCGGGTCTTTATGTCGCGCCAGCATAAGCGGCATCTTCTCCTGAATCTGGTCACATACTCCGCGGGCGCTCAAGGAGCGATTCGCGTCCATCAAAATCATACGACAAGCTTTGGTGAAGCCGGATTGACGCCCACTGCTCTTACGATCGATCAGCTCCAGCAGTTCCTCGCTCAACACTTCGTCCCCGTATAAATTAGCAAGGCCCGCAATGGTCTGCTTAATGGTTCCAATGCGGCGCATCACTTCCGCGCGCTGCTGCAACAGGTGACGCAGCTCTTCATGAGCTTCCCGCACAACCTCCAGCACGTGTCCATTTCCGTTATGAATCGAGGTTCTGATCGCGTTTGGCTGACTTTCCATAACCCCTCCCAAAAAACTTGCGTCTCCACGCCACCCCGGACGCATGTGACCTCTTCAGACGATACGCAGAACGGCGCTCTGTAGTTCCCCAACCCCACCAGACAACGATCCGCTTTCGAACCGGACCTGTTCGTTAGACGCACACTCGCGCTGTTGGTTAACCGACAAGGAACAGTGGAAATAAACAGGGCCGCCATTCCAGGGCGGATTAAGACAAAACCTATCCCAAACTGGAAAGGCGCCCAATTCGAGACTTTCGTGCTGCTGTAATCGTCTGCAACCCGATTCATTGGCCACGGCCAGACGAAGAGTTTCCGATGTTAAAAGTGTAAGCAATTCTTCCCCATGTCCAGCGCAACCCAACTCGCGCTCTCCAGTTCACTCTTGCCCGTATTGTTGGTGGGAAATCAGGAGGAGGATTTCTTTCTTATTCGCGAAGTCTTGGAGCGGAACCGGGGCGCGATGCCTGCGGAACTCGATCACGCTGGCTCGCTCGAGGAAGCGAAAACCATGTTGCAGCGAGGCCACTACGGCCTGGTGCTGTTCGAACATGGCACCGGAGATGCCGCCGCGACGAAATTACTGGCAGAGTTTTTGCAGACGGGACGCACTGTTCCTTTCATCGTGCTGACCGACCAAGCCGATGAAAAAGCGGTCGCTGAGCTTATTCAGGCGGGCGCTTCCGATTGCCTGGAGAAAACCCAACTCACCGGAGCCAACCTTCTGCGAACGATCCGCTGCACGTTGAATCTTCACTCCGCACAGCAGCAGCGGAATTTAGCGGAAGCTTCCTTACGCAAGCTTTCCTGCGCGGTCGAGCAATCCGCCGACACCATCATGATCACGAACAGTGACGGCATCATCGAGTATGTAAATCCTGCGTTCGAATCGCTTACGGGATATTCTTCAGCGGAAGCCATCGGCCAGACACCCGGAATCCTTACTTCTGGCCAGCAAGCGCCGGCAATCTATCGCGAGTTGTGGGAGACGATCAGTGTGGGCAACATCTACCACAATATTCTGGTGAACCGAAAGAAGAACGGCGAACTGTACTACATCGACGAGAGCATCAGCGCTATCCGCGATGCGGCCGGCGCCATCACTCACTTTGTCTCCAACGGTCGCGATCTCACGAAACGATTGAATCTTGAAGCACAACTGCTGCAGGCGCAAAAGATGGATGCGGTTGGACGGCTTGCCGGAGGCGTGGCGCATGACTTCAACAATCTTTTAACCATCATCACCAGTTATTCCGAACTGGCGATGGATTCTGTCACTCCAGGAAGTCCCACGCAGAGCCGGCTTCAGGAGATTCTCTTCGCAGCGCGCCGCGCCGCCGAATTGACTCGCCAGCTGCTGGCTTACAGCCGCAATCAACCACAAGCCTTGCGCGTTGCCCAACTCAATCCCATTGTCGATACGATCGTCAAGACTTTACATCGGCTGATCGGAGAAGACATCGAACTGACTTTCGTTCCCGGAGATGGATTGGGGCGTGTTCGTCTCGACCCGATGCAGATCGAGCAGATTCTGATGAACCTCGCGGCCAATGCGCGGGATGCCATGCCCGAGGGCGGGCGCTGCACTGTCGCAACCTCGAATGTGCGCCTCGACGAAGAGTACGTTTTGCACAAGAACGCGGTTATTCCGGTCGGAGTTTATGCCGTCCTCACCGTGAGCGACACCGGCGCAGGCATCTCTCAAGATCACATGCCACACATTTTCGAGCCCTTCTACACCACCAAACCCTCAGGCCAAGGCACAGGTTTGGGGCTGGCGACCGTTTACGGCATCGTGAAACAAAATCACGGATTTGTCTGGGCCTACAGCGAGGCCGGAATGGGCACGGTCTTCAAAATCTATCTCCCGTGTGTGCAGGATACTTTAACCGCAACTGAAGCATCGAACTCGAAGGAAGTGAAGCTTCCGGAAGGTAAGGAAACAATTCTTCTGGTGGAAGACGAAGACGCTCTACGCCGGGCAACGGCCGAGTTTCTCGGCCTGCGCGGTTACACCGTACTGCAAGCGCGAGATGGCCAGGAAGCAACGTCTATCGCGAAACGTCACCGTGATCCGATTGCCCTCGCAGTCACTGACGTCGTCATGCCTCGCATCAGCGGAGGCCAGCTTGCGAAAGAATTGACCGTACTCCGTCCCGAAACGCGAGTTCTGTTTATTTCTGGCTACGCCGGCCAAACTATTCTGGATCATAAAGTCGTAGATGTGGAAAACAACTTTCTGCAAAAACCGTTTACATTAAGACAGCTCGCCACCAAAGTGAGGGCAGTTCTGGATCGCAATACTCCTCCCGTTCCCTTGTCCGTTTCCGCGATTCATCCTAGTCACGTCGCGACTCTATCCGAGTGAGCTTCCCATTCTTCAAACTGAAACGATCTCCGCGCCAAGTCACGGTGTGACCGCCCAGGCTCACGATCCACACCCCAACGGAAATTAAGTCGCGCAGCGGAATCAGCCAGCAATGCTTCAGAACCTGGCGGTCCCGCAAAACTTTCCCACCGACCATCGCCACTGCGAAACGAAGCAACAGCGTAGAAGCCAGCAAGCCCCAGGACCATAACTTTGTTGCGCCTGTCGCTACTGCCAGCAATGCCCATAGAGTTCCAAAAGTGAAAGCCAGACCGAAGTAGCCGCCAGCCCGAGCATCGCGTACTCCGCGAGCCCAGCGAAGCTGATGCGCGAAGAAATCCTTCAATCCGTAGGCGGGAAGATAAGTCCCCACCACAACGTCCGATAGTTTTACAGTTAGCCCAAGGTCCGCGATGCGCTTGCCCAGTTCATAATCATCGGCAAGGTGGTTCAGGATTGAGGCGAATCCTCCGATCTTCTCCAACTCGGCGCGGCGGAACGCAAGCGTTGAACCCAGACCAAAACGAATCCCGCCTTCGAGTTCTCGCGCGGCCAGCACGCCAGCGCAAAAATCCGTACTGATGCCCAGCGCTTCCAGCCGCGATCCGAGCGTCCGAGCGGCCACCCCACGGTAAAGGCAAGTGACCATTCCTACTCGCGAATCGGACAGCGGCGCGATTACCCGGCGCAGATAATCGGGCTCGACGCGAATGTCGCTGTCATTCACGATCAAGTGCTCATAACGAGCCTCTGGCAGCATCTGCGCGAGGTTGCTTACCTTCACATTCGCACCCAGTATTTCCGGGCTCACCACCAACTGAATCCTGCGATCCGGGAATTCCAGTTGCAATGATCTCACGCTTTCAATTGCAGGATCGTTGGCATCGCTTACCCCGAAAATGATTTCGTATTCCGGATACTGCTGCAGGCAATGGCTGCGAAAACATTCGTAAATCTCGGGATCGGTTCCTTTCAATGGTTTGAGAATCGAGATGGGCGGCCAGGCCTGCGAGGACTGGAAGGTAGTTCCCTTCTTCTCCGATAGAAACTGAAAAGCACCCCACAGACAAAGCAGATAGTAGAGTGAACTGGAAACGATGCCGAAGATAGCAACGATCCAAACCAGGCTGAGAATGAAGTGCATCATGCGCAGGCGCGATCCCGATTATTCGTAACGGAGCGCCTCTATGGGATCGAGATTTGCAGCCTTCCATGCGGGATAGATGCCGAAGACAAGACCCACTCCCGCCGCTGAGGTGAACCCGAAAATCGTCCAGAATGCCGACATGCGGGCGGGCAGCGACGGCCAGAATTCTGGAATTATCCCCACAATAATCGCACCCAACAAAATGCCAATCACGCCGCCGACCGCAGTAAGAATAATTGCTTCCAACGTGAATTGCAGAAGAATGTCGCGTTTACGCGCGCCAATAGCCTTGCGAACTCCGATTTCGCGCGTTCGCTCTGTAACGCTCACCAGCATTATATTCATGACTCCGACACCGCCGATGATGAGGCCTACGCTGGAGATGGCGAACACGCCCACGAATAACATGCCAGTGAGTTGGTTCCATACGTCAGAGATTGAATCCGTGGTTAAGACTGCAAAATTATCTGGCTTGTCTGGAGGGACCTTCCGCCGCCGGCGCAAGAGTTGGCGAATCTCGTCAATCGCTTTTGGCACGTCGTCGTGGGATGTGGCTTTAGCGCTGATCCAATGATCTTTTAGTTCGGGGTGCAAAGTCTTGAACGTGGTCAGAGGGAAAAAGATGCGATTATCGTTAGGATCTTTGCCGCCGCTAAACACTGACTTGATCTTGTCCATAGTGCCAACCACTTCAAACAACCGTCCGTCGATGTTGATCTCTTTCCCCAATGGGCTCTCCAAGGGAAACAACTCCTCCGCCGTATCGTGGCCGAGAACGATCACTGTGGCGCGATGCTGGTCGTCGATTTCGGTAAACCATCTACCGGAAGCCATTGGGAGATCGTACACATCCTTAACGGATGCCGTGTCACCCTCGAGAATCGTGTTCTTCACTTTGCGATCCTGATACTTCACGGCAAAGGTGCCCACGCCCAACTCTGGCCGGAAGTACCGGAGGCCCGCGGATACCGCCTTTACATGCGGCAACTCCTTTATCGCCTCTGCATCCTCGAAGCTCAACTTCTTGCGCGTGCGCATCTCTTCGGTAGGTCGCCCGAACGTGAGCGGGTCAAGATGATATGCAAAGATATTGTCAGACCCCACGCTCGCGACCATATCGCGCACATTGTCATCGAGGCCGCGGCCGATGGAGGAAACGCTGATCACCATGGCGACGCCGATCACGATTCCAAGGACCGTAAGGCCCGAACGCAACTTATTGCCGCGGATCGTATCCGTCGCCATCTGCACGATCTCGCGGAACTCGTCCCTGTGAATCATGAGAGATTGAGTAATTAAGTAATTAAGTAATTTTGTAATCGGGCAATTTGAACCTTTGTTTTTTCAAAATCACCCAATTACCAAATTGCTCAATTGCTAAATTTTTTACGTCTCAAATCTCAACGCCACAATCGGATCCAGCTTCGATGCCTTCTGCGCAGGATATACACCAAAGAACACGCCGACGCTGGCAGAAACGATCAACCCGGCAGCAACCGCCCAAAGTTTGATTGAGGAGGGCATTCCAATCAGCATGGTCACTGTCTCAGCGACCGCAACCCCAGACAATACTCCAATCATCCCGCCCGCCAGAGCCAGAGTGACGGCCTCGACCAGGAATTGCAACAGCACATCCTCACGGCGCGCGCCCAGCGCTTTGCGAATGCCGATCTCCCGGGTTCGCTCGGTAACCGCAACCAGCATGATATTCATGATTACGATGCCGCCGACTACCAGCGAAATGCAGGCGATCCCGATGGTGGCGATGAAAAAAGTCTGGCTGAAACTGGTCCAGATGCCGAGCAAGCTGGCGTTGGTTTCGATATCAAAACTATCTTCGCCGCCAGGCGGATCGTGGCGGCGGGCCCGCAGCGCGGCACGCGCTTCGTCGATCGCCTCATTCAGCGGCACGCCTCCGCTGGCGGCCTTGCCGCAAATCCTAAGAGTGTCATCCCGCGAGCCATACTGCTTCATGCCCGCTGTAATCGGAATCATTACAAAATTATCGGCACTTTGTCCCAGCGTGGAACCCTTTTTCTTGGCAACTCCGATTACCTGATAGGGCCAGCCGTCAATGCGTATTTCCTTGCCCAGGGGATCAACCCCTTGCATCAGGTGCTCGACAATATCGTTGCCAATCACGACCACCGGCGATCGATTGTCCACCTCGGCCTCATTGAACATGCGGCCGGCGTTGAGATCGACATCGAGGATCGTACCCATTGCTGGCGTCATGCCGCGCACAGTCGTGTCGCTGATGGATTGCCCTTCGTACTTCACGCTGCCGGTTTCATTTCGCGTCGAAGCGCCCACCAGTTCGCAGTGCCGGCAGGCTGCCGCCACAGCCTCAAAATCCTCGAACGTCAATTTCTTGCGCTTTTCGCCTTCGAGAAAGTGGTCGACGTTGGTGACGGCGGGCGAGACCTTGAAAATGATGAAGATATCGGCGCCCAGATTGAAGACTTTCTGCGCCACATAATCGTTGATGCCGGAGACGAACGTAACCACCGCGATTACAGCCGCCACACCAATCACCACACCGAGCAGAGTCAAGACAGAGCGCAGCTTATTCACCCACAACGATTGCAGCGCAATTCGGATGGCTTCGGCGATGTGCATGGATCAGCCTTCGGCCTCGGCCTTGGAGTCCGGGCCCGTTGCCGATCAGTCTACCAGCAGACGGATTCTGAAGCTGAGGAGATAGACCGAGCCCGGGCGCTGCGGTGACATATAATGGTGCTGTTGGCAGCTGGACCGGACGGCCGCTTTCAGCGTCTTCACTGAAAACAGCGGAGACGCGGGGAGAGGAAAGTCCGAACTCCGCAGAGCAGTGTGCCGGATAATGTCCGGTATGTTCAAACCCAGAATTCTCCAGCGAAATCGCAATGTCCCTATTTAAAAAGAACAGAACGCGCAGCCCGAACTCCGTCCCGAAACTCGAAGGGAACCATACTCCGTCCTCATGTCGCTTGTAGACCACGTTGAATCCAACTCCCGGCAGGTCGGTCCCCAACATTGTCCGCACCGAAAAGGGTATGCGTCGCGATACCTTGGTGGACACCCTAACGGGCTGGAACTCTGCGACGTCGATTAACGCCTCGCCCGCCCACCCAAATTCTTTCTTGCCCCTGGGCGTGAAAGTGATGTGGTAGACGTTTCGCCCCGCCTCAACTTCCTGCCCAAGAAGCTTGAACTCATAATCCTTCTGCTCCTCCGAAGTCAGGGGGAAAAGATGGCGCGCCAAACCGTCCTTGGACTTGTCGTCGGTCAGGTCGTTGCGGATGGAATGAATCAAAACTGCGTCAATGCTGTCGGCCTCAGGCACTTGCTCACCCTGAAAGGCCACGTATTTGCCTTTGCTCCAGTAACGTCCGGTAAGCGATTTGAGTTGCTTCTGAGTTCCGTCCGGCAACGGTATCACATCGTAGTCGGCAGTCTCTTCGCGCACCATTCTGCTCTTCGGCTTATTCATTGTGACGTGGATATGCTGTTTGTAAACGTATTCCTTCCGCAAGACGTCGCTGCGATCTTGGTTGGCCGCCACTCGCGCCATGATGTCTTCAGCCGTCGGCGGCCCCATCCGGCCCTCAGGTTGTGCGTTTTGACCGTGTACAAGGCCGTCGGGCAGCGCTAACACCAGAAGACGAGAGAGAAGAGCTATTGCAAGACGCTTCGTTGTCACTGGCATAAATCTCCTGCGTACTGTACTCGTCGCTCGAGACCGCCGAGTGCGCGGAGGAAAAGGTATCCCCACGCAGGTTTGCGATTTCTCTTATTGCTCGGCTCGGGAATGAAATCGCCTTCTCGATAGCTATCGTTCTCGAATGACCGAGCCACTCCTTTATTGCTGCCCGGTCAACTCGGCCAGCTTCCGTAACGTGACGGACGCGTCGTTGGCGATGTCCTGCCGTAGCCATCCGAGGTGACCGCCCCCATAGATCACGAGAATCCTGTCGTTCGGAGATTTAACCAGCGCGATGATATTGCGATAAATGTGCATGTTTCTCTGATACCAAGCCGTCAGCAGGTCAGCCCCGGCATCGTCATAAGGGTCTCCGAAGGGCACGAGGGCGAAATACGCGGCGACGTCTTTTGCTACCCTCGAATCGGAATTTATGTACCCCAGCGTCTCCAGCACACTGTGCGACTGCAAGAAATCGCCCTCCTCCTTCGCCATCGTGCCCCAAGTTGCCGTCGCCGCGTCGAGCTTCTCTTTGAGGCCGTTGGCCTTCGCGTAATTGGTCACCCGCGCCATCGGGAAATCCCACTCCTCATCGACGGGATAGACGGCGTGATGGCCAAGCTCCTTCGCCAGCTGGTATCCGATTTGATTAGTCTCGTTACGCGACAGCAAGTACTTTCCCGCGAGGTAGTCGGAATACTCCTGCCCCACCCGCTGGCTCCCGGCGTCGGCTTCAATCGCGATCTTTGTTGGATGAAACCTCTTCAATACTTCAATCAGCTGCGTGATCTCTTGCTGGCGTTGCGGCGATAGCACATCGTCGGCTTTCACGTTGTAGATATCGCGTCTCGGGTTCGCCATGTGATACGTCCCGAGTACGAGAATTTCCGGGCGCGCGTCCGATTGAGCCCAGGAAACTACTGATATCGCCAGTGCCCCTAGAATCAGAGAAGTCTTTCTCATACGTCCTCCGCTGATACGTACGAGCCTTTGCTTGGCAAAGTTCCTGAATAATCCAAGCTAGGTGGTATTCTAGGGCCTTATCGCTACAAGTCCGTCGTCCCAATCCACTCCTCGCTGAAAAGATCTACTGAACTGCGAGCCTAACAGGAAGACCTAAGACCCGATACCCGCACCCGAAGCTATCGCATATAATGATCCAGTTGGCAGCTGGACCGGACGGTCGCTTCCTGCGTCTCATTGAAACAGCGGGGACGCGGGGAGAGGAAAGTCCGAACTCCACAGAGCAGTGTGCCGGATAACGTCCGGGAGGCCGGGTTCAAGCCCGTCCGACGGAAAGTGCCACAGAGAACATACCGCCTGCCTCCTCACGGATGTAGGTAAGGGTGAAAAGGTGCGGTAAGAGCGCACCGCCGCCGCAGTAATGCAGCGGGCAGGGCAAACCACACACGGAGCAAGACCAAATAGGAAGGAAGTCCGCGGCTTGGTTTTCGCGAATCAGGTTGCGGCCACGTGCCGGCTCGGTGCGTCAAACCTTCGGGTAGGTCGCTAGAGCTGCGCAGTAATGCGCGGCCCAGAGGAATGGCCGTCCCACCGGAGCGATCCGGCGGACAAAATTCGGCTTACAGGTCCGGCTGCCATAATTTAATTACGCCTATGCTCATTTTTGCCTCGAATTGAGCCTACCCAGCCGCCCCGCTAAATGCGACAATAGAGTTTCCCCATGGCCACCTCGATCACCCATGCCTTTTCTCCGGAGATCCTCCGGCAGCACGGCCTCACTTCCGACGAATACGAAAAGATCAAGCAACTTCTCGGCGACCGCGAACCAACGCTCACCGAACTCGGCATCTTCAGCGTGATGTGGAGTGAGCATTGTTCCTACAAATCTTCTCGCGTTCATTTAAAGCGACTGCCCACGCGCAGCAAGCGCGTGCTGCAAGGACCGGGAGAAAATGCCGGCATCATCGATATCGGCGACGGTTGGGCGTGCGCTTTCAAAATCGAGTCGCACAACCATCCGTCGTTCATCGAGCCGTTTCAAGGAGCGACTACCGGCGTAGGTGGAATCCTGCGCGATATTTTCACCATGGGCGCGCGGCCGGTTGCAGTAATGGATTCACTGCGCTTCGGGCCAATCACGACCCATGGAGCCCCGGACGCCCTCGTCCGGGAAGATCGTGAACATGCCGCCGGGCTTCGCCACAGTGGCACGAACAAGGCGTCCGACGCTCCACGAGCTATCGCGCCGGCGGAACTGCACAAAAATCATTCCATACTCGAAGGAGTGGTCAGCGGCGTCGCTTCCTACGGTAATTGCTTCGGCGTGCCCAACCTCGGCGGCGAAACTAAGTTCGAGCCCTGTTACTCGGGCAACCCGCTGGTCAACGCCTTTGCCATGGGCCTTGTCCGCAAGGATGAAATCTTCTACGCGCGTGCGGCGGGCGAAGGCAATCCGGTGATCTACGTCGGCGCCAAGACAGGACGGGATGGCATTCACGGCGCGACCATGGCGAGCGAAGAATTCAGCGAAGCCTCGGAGGCCAAGCGTCCGAACGTGCAGGTCGGTGATCCTTTTCTCGAGAAGTTGCTGCTTGAGGCTTGTCTTGAAGCCATGCAGACCGGAGCGATCGTCGGCATTCAGGATATGGGCGCGGCCGGGCTTACATGTTCCACCTGTGAAATGGGCGGTCGTGGCGGTGTGGGCATTGAGATTGAACTCGATCGCGTTCCCCAGCGCGAAACCGGTATGACTCCTTACGAAATCATGCTCAGCGAGTCACAGGAGCGTATGTTGCTGGTGGCGCAGAAGGGCCGCGAGCAGGAAGTCTTCCGGGTATTTGAAAAATGGGGTCTGGATGCCGTGGAAGTCGGCACCGTAACGCGCGATAACAGGTTGCGCGTACTCCAACACGGCGAGGTCGTCGCGGAAATTCCGAATCAGGCGCTGACTGACGATGCTCCCGTGTACAAACGTCCGCTCGCACGCTGGGAGCCGCCGGTTCCTCGCGAGATGCCGGAGCACATCAACCTCAACCGGAGCGGCGATTTCACTCCAAGCCTGAAGCAACTTCTTGCCAGTCCAAATATCTGCGGCAAGCGCTGGGTGTGGCAGCAATACGATCACATGGTGCAGACGAACACGGTCGAAGCGCCGGGGGCCAGCGATGCGGGTGTGATCCGCATCAAAGGCTCGCAACGCGGGTTGGCGATGGCGCTCGATGGCAACGGCCGCTGGTGTTATCTCGATCCGCGGCTCGGCGCAATGCATGCCGTGGCCGAGGCCGCTCGGAAAGTCGCTTGTTCGGGCGCGAATCCGGTGGGCGCTACCAATTGTTTGAATTTCGGCAACCCGGAGAAGCCGCACATCATGTGGCAGTTTTCGCAGACCATTGACGGCATCACCAAAGCCTGCGAGGAGCTTGAGATTCCGATCACCGGCGGCAACGTAAGTTTCTACAACGAGACGCTGGGCGAAGGTATTTATCCCACGCCCGTGCTCGGGGTGGTCGGAATTCTGGACGACGTGCACAAGACTGCGAAGATGCATTTCAGTGCCCCCGGACGCACGATCGTGCTATTGCGCGGTGGCGAAGCAGCCGATATCACCGATGTGGAGAGCGAGTTCGGGTCGTCGGAATACGCGAAAGAAATTCTGGACGCATTGTGGGGTTATCCTCCGGAACTCGATTTGGAAAAAGAAGCCGCGCTGCAGAAAGCTGTAATCGAATTGATCGAGCAAGGCTTGGTTGATTCCGTGCATGATTGCTCGGACGGTGGCTTAGCAGTCTGCCTGTCGGAGACAACATTCGCGAAAGGGGTAGGTGCGAGAGTGAATCTCATTTCGAACGGACTGCCCGCGGAGTTCGTTCTTTTTGGAGAAGATCCAAGCCGCGTTGTCCTCTCCTGCGACCCTGAGAAGGCTTCGCTAATCCAAAAGATAGCGGGCGAACACGGAATCGGAGCCGACGTGATTGGGGAAACGATTGCGGAGCGGCTGGAGATCGCGGTCGACGGGCGTATTGTGTCGGCCGCAACTGTGTCGGACCTGAACCAAGCTTACGAATCCGCGCTGGAATCGATATTGCGCACTGATCCAGCGCTGGTGGAGGCCGTCTGAAGGCTTGAATCGCGATATCGCTGACCACGGACACAGGTTTTCATAGTGGGATCGGGCCAATAGCTAAGAACTGGAAGCCAGGAGCCGAATGTCTTTCGATAAATTCCACGACGAGTGCGGAGTAGTCGCGATATTCGCCCATCCTGAGGCGGAGAAGCTGGCTTACCTCGGTCTCCACGCGCTACAGCATCGCGGGCAGGAGTCGGCTGGTATTGTCACTTCCGACGGTCTCACTTCCCGCGTGCACAAAGCGATGGGCCTAGTCGCCGATATTTTTACCGAAGAAGTGCTCTCCCAAATCCGCGGCACGCTGGCAATCGGACATACCCGCTATTCGACCGCAGGTGATTCTGCACTGCTGAATGCTCAGCCGATCCTTGTGCAATCGAACAAAGGTTCGATCGCAGTAGCGCACAATGGCAATCTCGTGAACGCGACTGAAGTTCGTGGCCGGCTGGAGCGCCAGGGTTCGATATTTCAAACGAACAGCGATACCGAAGTGATCGTCCACTTGATCGCGCTCTCCCGTGAGCACACTCTGCCAGAAGCGATTGCCGACGCTTTGCGCCGCGTGGAAGGCGCATTTTCGCTGGTGGTGATGAGTCCCGACCGCATTATCGCGGCGCGTGATCCACGCGGCTTCCGTCCCTTGGCTATGGGTCGAATTCCGGCGCTCCCGGGCCAGAAGCGCGACACCATCGTGTTTGCCTCGGAAACCTGCGCCTTTGATCTGATCGGAGCCACTTACGAGCGCGATGTAAAGCCCGGCGAGTTAATCGTTGTTGGTCCCGAAGGAATTAGTTCGCGTTTTTATTCGACTGCTGCTCCGCAGTCAAGCTGCATTTTCGAGCATGTTTATTTTTCGCGTCCCGATAGTCGAGTGTTTGGCCGCGCCGTTCAAACCAGCCGCGAAGAGATGGGACGGCAATTAGCGCGCGAAGCGCCGGTCGATGCCGATCTCGTGGTTCCGGTGCCGGATTCGGGCGTGACCGCCGCCGTTGGCTATGCTGCCGAGAGCGGCATTCCGTTTCGTTTCGGTCTGATCCGCAATCACTATGTGGGCCGCACGTTTATCGAACCCAGCCAGAGTGTCCGCGACTTCGGCGTCAAGTTGAAATTGAATCCGGTGCAATCCCTTCTAGAAGGAAAGCGCGTGGTGCTCATCGACGATTCGATCGTGCGCGGCACTACCAGCCGTAAGATTGTCCGCATGATCCGCAACGCCGGAGCCAAGGAAGTTCACATGCGGATCTCGTGTCCGCCAACGATTTCCCCGTGCTACTACGGAGTAGACACTCCATCGAAGGATCAACTGATCGCCGCCAATAAATCAATCGATGAAATTCGCGACTACATCCGCGTCGACTCGCTCGCTTATCTTTCGCTGGAAGGACTCAGGAAGGCCTGCGGCGAAGGAGAGAAAACTTCTTATTGCTCGGCGTGCTACACCGGTAAATATCCAACCAATATTGTGGATGTGGAAGAGATCCAGCCCGCAGACGTCTCGCGATAATTGGGCGAAAAAACGTCATTCCCAGCATGGCGGGAAGCTGAGCATTCGTTTACCGCGCCACTAACGCTGGCGATAGGAAGAGAGCAATATCCCTCGCGTCGCCTCGCAACGACAATGGGCAGAGCGGAAAGGCCTTTACTTCGGGGCTTCAAAGCGGTAGCCAATACCGCGCAGAGTCTTCAGGTAGCGCGGATGGCGAGAGTCCGTCTCAATTTTCTCGCGCAGCCGCCGGACGTAGACGTCGATGGAACGAGGCGTCACAAAGGGCGTCTCCTTCCACACGGCATCGAGCAATTGGTCCCGCGTGAGCACGCGTCCGAGGTGAGTCGCAAGATATTCCAGCAAGCGAAACTCGCGCACGGTGGTTAGGATCGTCCTGCCCTGTACCTGCACGGTCATCGAAGACGCGTCGATTTCGAGTTCACCCACGCGAAGAACTTCGGGCGCTTCCGCCGGTTGGCGCACGCCCCGCAGCACACTGCGAACGCGGGCCACCAGTTCTCGCGGGCTGAAGGGCTTTGTAATGTAATCGTCCCCGCCGAGTTCCAGTCCCTTTACCCGATCGGTTTCCGCGGTTTTTGCAGTCAAGAAAATAATAGGCGTGGCAGAGAGGCTTGCCGTCTGACGGATCTGCCGGCAGATCTCAAACCCATCCGCACCCGGCAACATGACGTCAAGAAGAAAGAGTGATGGCGTCTCCCGCAAGGCCTCAGAGACAACGGAAGCACCGTTGACGAAGCTCTGCACGTGGAAGCCCGCGGCTTGCAGGTTATGGGAGATGAGACGTGCGATGTCTTCCTCGTCTTCGACCACGAAGACCAGCGGGCGTGGCACACCAGCGCCAGCCGCAGCGCCTCGCGGTTCATAAGATCCCATGGGAAGATGCATGGTCGGCTATGTTGGCTAGATGAAGCTCAGACACTTTCGCATCTGGTTTCCTTAGAATGTATTTTGGAAATGTTGCGGGAACGTTTCGAACTTGTTAACGAATGATGAATTTCGGCGGGCATTCACCCGGAAGGTCTTTTTACGTCGCCGTCTTTCCTATGTCGCCGCGCGCTTTTTTGGCGCGTGCCGCAGACTGCGGCCTTCGATCAGGCTGTAAAGATCTTCGGCGAGGTTGGTGGTATGGTCGCCGGCGCGCTCCAGCGCCTGCGCCATGAGGAGCAGCTCAAAGCTCGATGGATTGCTTTCCGCGGTGAGATGTTTTTGAAAAAGACCATGACAGACGCGGTCGATATCCTTGTCCATTTGTAATACCTTGCGGGCACGCTCCAGATCCAGTTCGACGAATCCGTGATAGACCAGATCCAGCATCTCGCGCAAGATTTCAGACATCTCGACCAACTGGCGTACATCAGAGGCAGCCATCCTCCCTGTCCGCGCCTGCACCCGCATCGCCATGCTCATCACCAGGTCGCCGATGCGTTCCAGATCGGTGGTGCACTTCAGGCTGGTCAGTAACTGGCGTGCGCGCGCCTCATTCACCCTAGTAATGGCAGCCGGTGTCCGTTCGTCGATGTAACGTTCGATTACGTCGAGCTCTTGCTCGCATTCTTTAATGGCCAGAAATGCCATGCGCGAGGACGAAGTAAACAGATCAGGGACATTGGAAGCAGCATCGCGCGCAATCAGAAACGCTTTCAGCGCGGTGCGGGACAGATCGTCCAGGGATGCGCGGCCCTTTTTCGGCGATTTCTTTTCCGCTAAGAGATTCTTCTGCAGGCTCGCAGGAGCGTCAGCTTCTTCTGTTGTGGGTCGCGCTGAGACATCTTTACGCGGCATAGTAAGCGGCACCTTGAATCCTGCAATCACTGGATCGCCAGTCTTTCAGAATATCTCACGCGTCCGTCCCGAAGCAGTCTAATCCAGAACTGTGAAAGGAAGGTTAAAACCGAATTGCAGGTCAGCGCGCTCGTCGACTAGATTGTAAGTTAGCGACCGGTACTTCCCGGTCTCGAATGAATTTTGCGGACTCGACCAGGGAATTTATTGATCATGGATCTGCTGGAACATTTACGCCGTCAGTTTGACTATGACACCTGGGCGAATGCTGAAGTACTCTCCGCGATAACAGGTGACGACTCCGGCGCATCTCTAACTCGACCGCTGCAGCTATTGGCTCATATCCTTTCCGCCGAGCGATTATGGCTGGAGCGCCTTAGGCAGACGCCTCAAAGCTTGCCCGTCTGGCCTGACTTCACTTCCGACCAGTGCACAGCACAAATGGGGAAACTCGCCGAACTTTGGCCAGAATATTTCGACCAGCTTTCTCTCTCTGCACTGTCTCAAACAATTGCATACAAAAACACTAAGGGCGAACCTTGGGCCAGCACCGTGCAAGACGTGCTGACCCATGTCCTGATGCACTCGGCTTACCACCGCGGGCAAATCGCCACCCTGATGCGCGTTGCAGGCAGGGCTCCCGCTTATACCGATTTTATACTTGCCGTGCGCCAAGGTTTTATCGACTAATTTCGTTCGAATCGCGTCTGTCCAAACAAGGAGATATCTCAATGGAAGGGCGAACCTTATACGTGTTTTCAGTGATGCAGGTAGTCGCCGTCTGCATCGCGCTCTTTTTTGTACTGATGATACCCGGCCGCTGGGATTTGCAACGCTGCCTGGGAATAGGACTGATGCTCGCGGGTCTGGCTGGAATTGCCGTCGCTCGCTATCAACTCGGTCGATCCTTTTCTGTCCGGCCCGAAGCCCACAAGTTGGTCACGCACGGCATTTATTCGAAAATCCGCAACCCAATCTATGTTTTCGGAGCCGTAGTATTTGCCGGACTTGTACTGGTGATTCACCGCCCAGTCCTGTGGGTGTTGATTCCAGTGATGATTATTGTCCAAACGATTCGCGCTCACCGCGAAGCTCAGGTTCTGGAAGCCGCATTCGGCGATACCTACCGCGAATACCGCAGCAAGACGTGGTTCTAGGAACTTTTCGGAAAACTCATTCCGAATCATTTTGCCAGGACCTCGGCATCGCGGTGCAATCCGGCATTGTGGGTTAATATCTGTGCAATGAAAAAAAATCCTGCATTTTTATTTTTGCTTTGGGCGTCGCTGGTCATGGGGCAAGAACAACCAAAATTCCCTGCGATGCCGGCCGCAGTTGCGAGTAATGCGGTCGCCAACCTTAAGGGCGGTTTCCAACTTTTTTCCCTGATGGGGGTCGGTCCCAAGAAAAGCTGGGATGACGTTACAAACCAGGTTTACATACTGACCGTCGCCCACACGGGAAAGTGGAGCAAAGGGCGCGCAGTTCCCGGTCCCGTGGGCCGCTTGAACGCCGCCGCAGGGGGAGCAAAAGGCATAGTCGTCCTGATGGGTGGCTTTGTAGTCGATAATCGCGGTCTTGAAGCCACCGTACCCGACGTAAACGTTTATGAACCCGGCGCCCGCCGCTGGTCCCGCGGAAAAGATATACCGGTTCCGGTCGATAGCGCGGTCACCGGCGTAACGCGAGATCGTTTTATATACCTGATCGGCGGAAGATCCGCCCGCGGCCCGGTCAACAATGTGCAGATTTACGATGTTGAAAGAGATAGCTGGACTCAAGCAACCCCGTTCCCCGGCACTCCCGCATTCGGTATGGCCGGAGGAGTGGCGGACGAAGCGATCGTGGTCGTGGATGGCGCTAAACCTGGGCCGCAGGGCGGGCCGCGCTACGTGCCCTCAGACGAGTGCTGGCTGGGCAAGATTGATCGTAAAGATCCCAGCAAGATTGCATGGAGCAAGCTGCCGCCGCATCCTGGCACGGCTCGGTTCGGTATCGCCGGCGGCGGCGCCGACCGGGATCATCGAATTTATTTTTCTGGCGGCACCACTACACCTCACGATTACAAGGGCGCTTCGTATGACGGCCAGCCTGCCGAGGTTTCCAGCGTCACTTTCGATTTCGATCTGCATGCAGGGAAATGGGAAACGCTCAACCAGAACACGGATGATCCTCGCGCCGATGGCCGCGGCCTTGTGGATACGCCGATTGGTCCTGTGCTTCTGGGAGGGCTGGCGAATAATCTAGCGGTGACCGCGCGGGTATCGCTGCTTCCTAAGAAGTGATCTAGAAACAGAAATGATCCACGAATTTCGCCGCGAACGGCTCACCGCGGCCTCGCCAGGACGAGCGTTATATCATCGGGCTGTTCGTTGTCGCCGATCCAGTCATCCACGGCGGAGGTGACTGCCTGGCTGATCTGCACCAGCGGCAGATGCCGGTTCGCGCTCACCAGATCGATCAGCCGATCTTCTCCAAATTCCCCGAATTCGTTTTCGGGTTCGGTCACGCCATCGCTGTAGGCCACGAAGATTTCACCGGGATGCATCAGCACCGATCCCTCGTCGTACGTCATGTTGTCGAACAATCCCACTACAGTCCCCCCGGCTTCCAGGCGCCGGACTGCACCATTCTCGCCAATCAGAATCGGGGGAAGATGCCCGCCGTTGCTATACGTCAACTGGTGCGAACGCCCGTCGTAGATGCCCAAAAACAGCGTGGCATATTTCTCCGGCGGAGTACTCTCATAGAGTTGGTGATTGAGCAGGCCTAGCAATGCGCCGGGCGAAATCTCCATGCCCTCGGGCCACGCCGCCATCACCCTGCCTGCGCCAGCGACAGCACCAACGGCTACCGGCTCGCGCATCTGCGGCAAACTCTCCACGCTGTAAGCGCGCACCGCGGAGTGAATCGTCGCCATCAACAGCGCTGCGGAAATTCCCTTTCCACTAATATCGCCGACCGCCAGAATCAGCTTGTGAGAGCTGGCGGTGAGAAAGTCGTAATAGTCTCCGCTGACCGTGCGAGCGGGCCGGCAGAAGCCATGCACTTCCAGGGATTCCAGCTCGGTTACCTGCCGTGGAAATAATTGCGCCTGCACTTCCTGGGCGATGGCGAGTTCGCCTTCGAGGCGCTGCTTTTGCTTCTGCTCCTCAATCAGTTTCTCAATCGACTCCGTCATCGAGTTGAACGACAATGAAAGTTGCGCTAGCTGGTCAGCGGATTTCACCGGAATGCGATGGCTAAAGTCACCGCGATCGACGTTTCGAGTTGCGTCGTACAATTGCGCTACGGCCCCAGTGACTGTCTTCGTCATGCGCGTGCCGATGATCAATGCAATCAACTCAATCAGTGCGAAGATAACGAGCACCGCCAGCAGGATGTATTCCACGCCCTGGGCGAAGTCTCCCAGCGCCGCAAACAAATGGCTGTAGAGTACGGAAGGGCGGGTACGAACTTGCACCAGGGCCCCGGCTCGGGCCCGGTCACCGCTCTTCCAATCGATTACTGGAAGCGGCGTGGCAAACGTGATCTCGCGATCCATCAGGCCCGAAGGAGCAGCAAGAGCACCCACGGCGAATGTTGGCCGAAGAACCTGTTGCCCCGGCTGGGCCTTGGCCGCGGCTTCGCTCCCGCCGATGACAAAGCCATCTCGCTTCGTTTCAGGTTTCGTAGGGAGAGAAACCGGCGGAGTACTTTTTTTCGCACCAGTCTGCCCCTCACTACTCTGCCGAGTCTCATCCAAACCAATTCCTGCCGCATAAAGTGTAATTTCCCCTAGATTTGCCGCAATCTCAGAGAGCAAATTCCTATCCAGAGGCTCACTAGTTACAACCGTCAGTTTTTCCTGCCCCACGTCAAACACCGAAGCCACACGCAAATACAACTCGTCCCGGTCGCGAACAATCTCCTTGAACGGCTGCCCTTCACGAACAGCAGTAGCGAACTCGCCGCCTTCCTTGTTAAAGAAGTCGGGAAAAGTCATCGCCGAGGAATCCTGGGTGCCAGCGCTAAACAACAAGATCCGCGAACCGCGCCAGGCGCACACTCTACGCCTTCCCCAGGCGCGATCACGCTTCCTCAATCCCGCCAGCGATTCAGCAGTTGGCGGCTCGCCTTTTTCGATGCGCGACGCAAGTTCGTTGCTGACTGCCGCATTTACCGCCTGCATACTGCGCAACTGAGAATTAATCTCGGAAGTCACAACAAAGCTGGCGAACTGGCCAGCGAAGAGATAGGTGGCAATGACAGCCATCGCCACCAAAAGAACCGCCGGAATCACTCCAATGAAGACGTAAGTTACGATGAGGCGGTTGCGCAACCGCCACAAGACTCGTTGCTTCAATCCACGAAAAGCAAGAATGGCAAACAGCAGCGCTGCGTCGAAAATCAGAAACTTGATCCAGCCCCCGAGGCTTTCGCTGACCGCCGGAGCCCATACATTCAACAATAATTTAAGAACGAATAGACCAATCGCCAGGTTTAAGGAATAAAAGGCTCCGCGCGCGATCCAGCCTTGTGGCCATAAACCGGCCGCCAGCAATCTTGCGCGCGTCTTCCAGTAAAATTCCCGCATGATTGGACTCGCTGCTGAACCCAGAGCACCGGTGTCCGAGCGCCGGAGCTTCTCCAGAGATCGCTAGATCTCCGGGTACAGATCGAAAAAAGCTTCCAGACTGGTGCGCAACTGCTTCTCGATTTCTTCTTTGCTGCCCTCAAGCACGTGCATGGTGACATGGGCCTCATGTCCGTTGGTGAGCTTTACCGGAGCCTGGCCCACCTCGGCCACATCTTCCGAAGGCAGCAGCCGCATTCCGTAAACCAGTGTTAGATTCGCCATGATTGAATTCTAATCGTCTTCTCCCCGCGGGCAAAACTCCACGCCGCGATCTTTAATCGTATGCAGGTTTAAGTTTTTTGATGGTCATCATTTAGAATTCCGCAGTGATCCCAAAAACAATTTTTGTCCTGGCTGGCTGGCTTTGCACTTTTCCGCTGTCGGCCCAGCAGACGCCCGAAGCTCAGTCCGGCCAGCCGCAAGTAAAAGTAAACGTTCTGAACGTGTGCACACCATCCGCGCAGGAGCAAAAGGAAATTGCGGCAGCCCTGGCGCGCATTCCGAAAACGCCACCGTTTACTTCAGACTTCGAAATCTCTCACGGGGTGTCAACGCTCACGGATGCGCCGAATTTTCTTCAGCCCGGACAAAGCACTCAAATTTCGGACCAGCCTTCCGTCGCTCGTTATGTACGAATCCGCCGCGAGTTCCCCGCGCAAGCATTGTTTTCCACCGTGCAATATTCCTTCAGCAATGACGGCCAGAATATGGTTGAGACTCTGGTACTACACCTGCGCGATCCCAAGGACCTGATTCAGGTTTCGATGGAAGACAGTGCTTCGGCGATCAGCAGCCCGGCCGCCATGGTTTCGGCCAATACACCGGTCAGCCGCATTCGGCTGGAACGTTTCGGAAAGTCATCAATTGCCCTCGCACGCTGCAATGCTTCGGACAATGGGCCTGCGCCGGACCAGAGCGCCTATGATCCCCTTTTCCGCAGCGGGTCAGAACTTCTGTCCGACTATCGGCGCTTGCTTGGGGCGTCGCACATTGTTCCCGCGGAACTGGCCCAGATCCCAATGCCCCGGCAGAAGTCCGCTGCGAAACAGAAACTGGCGAAACCTCCCGGCGAAAAAAATTGAGCATTCTTCGTGTACCTTCGTGTCCTTAGTGGTCAACTTTCGTTTTCGAGATCCTGCAATGCATCGAAATCTTAAATCCGCAATCTAACGAAACACGTAAAAATATGAGCGAACTCCGCAATGTCGTCATCATCGGCTCCGGCTGCGCCGGACATACCGCCGCTCTCTACACCGGGCGCGCCAATTTGAACCCCCTTGTGGTCGAGGGCCACGAGCCGGGAGGCCAGCTTTCGATGACCACGCTGGTGGAGAATTTCCCCGGCTTCCCCGAAGGAATCATGGGTCCGCAACTGGTGGAGAATATGCGCAAACAGGCGGAGCGCTTCGGCGCTGAATATCGCATGGCTCATCTCACCAGTGTCGATCTCAGCCAGCGTCCGTTTCTACTTCATCTCGGCAAGCACCAGGTACACACTCAAACCTTGGTCATCGCCAGCGGCGCTTCTGCTCGTTGGCTGGGATTGCCCAACGAACAAAAGCTGATCGGTCACGGCGTTTCTTCCTGCGCTACTTGCGACGGCTTCTTTTTCTCTGGAAAGGAAATCGTGGTAATCGGCGGCGGAGATTCCGCCATGGAGGAGGCTTTGTTCCTCACTCGTTTTGCTTCCAAGGTCACACTCATTCATCGCCGCGACAGCTTTCGCGCTTCAAAAATTATGCTGGAACGCGCGCAGCACCATGAAAAGATTCATTTCCTCACCAATACTGTGGTGGAGGATGTATACGATCCCATCAAACACGAAGTCACTGGCCTCAAACTGCGAAACCTGAAAACCGGCGAAGTTTCCGACTTCCCCACCAGCGCCTTGTTCCTCGGCATCGGCCACGATCCAAACGCTAAAATGTTCGAGGGTCAACTCGACACCGATGCCGATGGTTATCTGAAGACGCACAACTATGTCCACACGCGCGTCCATGGCGTTTATGCCTGTGGCGATGTTCAAGACCGCCGTTACCGGCAAGCCATCACCGCAGCCGGAAGCGGATGCATGGCCGCTATTGAAGTGGAGAAATTCCTGGAAGAGCACGGAAGTTAGCCCCACGATTTTGACCCGGCAACGCAAGAATCACTCCCGCCCGCGTTCAATTGTCGATAAAGTTTGATTGGGATGCAGGAAGCCGAAGACCGGCGTCCCGGTGTCTAAAGCTGGAAGATGCGCCAACGGGGTTTTCCCGCGGAGGTGTAGACTTATGGTCGCTCGCTTCGTCTGTTTTCTTCTTTTCTGCGGTAGCCTTTTTGCGCAACAATCTTCGCAGCCCTCCCTCACTATCTACAACGAGGAGTTCGCCGTTGTCCGGCAGGAACTGCCCCTCGACCTGAAGGCCGGTGAAAACCAGATCAATGTGAATGACATCACCATCCACCTGGAGCCTGACTCCGTGATTCTTCGCGATCCCACCGGCAAACACGCGGTGCGCGTGCTGGAGCAGGACTATCGCGCCGACCCGATCTCAGAGCCTTTGCTGCTCTCTCTCTACGAAGGCAAGACGATCGATTTCGAATTCCAGGACAAGATCATTAAGGGCAAAATCATCCGCAGCGGATACGTGCCGCACAACTATTTCGCCATGAACCGCTATGGCCAGCAGTACTACCAGAATCAGATGATCGGCGCATCCGAACAGCCGGTCATCGAAGTCGACGGCCAGCTTCGTTTCAGCCTTCCCGGAACGCCGATTTTCCCCAGCCTCACCGATGAAAGTATTTTGAAGCCGCGGCTGGAGTGGACGCTCGCCACCGACAAAGGTGGAAAGTTCCCCGCTGAGTTTTCCTACGTTACCGGCGGCATGACTTGGCAGGCGGATTACAACATCGTTGCGCCCGAGAAAGGCGACCTCGTCGACATCGTGGGCTGGGTCACTATGGACAACCAGTCCGGCAAGACTTTCGAGAACGCGCGCATCAAGCTAATGGCTGGGGATGTAAACAAGATTCAGCCGGGGGCGATAAACGGCCGTAACTATAGCCAGGCGATTGATATAGGCGCAGCAGCTGCCATGCCAGGAAGGCCCGTCACCGAGAAAACTTTCGACGAGTACCACCTCTACACGCTCGAACGCACCACGACGCTCCGCGACCGGGAAACCAAGCAGGTGGAATTTATTCGAGCGGCGGGGGTGGTCACCAAGCAGATATACATTTACGACGGCGTGAAGATTGACAGCAACCGCTACAACGGCTGGAACTGGGACAACATTCGCAACGATCACTCCTACGGCACGGAATCGAATCCGAAGATTTGGGTGATGCGCGAGTTCCGCAATTCGGATGCGAACCATCTGGGCATGCCGCTGCCCAAGGGTCGAGTGCGCTTCTATCGCCGCAACGACGATGGCCAGATTGAATTCACTGGCGAAAACACCATCGATCACACGCCGCACGATGAGACCGTGCGTATCTACACCGGCAACGCTTTTGATCTCGCAGGCGAGCGCCACCGCAGCGACTACATTATCGATAACAGCAAGCGCACTGGCACAGAATCGTTCGAGATCAAGCTGCGCAACCACAAGAAGGAACCGGTAGACGTTCGGGTTGTCGAACACCTGTATCGAGCGGCGAACTGGGATATCGCTTCCAGTTCGGTTGAGTACAAAAAGACTGACAGCCACACGATTGAATTTCCTGTGACTGTTGCCCCCGACGAAGAAAAAACGGTCACCTACACAGCACACTACTCCTGGTAGAAGGCAGCGGGCGTAGCTTACATCGTGCGGGGCTGTGTCATGCAGAAGCAGATGCATGGCCGCTATTCAGGTGGAGAAATTCCTGGAAGAACACAGAGAATAAATGATTTCTTCCGATCGCTTACCAGATACCGCGGGGCACCCTGTGCGAATTACTGTTGTAATCTACTCCGCAAACTAGATTCCTCATATCCTCCCTGTGTCACCCCCATGAGACCATTGGCGCGCCACCAGTTTGCACTTTCAGCGTTTTTTCTAATTTTTTTAACGATGTTTGCTCCGGGCCGGCTTGTTTCCCAAGATCATTCGGAAAGCACGAGCACGCGCAAAATTATCAGCCAGGTCGCGCCGCAGTATCCTTCTCTAGCTCGCTCTATGAACATCCAGGGCAACGTCAAGGCTGACGTGCTGGTTGCGCCGAACGGGGCGGTTAAATCGGTTGAAATAAGGGGTGGCCATCCGCTGCTGGTTCAATCCGCGCAGAGCGCATTGCGAGAGTGGAGATGGGAGCCTGCGCCTCACGCCACTCACGAAACTGTTGAAGTGAAATTCGGGATTTAATCGCACCAGGCGTGAGTATTTCAGCCGCGAGGGTAATTTCCTGTGATCCTTCCTATCGAAGCCATATCGCCGCTGTGATACAACTTTCTGTGATCTTCATGCACCAATCATTGGCCGAGGCTTACCAGTTTTCGGGTGCGGCATGCTAAGAGCGTTCTTCGTCCGTCTCTCCGAGAACCAATCTTTGCGTCACTTTGCCGAGAGACCTTCGCTCGGCCGCCGCGTCTCCGGACGTTTTGTCGCGGGCACCGAGATCACCGATGCCGTCCGCGCAACCCAGGCTATTAACCGCTCCGGCATGAGCGTCAGCATCGACAACCTCGGCGAAAACGTAACCAATCCAGAAGAAGCCCGCCACAGCTCCCAGCTCTATCACCAGATTCTGGACGCCATCATCACCAGCCAACTCAACGCCAATATCAGCCTCAAGCTCACCCATATGGGCCTCGACGTGGATGAGCAACTGGCTCGCGACATCGTCAGCGGATTGGTGGCCAAGGCTGCGTCCATGACTCCGCCGGGATTCATCCGCGTCGACATGGAAGGCTCGCCTTATACACAGCGCACGCTCGATTTCGTCCACGAACTACATCGCATCCCGGGAAATGCGAACGCGGTCGGCACGGTAATCCAGTCTTATCTCAAGCGTTCCGAGAGCGACGTGGAAAAGCTTCTTGCCGAAAAAATCCGCATTCGCTTGTGCAAGGGAGCATATAAAGAGTCCGCGGATATCGCCTTCGCCGCAAAATCAGAGGTCGACGCCAACTACGTCAAATTGATGAAGATCCTGATGAAGAGCGGCGTCTATCACGGACTGGCCACGCACGACGAAAATATCGTTCGTCAGGCCCAGGCTTTTGCCACTGCAGAAAAACTGTCCCGCGATTCGTTCGAGTTCCAAATGCTTTATGGCATCCGCCGCGATCTGCAACAGAGTCTGGTGCGCGAGGGCTGGCGGGTCCGCGTCTACATCCCTTTCGGCAGCGAGTGGTATCCCTACTTTATGCGGCGACTGGGTGAGCGCCCCGCCAATGTTCTCTTCATCGCGCGCAACCTGCTGCGGGCATAGAAAGCGCGCGGGACTACAATTTTCACCCAAATCTATTAAGATGCTATGGCCCCCGAACTGGGGTGCGCCATGGATACTCCGTCTTCGCCGAAAAAACTGGCAGGCCGCTACGAGGTCAGGCAGATCCTCGGCCAGGGCGGTATGGGACTTGTCTATCGCGCCTACGACACAATAGTGCGCCGTGAAGTCGCGGTGAAAACCATCCTCGACATTCCTGATCCAGCTTCTCTCCAGCTGTTCTACAAAGAATGCGATGTGCTGGCTTCGATGAGCCATCCCAACATCGTCGAGATTTTTGATATCGGCGAGTTCGAAGAAGAAGGCAAGAAGAAACCTTACTTCGTGATGCCGTTGCTGCCGGGCACCACGCTGGACTATTTCATTCGCAAAGCCAGTCATCGTTTGACGGTTGAGCGCACCATCGACATCATTTCCCAGACCTGCCGCGGCCTTCAGGCGGCGCACGAACGCGGACTGGTTCATCGCGATTTGAAGCCGAGCAACATTTTTGTGATGGAAGACGACTCGGTCAAGATCATCGATTTCGGCGTGGCCCACATGGCCGACGCTCATACCACGCGTGCTCAAAAAGGCACTCTGCTTTATATGTCTCCCGAGCAGATCGAGTTGAAAGCGCTGTCGCCGGCATCCGATATTTTTTCCCTTGGCGTTGTCTGCTACGAGGCCATGACTGGCCGCAATCCGTTTCGGCTAGCCCGCGCCGATGAAGTGGTAGAAGCAATTCTCCACCATATTCCGCCCCTGGCTGCAGAACTGAATTCCACCGTAAGCCAACCCGTCAGTCGCGTAGTGCACAAAGCTATGGCCAAGCAATCCTGGCATCGCTTCGCAACCGCGCGCGATTTTGGCGACACGCTGAACAAAGCGCTGCGCAACGAGCCGATCGAACTATTCGATCCAGAGCGCACTCGCCCGCGCTTGCAGCGTGCCACCAAAGCTTTGGAAGAAGGCGACTTCCAATTCGCCGGCGAGATTCTTGGTGAGCTCGAGGCCGAAGGTCACATGGATACTTCCATCGGCTCGCTTCGACGCCAGCTCGACGGCGCGGTCCGCCGAAAAACTCTCACTCAATTGCTCGATGCCGCGCGCGCACGATTTGAAGAAGAAGAAGATCCGCTCGCGCTTCAGAAGTTGCACGAAGCCCTGCAGATCGAACCGGACAACTCCACAGCCCTCGCTCTAAAGAGCAGAATTGAAAACCGCCGCAGCGAGCGCCAGATCGACAACTGGTACCGCCTCGCGCGGCAACACATCGACAATCACGCTTACGGACACGCTCGCGAAGCTTTGCAGAATGTTCTGCAGCTTCGTCCTAAAGAAGCGCGGGCTCTGCAACTTCTTGCTGAGGTCGACCGCCAGGAGCAGGAGTACAAGAAACTTCGCCAGGAAAAAGAGCAGATTCATCGCGCCGCCATGGAAGCCTGGCAGAAAGGAGATGTGAGTAACGCGCTCTCGAAGCTGGGGCTGGTGCTGGAACTCGACCGGCGCGCTCCAGATTCCATCAATCGCGAAAGCGGAGCCAATTACCAGAGCTTCTACAACGAAGTCCGCTCCGAGCACGACGCGATGAATACCGCGTATGCCGAGGCTCGCCGGCTTCTTACCGAGCACAACTTCGTCAAGGCGATAGCGGCCTGCCAGGCGTATCTAACGAAATATCCCAACAACGCCATTTTTCAGGCTCTGCGGTACGACATTGAGGAGCAGCAACGGCAGAATCTTTCCGCGTTTATCGCTTCCGTCGATCGTCAAGTCGAAGGTGAACCCGACCTCGACAAGCGCGTAAACATTCTGCGCGAAGCCCTCGACTTGCATCCCGGCGAAGCGCATTTCGAACGCGCGCTGCGCCTGGTGCAGGATAAACGCGATCTGGTTAATTCCATCGTCGCGCGCGCGCACCTGCACGAAGAGCAGGCGGCTTACGGTGATGCGCTGAACGACTGGGAAATTCTGCGCACGATCTACAGCCAGTATCCGGGATTGACCTTCGAGGTCGAACGACTGCAGAAGCGGCGCGATCAGCAGGCTCGGACCGAATCGAAGGCCCGCCTTGTCGAACAGGTCGATAGCTGTTTGCATTCCAGCGATTACGCGAGAGCTCTCGACCTGCTGCAAAGTTCTGCTGCGGAATTTCCGAACGATGCAGAATTAGCGGAACTGGAGAAGCTCGCTCAGGATGGCGTGAGGCGCAAGACGGAAGCTCATCGCCTCATGACCGATGGGCAGGATCTGCTCGCGCAACAAAAATCCGCAGACGGAATCAACTTGCTGCGCCAAGCTTACGAGTTGGATGAAAACAATTCACTGGCACGCGCCGTCCTCGCCAACGCACTTGTGGAACAGGCGCGCTCGACAGTTGACGCTGATTGGCGCGAAGCCGAGAAGTTAGCCAAAGAAGCGCTCGAGTTGAACCCGGCGCATCCCATGGCCAAAACGATTAAGACCTTGATCCTCGATCACAAGAAAGAAACGTTCGTCGAGGAATGTGTTGCGCAGGCGCGTAAGCTGCAAACTGCCGCCGACCTTGCCGGAGCGTTAGCGCGGATTCAAGAAGGCTTGGCGAGCTTACCGCGCGAGCCCAGATTGCTGCAGCTTCAGGAAACCGTACAGCGGGATCTTCAGGCCCAGCGCCGGCAGGCGCGCCGCCGCGATGTAGAGGAGTTGCGCCGTATAGAAACTGAAATCGATTCTGCCGCGGATGGCGACACCAGGCAAGCCACCGGAGATCGCGTGCGAGCCATCGCGAATAAATACTCCACGGACGGAGAAATTTTATCTCTGGCGAACGGCCTTCTAGATCGTCTTGGATTCTTGCAGGTGGAGCGAAAGAACTCAACCACATCGGCGGAAAGTGAGAGCGCGACTCTCACCTACCATGCTCCGACACCCAGCGCCGCTCAACCTTCAATCGAGGCTACAAGCAAAGTTGCGGATCCTGCGCTTGGAGCTACTGCGATGGTTGCTCCGCCCCCAGCAGTAGTGCGGCCATCTTCGCGCCCAGCGCAAGCTTCTGCCTCGTCGCCTTCGCCAGAGTTGACCGCGCCCAAAGCCGCGCCTAATGCCACGGCTGGAAAACCGGCTGCGAAACCGGGACGTTACGTCACAGCGCTCATCGCCTCCGCTGCCGCCATTGTTTTGCTCGCGGCGATCTTTCTTCTTGCAAGGAAACATCGATCGCCAATAGCATCTAGCGCGCCCGCTGCACTTCCGGCCGCTGCCGTTACAAATTCCCCAGCTCCGGTTGCTGCTTCTCCCGAGCCAACTCCCGCAGTTGCGGACGTACCAGCAGAGAGCGCCCCCGAAGACGGCGCCCCCGAACAAGCAGCTTCCGCTGACGTCGGATCCATGATCGTGGTGGCCGGTCAAGATAAAGCAAAGGTTTTTCTCGACGGAAAACCCCAGTCTCAACTGACTCGAAACGGCCAATTACGCATTCGCAATCTCGATCCGAAAGATTATGTCGTACGTGTCTCCAAGAGCGGATTCCAGGATCTTCCCGAACAAACAATTCGGGTTCGAAAGGGTGAGCAGGCCAAACTGATTTTCAATCTACAGCCTGTACCTCACTTGGCTTCTCTGTCGATTCAAGGTGGCGTCCCAGGCTCAACCGTTCTCATCGACCAAATCCCGGCTGGAACCATCCAAGCCGACGGCACGCTAACATTCGCGACGGTCAATCCCGGGGACCACACTATCGAAATTCGCAAAGACCGGTTCAAGCCCAAACAGATCAAAAAACATTTTGTAGTTGGATCAGCCGTATCGCTAGCCGCTGCCGATGTAGCGCTAGAGGCCGCGCTTGGACAGTTGAAGATCACATTCACACCTGCCGACGCTCAGGTGACTTTGGCCAAAGCCGGAGAGGCCGCCACCAAAGTAAGCAGCGGCAGCCCCTTAAGTCTGGCCGCGGGCTCTTACACAATTACTGCAAAAACCAGCGACAATTTTTCCCGCTCATCGAATGTGGAAATCGCCGCCAGCCAATCCATGAATTTGGATTTGTCTCTAGCTCCCGACGGCATCTCCAAATTTGACGATGCCTCGGCGTGGAAACAAGAAAAAGGTTCGTTCGTTCGTAAAGGCGGCGACTTCGTAATGTACAACCTCACGCCAAGCACGGGCACGTTTGTGTTTTCCGCTATGCTGAACAAAGGACACCGACTGCAGTGGGTGCTGAACTGCACCGACGTAAACAACTACATCCTGTTTCAGATGGATGATAATAATTTCTATCGCACCGTGATAAAAAACGGTCAGAAAGGTGACGAGATCAAAATTCCACACAAGACGGAGAAGAAAAGTTTCCGTACTATTCAGATCAGAGTCAGCCCCAATGAGATCATTCACCAGATCAGGCAGGGAAACAGCTGGATGGTCCTCGATCGCTGGACTCCTTCCGGAAACAATCTTAGTCTCGGGAAGTTCGGTTTTTATATTCCCGGCAACGATCAGGTCTCGCTCTCCAGTTTCAGCTACTACGTTGACCTGAGTACGCGATAGATTCACAAAACTCGCCAACTGAAAGCTGCTGGCAGAAAAAAATAAGGTATGCAATGCATCCTTTAACGCGTCGCGATTTCATGCGGATCGGCTCAGGCTCCGTCGCAGCCGGAGCCGCAGTCAAGTTCACTCTCTTGCAGCCCGCGGCATTGTGGGGCGAAGAACGTCCGGTTGCGCCGAGCGATCGCATACGCTTTGCATCGATCGGCACAGGCACTCGAGGCTGCGAGCTTTTGCAGGCCTCTCTCGCCGTACCCGGCATTGAGTGCGTCGCCGTCTGCGATCTCTATGATAGCCGGCACGAAGCGGCGCAGGAGGCAGTACAAAAACAAGTTCCCGCAACTCGCCATTACAAAGAGATCCTCGACCGAAAAGACATTGACGCGGTAATCGTCGCCGTCCCTGACCACCAGCATCGCCGCGTTGTAGTGGACGCCTGCGCCGCGGGCAAGGATGTGTATTGCGAGAAGCCGATGTCGCACAACGTCGAAGATGGCTTCGCCATGGTGGACGCGGTACAAAAAGGAAATCGCATCATGCAGGTTGGCAGCCAGCGCGTGAGTTCCATCGTCTACGAGAAGGCTCGCGAGCTTTATGCATCCGGTGCCCTAGGCGATGTTTTCTTCATCGAAGGCGCATCGGACCGAAACTCACCGAGCGGCGCGTGGGTCTACCCCATTCCTCCAGACGCGAGCGAGCAGACTATCGACTGGAACGAGTTTCTGGTCGGCGCTCCGAAGCGTCCGTTTGACGCGGCTCGCTTCTTCCGCTGGCGCTGCTTTTCTGATTATGGGGAAGGCTTGGCGGGCGACCTTTTTGTGCACCTGCTCTCCGGAATTTACTTCGTCTCAGGGACGAATGAAGCGCCGCAGCGCGCGCAAACCAGCGGCGGCCTTTATCGCTGGAAAGATGGGCGCGACTTTCCAGATGTGATCGAGACGCTCTACGACTATCCGAAATTCCGCGTGTTGCTGCGCTGCAATCTGAACAACGCCGGCGGCGAGCCGATTAAATTTCATGGCACCAAAGGAACCATGGAACTCATCGGCCAGACGCTGACTTTTACTCCTCAAGATACAACTCCCAAGCCAGAGACTTATTCAACCAAAGGCTGGCCGGAGCGGCTTCGAAAGCAATATCTGGCACAGTGGAAAGTGGAGCATCCCGAGCCCGGGCCGCTCGACTTTCAGGCTGTCGAAGCAGAAACCTTCACCGCTCCGGCTGATTACAGCGATATCTCAGCGCACCAGGCAAATTTTTTTGATTCGGTTCGAACTCGCAAACCCACCGTCGAGAATGAAGTGTTCGGCAACCATGCGGCCATCGGCTGCCATCTCGCTAACTACGCCTATTTCAAAAATACGATAGCAATCTGGGACGAAAGCGCGAAGATGATCCGGGGATAAGTTACCAGCTCTGTGATCGAAAATGAAATGAGAGATTTCATCATGCGTCGAATTTCTAGAAGGACCTTCGTAAAAACCGCTTCCGCCTCAGCCGCCTGTGCGGCACTGTGGAGTCATGTGCCTCGCCTTATGGCCAATCCTCTGGGTCTTCCCCTCGGTCTGCAGCTGTATTCCGTGCGCGACGTTCTGCCCAAGGACTATGAAGGAACGCTCAAGCAGATTGCTGCCCTGGGCTATCGCGAAGTGGAGGCCGCGGGCTTCTTCGGCCGCACTCCGAGTGAGGTGAAACAGGCCATGGATCAAGCCGGCCTGCATTGCGTAAGCGCGCACTATCCCCTGAAAGATCTTCTGCCCAAATTGGATGAAACAATTCAATACGGTAAAGATCTCGGCCTCGAATACATAGTGTGTGCATCTCCCATGCTGAAGGATCAGTCACGGGTGAAGGATCCCAACTCTCGCGCCGCCCGGGAGTCTATGACGCTCGAAGACTGGCGCTGGAATGCGGAACAGTTCAACCACATCGGAGAAAAAGTGAATGCGGCGGGAATGCACTTCGCCTACCACAACCACACACCAGAATTCCGTTCAGAAAACGGTGTCATGTTTTATGACGAACTGCTGAAGTCAACCGATTCGGCAAAAGTGAGCATGGAGTTGGATTGCGGCTGGGCCGCAGTAGCCGGCCAGAAACCGGCGGATATTCTATCTCGCTATCCCACGCGCATCTGCATGCTGCACGTTAAAGACTTCAAGTTAACTCCTGCGTCCACCCCATCAAATCCTCCGCCTTCGACAGAGTTGGGGCACGGAACCATTAACTATCACCCCATCTTCGAAGCCGCAAAGAAAGCCAACATTAAACACATTTTTGTGGAGCAAGAGCAGTTCGATATGCCCATGATGGAAGCGCTGAAGATCGACGCCGACTACATGCGCGCCATGGCGGTCTAAGGCGCGAAGATGGGGGTTAGAGTCGCGCTCAGGCGCTAGCGCAGCGCACTCCGAATCGCCAGATCCAGGCCCACCATAATAACGGCAGAGACTGGAATCACCAGCAGCGCTTTCTTCAGCCTTCGCGGATCGCCGCCGGCAATCGCTCCGATCACGCGTGAACTCACGGCGAGGCCAATCCATCCGCACGTGATCACGAAACCAATGGCGGTCCCGCTCATGCGCGGAAAAGCGTCGCCCACGATGGCCAGCGTGCTGGGAAAGACCGGTGCCATCGATAGGCCGGCAAGAAAGACCAATACCCCGGCGGCGGTGGCTGATTTCATTCGCAGCAATAAAAAAGTAGTTATCGCCATAGCCACCGATCCCCACAATGTGACCGTAACGGCGGGCACGTGATTGAGGACAGGCAAGATCGCGGCACGGCCGATCAAGATCCCTAATGCAAATCCCAGCGAAAGAATGTTTAGTGCTCGCGCTTCAGGAATCCCCTGCGCAATCAGGTGCCGGGGCAGCCAGTTCCACATACCCACTTCGCAAGTGATGTAAAGAAAGACGAAGAGCGCGGTCAAAAACAATAGCGGGTGCCCGAGAACCGGAGCTGCATCTGTCAACACGAATCGCCCCGCCCCGGTCGGTCCGGGCATCCTGGTAATCGCCTCGATCACTACGGTAACGACAGTCAGGGATGCAATGGTGTAGCAGAGCCGCACCCAGTTTCGTCCGAAAAGATTGGCCGCAATGAACGGCGTGGCAAGCGCGCCCAGCCCGAAGAAAAGATTGGCCAGGGTCAGCGCCATTGCGCGGTGTGCCTCGCCGGTATCGCTGGCGAGAGCATTCGCGGCGGTAACCGTGATGCCGCCGCCTACCCCCAGCAAAAAGAGCAGAAACGCGATACTGAAAAAGCCTGCCACTCGCGGAAGAACGAATAGCGCCACCGCGATCAGGCCAAGACCCAGAACCATGCCGAGCTTTTTACCTTCGTTATCGAGTATCGGGCCGGTGCAGAGTGAAGCAAGAATGAGTCCTAGAGCTTGAGCAGAGGCGATCGTGCCGTTCTGGCTGGGAGTCAACTTGAATCGATCGGAGAGCTCGGGCAAAATCGTGCCCAGCATGGCGGCGATCATCCCGTAAATAAAGATGGCGAGAATGGCGGCGAGAATTAGCAAGTGGTCCTTTCAACTGCCGTTTCAGCTTTTGGAACTCAGAGCGCGAACATCGACCCAGCCCCGCGTCCGATTACTCTCCAGTTCAGCGTTCAATATGTTCAGCTGCCGCACTCCATCAGCGAATTGAGGATAATCACGCGCGCCATCCGCCCCGGCGATGGATGCATAGAAGCGGCGGAAGACTTGTTTGAATGTATCGTCGTAGCCTTCGCTGTGGCCGCCTGGGAGATCGGCGTAGCTGCGCGCCGCAGGTTTGAGCAGAGAAGGATCTTTCACGAAAAGTTGATTCGCCGTATCGCGATGCCCCACCCACAATTCGTCCGGACGCTCCTGATTCCACGCCACCGCAACTCGCGTGCCGCAGATCTCAATGCTGAGCCGGTTCTTTCGGCCTGCGGAAACCTGGCTGGCAGTCATGCTGCCGCGTGCGCGCTCGCCCATGCGAAAAATCACAGCGCCGAAGTCTTCCGTGTCTACGGCTGTTTCCGCGTAGTCTTCCGGACTAAGCAGCTTATTGGAAAAAGTTTCCACGGAACGTCTCGGCTGCTTGCGCGTGGGATGGAACGTTTGCTGATCGGCACAGAGAGAAGTCACCCGCAATCCGGTGACATGCTCGGCCATGTCAAACCAGTGCGATCCAATATCGGCCATGCACCGCGAAGGCCCACCGGCTTTGGCGTCGACGCGCCAGTTCCAATCGGTTTCGTAGAGCAGCCAGTCTTGAAAATATGTGCCCTGAACTGCAAGAATTTCGCCAAGGTCCCCATCTTCCCGCATACGCCGCATCTGCTGCACCATCGGGTAGTAACGCAAATTGTGGCAGACGCAGTTCCTGACTCCCTGCCGCTCGGCCAGAGCAACAAGCTCTTCGCCATGCTCCACACTCGTGGCCAGCGGCTTTTCGCAGATCACGTGCTTTCCAGCTTGCAGCGCTTCCTTGGCCATGGGAAAGTGCTGCGCATTCGGCGTGCAGATGTGAACCGCATCGATCGCCGGATCGCGAAGAACGTCATGATAATCCGAGGTAATCGTAGGAATGGAAAATCCTTCGCCCAGGCGTTGCGCAGCCTCTGCATTTCTGCCGACGACTGCAACAGCTTCTACAAACTCCACTCGCCGCACTGCTTCGAGATGCACCCGGCCCATAAAGCCGGTACCGATAATGGCTGTCCGGATCGTTTTCATCGTATCGTCCCAGGCCTCACGCTATACCCACCAGGCAGCGGCAGGCTGCTCGCGGATAACGATGCCATTGAGAAAATTCGCCGCTTTGGTCAAACCCTCTTCCGGCGAGAGCAAACTATCTTCGTGTTCGATCGACAGCACGTTATCGTAGCCAAACATGCGCAGCGTGGAAATAAATTCGCTCCACCATTCGGCTCCGTGTCCGTAACCGCAAGTGCGGAAGGTCCATCCGCGCTCGCGTTCTTCGGTGTACGGCTTGGTATCGAGCACGCCCGTGCGCGGCAGATTTGCCGTATAAATCTGCGTGTCCTTGGCATGGACGTGGAAGATCGCATCCTTGAGCACACGCACAGCCGCGATGGGATCGATGCTCTGCCAGAAAAGATGGCTGGGATCGAAGTTGCAGCCTACGCCGGGCCCAGCGATCGACCGGAGCCTTAGCATCGTCTCCGGACTATAAACCACAAATCCCGGATGCATTTCTATCGCGATCTTCACACCGTGGTCAGCGGCAAACTTCGCATGCTCCGTCCAGTAAGGCGCGACCACTTCATTCCACTGCCATTCAAGCACCTTTAAATAGTCCGGCGGCCAGGGACAGGTTACCCAGTTTGGAGCCGCAGAATTCGGCGAATCGCCAGGACATCCGGAAAAATCGACAACCACCGGGATACCGAGTTTTTCCGCCAGCAAAATGGTTTTGCGGCTTACCTCGCGGTCGTGTTGCGCGCGAGCCTTATCCGGATGCAGTGCATTCCCATGGCAACTCAACGCGCTGATCGTGGCTCCGTGATTAGCAATAATTCGTTGAAAATCGGCGAGCGCAACAGCATCTTCGAGCATAGCCAGCTTGCAGTGCGCATCGCCCGGATAGTTTCCCGTGCCCAGTTCAACCGTATCGATCTGAAACGACTTCAGTTTCTTGAGGACCGCCGCCAGCGGAAGCTGCGACAGCAGAGGCGTAAAGACTCCAATCCGCATACGATTTCTATCTCCTCGACTACGACAGAAAACTCAACCTTCAAACCGCAGCGTTCATTTTATTGCAGCATCTTCGGCGGGCAGCAATTGATACCTGACGAAAGCTACCCTCAAACTATCGGTCGACCACGAAGGAACATTTATTGTCCTTGTCCGCCGAAAAGCTTGGCGAGCACAGTGATTGGAAAGGTAAGGGCGGCGGAAGCGAATTGTCAATCGATCACTTCGAATAACCGTCGAAGGCCATTCATATGCTTGAACAGCATGGTTTGCTGATGGCGTCGATGGTGAGCGAACGACGAGACACAGATACTTGGATCTGCCAGCCCTAACCATCGGACCGATGGCGCAGGCCCTGGGGCGCGGCGCTACTGGCACCTGATCAGGCCTGCTGTTTCCCAGAACATCGTCGCAGCCGCGGAAGTGAATGTTTCACCTCGGCGGAAGGAGCCGCTGTACGCGCGGGCGAGCGGTGAAAAAATCATTGTCACCGAACGGAAGGGAAAGTGAGGACGGTGAAGGACCGAAGATGGCCAAGTGTCGCCGGACTGGACTTGTTATCGCATGAGGGCAAGCGGTCAGATGCGCTTAAGCCATGTTCTTAACTTCCGAGTTGCCCGTCGTTCGGCAGGACGCGCTATCGTAATTTCTTGCTGTACAGTATTTCCGGCAGCACGTGCGGTCTCGAAGTAGCTCGGACTCCGCAAATAGGAGGATTGAATGGCGCAAGTATGGTTAGTCACAGGTAGTTCTCGCGGTCTGGGTCGCGCAATTGTCGTAGCGGGCCTTTTGGCGGGCAATAAGGTGTTGGCGACAGCTCGCGACATTGAGTCACTTCGTGAGCTATCGGAGCGCCACGGTGACCAGGTGAAGCTCTTCGAGCTGGACGTGACCGACGAGGCGTCGGCTGCCGGTGCGGTGAAGACGGCAATCGATGCGTTTGGCTCGCTGGACGTTGTCATTAACAATGCAGGATATGGCAATCTCTCGTCCGTCGAAGATACGCCGATGTCGGATTTCCGCGCACAGATAGAAACCAATCTCTTCGGGACAATCATCGTGACGAAGGCAGCTCTCCCGTACTTTCGCGAAAGGAAGGCGGGCCATTTCGTTCAGTTTTCCTCGATGGGCGGAAGGATCGGACCCCCAGGGCGCGGGCCTTATTCGGCGGCGAAATGGGGCGTAGAAGGTTTCTCCGAAGTTTTGTCGCGCGAAGTGGCACCGCTAGGCATCAAGGTCACGATCATCGAGCCGGGTGGCTTCCGCACGGACTTCGCCGGCAGTTCCACCAAGCTGA
>JBAVQD010000184.1:0-13418 GCA_049693675.1 Candidatus Sulfotelmatobacter sp. | reverse complement strand
GGGGTGGACGGCCCGGCGGTGGTGGACGGGATCGCGGCGGACGCGGCGGCCCGGGCGGGGGAAGACACTAGAGCTTTTGCCACGGATCTGCACGGATAAACGGGAAAGGCCACGATATTAATCGTGGCCTTTTTTCGTTAGTATCGCGGCTCAATTAAAATAGCTTCCATCATGGCGAATCGTTCGGTGGTGGTGTTCGATCTTGGCGGAGTGTTGATCGATTGGAACCCGCGTCATTTATATCGGAAGCTTTTTGCTGGAGACGAGGCGGCCATGGAACATTTTCTGGCCAATGTATGCAACACTTCGTGGAACTCTCAGCAGGATGCGGGACGAACTTTTGCTGAGGCCTGTGCGCTGCTCAAGTCGGAGCATCCCGGCCATGCGGAGTTGATCGACGCGTGGATTGAACGTCAAGCGGAGATGTTAGGGAGTGCGATTGGCGGCACAGTCGAGATCCTGGCAGAATTGCGCGCTCGTAAAATTCCTTTATATGCGCTGAGCAACTGGTCGGCGGAAACTTTCCCCATCGCTCTGAAGCGATTCGAATTCCTGCACTGGTTTCAAGGGATTGTGCTTTCTGGTGAAGTGCGTCTGCTCAAGCCTGATCCTCGTATCTTCCATCTGTTCTTTAAAACTCACGGCATCGACCCGGCGGAAGCGGTTTACATCGACGACATGGAGAAGAACGTAGAAACCGCAATCGCACTGGGCATGCACGGCATTGTGTTTACCGATCCTGCTGCGCTGCGTAGGGAACTGGTAAAGCTGGGATTGCTGGATGTAGCGCGAGATTCGAGTGCGCGCATTGAGCATGCCGCCGCGTGGGTTGGCGACCTGGAGCGCGCCCGCGCTTTTTATGAACGATGGTTCAAAGCTACGGCAGCGCCAAAATATTCGAGTGTGAAGCGCGATTTCAAATCTTATTTTCTTTCGCTCGGGTCGGGCCCACGGCTTGAGCTGATGACGTCTCCGGGGGAAGACTCACGGTCGGCGCATCTTGCCATATCCGTAGGATCGCGCGCTGCAGTGGATCGTCTGATCCAGGAGATGGAAGCGGCAGGAGTGCGCATTGTGAGCGCGCCGCGACTCACCGGCGATGGATACTACGAAGCAGTGATTGCTGACACCGAAGGAAATCTGATCGAGATTACGTCCTGAGCTGTAGCCCGCGGCGACCCGAATTCGTCGCGCTGAACTTGACGACAGGAGAGCGCTCACGAGCCGAGGCGGAGGAGCGCGGCGCGTAAGCGTACATGGCGTTGAGTTTGGTGGAGGTAGGTCATTTCGTTGGCAGCGGACTTGGCGCGAATGATTTTAGCCACTTGATCTTTTTCGGCGAGTGACCACCGCGAGAGGCCGGGGATCAGAGCCAGAACTAATGACCAGTTCCGCAGGGCTTGCATGTGAGCTTGATTCCAGTCGGCTAACGTGATTTCCAAGGCGCGGGTCACGTGCATGACGGAGGCTCGGCGGAATTTTTGGTTGTCGCCATTGAACTGGCGGGCCATGCGGCGGTTGATGAGCAGGCCAAGATTGCGAGTGGAGAAAGTGTCCCAGGGACCGGACTGCTTGCCGGCGTCGGATGGATGGACATGATAGAACATGTGAGCCTCGGCGAGGCGCTTGAGGATTCGCGCCGGAGTTTTGTATTCGCGGTTGGCTGTGATTTTTTTCTCTTCGCTTTTACATAATTCTTGCAGATCAGGACGGCCGGGGCGAAAGCCTAGTTTCCGATAGAACCAGAAGGCGCCGGAATCGATGGCCTCGTCGTTATTCTGGCCGATCTGGTAGGGATAAATGGAAATCCATTTTGCGGCGGTGAGAGCACCCAGGCAGCGCAGAGCCTGGGCATAGATCCATGCGGTTTCACCTTGCCGATAGGTGTAGAAGGTGTTGAAGCCGACCTCGATCCATTCGCAGAGTCCGATGGCTTCGATATAGTTGATGGGGACGCCATTTTTCAGAGTGTAGCCGGCGAGGTAGGCGCGGAGCGGGAGACGGCGATCCACGGGCAATCCCCAGAAATGCATGACGACGCCGCGGCCGAGATCGGCGCGGACGACGGTGCGCGGATCTCCGAGCGTGGTGCCGTAGAGTTCGCGGTAGCGAACGACCATGACATCGCGGATCGCATTCATCACAGATTTTCCCGCAGCGGCGGAGAGCTTTTCGAACTTGGGTGCTGGCCGGCCCAGTTCGCCTGCGAGCGAAACTTCGCTGCGCTGGATGAGCGGGGCATCGTGGCAATGGAAACGGCGCGGATTAAGCCAGTTGCGGGTGCGCGAAAGTTTTAGATTGTCGAGTCGCCAGCGAATGGGCAGATGAAGTGAGTCATAGAGTTCGGCGCGCTGGCGCGCGGGAAGCGGGAGTTGTTCGAAGCGCTGGACGAGCCAGGGGAGCGGGTTTTCGCGGCCTCGGGCAGCATCGAGCCAGTTCTGCCATGGGATGTTCGCTTCCACGTCGGCATCTTCTTCGAGCAGCGGGATGAAGCGCGGCCAGATCGATCCACGAGCGCGTTCCGCCCGATAGTCGTCCCAGTAATCATTCCAGGCAATGTCTACATTGTTCGGGATGCGGCGCACAAGCCATTGGACAACGTCGAAAGAGAGCATGTCCTGCATGGTGGTGCCGGCGATGCCGGAAGTATCGAAGTCATCAAACAGCGACATATCGGCGTTCGCTGCGCGAAGTTTCTCTATGCGCTGGTGAAACGTGTTGAGTAGATTCTCGACTCGAGAATTGAGCGAGCGCGAGTGAGGAAAAGCACGGAGGAAAAGCAGGCACTCGTGGAAGCGGATGAGCTGGCGAGGGTCAGTGAATCGGAATTTTGAGAGTTGAGTGAGAAGTTTGGCGATGACGGCGGCGTGGCCGCGGTCGAACAGATTCTTGGCGGCTTCGAGCTCAGTGAGCGATGTATCGACATTGAGGCCAGCGGTCAGCATAGGCGGCGAGACAGTGTAACGCAGTCAGGGACGCGAGGCAGTGCCCAGTAAGTTCGGAATCTTTCACCACAGAGGATACAGGGCCGCACAAGGCAAAAGACCCGAGCAAAGGGAGCGATTGCTGGCCTTATTTCAGACCCAGGCTACCGTTGAAGTGTTGGATGACTCCATAGCATTCGCAGGCGACGGCTTCGAGGCTTTTGCGGTTCAAGATTTTCACAGTGCCGCGAAGGTTTTCGATCAGACCCGCATCTTCCAGCATTCCTGCGGCGAGACTTACGCTGGGACGCCCGGTGCCCAGCATCTGCGCGAGGAAGTCGTGAGTCAACGGGAGCGATTGAGAATCGAAGCGGTCCTGGCACATCAGCAGCCAGCGGGCCAGGCGCTGATCAATTCCGTGCAGCCGGTTACAGGCGGCAAGCTGGGCAACCTGCATGCCGTGCATGAGGGCGAAACGGCCCAGTTGGGAACGTAGCGCAGGAGCGGAAAGCAGAATATCCTGAAACACCTCCGAGCGGATGCGCATTCCACTTCCCGACATTTGCATGATCGCCCGGAAAATCTCGAGGCGCAGTCCCTGGGTAAGCGACATCCCTACCATGCCTTCTTTGCCGACGATACCGACTTCCACACTTCTCCCGTCGTGACTCAGAGCGACGAGCGACGCCATGCCATCGTTCAGAAAGTACGCAAATTCAATTTTTTCGCCAGGCTCTTGCAGAATTTTGTGCTGCGGAAGGCTGGTCGTCTCCAGGTGGGGACGAAGCAGGTTGTACTCCTTATCGGGAAGCGACAAAAGAATCAGGTTGCACACCGCCTTTCCGGCCGCGTCCGTGCGCGCGCCAGGATGCAATGAAAGCAACTTGCTAGTTTTTGTGGTTCGCTTAGCGATGATCGTCCCTTCCACTAAGGCATCTGTTCCCATAATCGTTGGATGCAAGTGAGCGGCTGCCGCTATTCGGAAAGGCTGTAGGCGAGGCCATCCGCTCCATGGAAATGTGTGGGAATAAAAAGGTAGAACATACGGAGAAAATTCCTAGCATTTCCCCCTAGATATGACTCGTCCGGGATTGTCGTTTGCCGCCCGGCAAATGACATTCAAGTGCGTAGGCCCACGAAACTAATCTTCCTTTCGATGGCTCTCTCTTTCATGCAGGCGCCCATACTTGGCAGACAGTACACGGTTCAGCTCTTGTACCAGCCGCAGAAATTTTTGCCGATCTTGTTCCACCGCGATCTGGGAGCAAAGCTCCTGAATGCGGTCACTCTCTGACTGGTTCATAAGGGCGAAGCGGAAGTATTACAGTATTCGCCGTAGAACGTATGTTCGATGTCGAACGCTCTGCAAATAGGCAAGCGTCAAAGGTCAGATCAGCTAAACGGCTTCAGCGCTTGAGTCGCCCGCTGGTGGACGGCGCCGGAGAGTAAATCCGCCGGATTGAGTCAGTTGTATCCCTTCTTCTTCCAGAATTCCCAGTCACCACGAACAGCTTCGAGCATGGCTTCCGCGGCGTGGTGCAGCCATCTTGATTTTTGCTTATTGAGATGGCGGAGGATCGTTTTGCGGGCGGATGGCGTGCCGAGATGGATGTTGGCGGTTTCAAATCCCATGGCGTGGAGCAGGCGGAGTTCGGTGCCAGGGCCGCGTAAGGATGCGAGTTCAATGCGGGAGCAGTGCGGCCCGAGGCGACGGACAATCCAGCGTCCACGCAACTGGACGAAGGGATCCGGACAACGGACGGCACGGTTGATGATGGTTTGGTAGAGAATCTCTGCAGGACCTTTTTGTTGCTTCGAGCCGACGCTTTCGGCCCAGCAATTCGAAGATTGGACGAGCGCTTTGGCTTCGCGGGCAATGCGTCCGCCGTGCCAATCGGCGAGAGCAACGTAACGGGCATGGCCCAGGCTGCCCAGCCCAGCCACGCGGTGGGCGAGGCGGTATCGAATTCCGGGCGCGGGCATAAGGTGTTCGATAGCATCGACGGCGCTGACCGGCGGTTCGGTTTTCAGAGTCCGGAGCGCGTCCATTTTCTGCCAGAAGCGAACCGGGTCGCGCAGCTCGCCTTCGGCAATCAGGCGCAGCCATTGATGTTTTTCGCCCAACACGAAGGCGCAGCCCTGCTCGCGCAAGCTTTCGCGATAGCCTTCGAGCACAGTGTCGCAGATATCTTCTTTTTTCAGCGGAAGGTTCCCGGCCTCGACCGCGAGATGGGCGCTAACCGCCAGCCGCACCAAATCGATGGTGTAGGCCATGGGCCAGGCTTCATCGAAGTCGTTGACGCCCCAGATGAGGCGGCCTTCGACGTCCCGCCATGTGCCGAAGTTTTCCACATGGAGATCACCAACCGCAAGGACGTGCGGAGCCTTTGCCAGATCAGGACAAATCTGCGGCCAGAGTTGGGCAAAGCGGTAGTAAGTGGCGCGGAAGAAGGGGAACAGCTCCGCCTTCATCCGCGCGTGCTTCAGGCGGAGATCTTTGTCATCGAGATGAGTGCGAAGACCCAGCCATTTTTCAAAGTTGCGAGTGGCTTTCACTACCTTCATGCGGGCAACGATAACGATGGCAGGAAGCAGAAGTCAAATAGCGGGCTTCCTCTCATCGTCTGGGAACCGTTCGCTCAGCGCTTGAAGAAAGCTGCGTTCGTCTCGACAAACGGCTTTTTGTCGTCCGGGAGGTCATCGGCTGCGAGAATCGAATCTGAGGTACACGCCGGTATGCAGGCGCCACAGTCGATGCACTCGGCGGGGTCTACGAAGAGTTGAGTCGCTTCTTCGAAACCGGGCTCATCTTGTTTGGGATGGATGCAATCGGTTGGGCAAACGTCGACGCAGAGCGAATCTTTGATACAGGAATCAGTGATTACGTAGGCCATGATTATGATCTCCGAAATGGACCTTTTTAAGTATGTGAACTCGATTGTTAGTGTAGAAAGTGTGAGCGTCTTACACCGTGACGGGGATCACACGAGCGTGTGAGCCGGAAGAAGAAAGAGAACCGGCGAGAAGAGCACCACGACCGCTTGGGCGTTTTAAAATACTGCGTCCAAGATCTCCCCGACGCAAGTGCGCCTTAGCCGGTAAGTTCCACAGCGTCAGCGCATTCCATCGATTTCCAGCCAAGTGACCTCAGGAATTCGACGATTCCGGAGCGAAGGCGTTCGCCTCGCCCGTGGATGCGATCGGGCTCGGATATTTTGGCTCACTAAGAAAGTGAACCTCGCCGGTGGCAGCGCCGTCGCTTACCTCAAGTTTCAGGTAACCGGGGCAGCTAATGTTGCGCATTTCCTGTGGACGAGAAAGAAAATCGCTGGACAGAGGTGCACAGCTTTGGGTGCAAACTGCCGGAACCGGCAGTCGTGCGGATGGAAAAAGACGGACAAGAGCGTCCGCTCCACATGAGTCTGCAAGGTTGGCCACAGCTAAGAGCTAAGAGCAAATAGCTAGCTCACAGCCTTATCCGTAATCTCCAGCCCGCGATCGATAATGGCGAACGCTTCGCGCAGTTGCTGCTCGTTGATGCACAGCGGAGGATTGGTGAAGAAAGTGTTCCAGCGCACGAACGTGTAAAGCCCCTGCTCGCGGAAGAAGCGTCCGAGCGCGGCCATTTCATCGGACGTGCCATTGAACGGAGCCATCGGCTGGCGCGTCTTGCGATTGCGAATCAGTTCGACGATGCCAAATAATCCAATCGACCGCACCGCTCCCACCGACGGATGTTTCGCTTGTAGTTCGCTTCCGAGTTGCGTCAGGATCGTGCCCATCTTTTTCGCATTGTCGATCAGCCCATCTTCTTCATACACGCGAATAGTCGCCAGCGCCGCCGCGCAGCCCATGGGATGGCTGTTGTAAGTCAGCCCGCCATAAAACACTTTGTCTTGAAAATGCTGCGCGATGTGGTGACGCATGCCAACCGCTCCCAGCGGTAAATAGCTTGAGGTCAATCCCTTCGCCATGCAAAGCAGATCGGGAACAACCTTCCAGTGATCGACCGCAAACCACGCGCCAGTGCGTCCGAAGCCAGACATCACTTCGTCGGCAATCATCAGGATTCCATACTTGTCGCAAAGCTTGCGCACGCCTTCGAGATATCCATCAGGCGGAACAAGAAGGCCATTCGTTCCAGTAACTGGCTCAAGAATAAACGCGGCGATCGTTTGCGGACCTTCGAGTTGAATCGTCTCCTCAATCATAGCGAGGGAAGATTCAGACGATTCCCAACCCCGCTCGATGCCGTGATAAGGATCGAGCACGTGAACCACGCCCGGAATGCCGGGCTCCGCCGCCCATCTGCGCGGATCGCCGGTAAGGCTGATCGCTCCCGCGGTCGCTCCGTGATACGAGCGATAACGCGCGATGATCTTGTAGCGTCCAGTAAATAAGCGCGCGATCTTGATGGCGTTCTCGTTGGCATCGGCGCCACCATTGGTGAGGAAGAAGGTGTCGATATCGCCGGGAGTGATTTCGGCAAGCTTCGCGCCCAGCCGCGCGCGAACTTCCGTCGCCATGAATGGATTCGCATAGGCAAGCGTGGACGCCTGCTCGCTGATTGCCTGGATGACGCGCGGGTCGCCGTGTCCGATGTTGACGGACATAAGCTGGCTGTTGAAGTCGATAAAACGCTTGCCTTCGGGGGTGTAGAAGTAAATTCCCTTCGCGCTCGCGACTGGAATGGGATCGACCTTCGACTGCGCCGACCATTCGTAGAGCGTGTGCTTGCGGGAAAGGTCGACGATTTCTTTGCCGGACATCTTCTGAGTAACTGGATTAGCGAGCGTGGTGGTCATGTTGAAGACTCCTTATCTTTGAGCGTCGTGCGTGGCTGGGGAAAGCAATCAACCACTAATGGCACGAAGGTTCACGAAGGAAAACTAGAATTTTCTGCTGTGCTCTTTGGCCCAGCGTTCAACTACGACTTTCTTGTCGGTGTAAAACTCGATCGCATCGCGGCCCTGGCCGTGGAGATCGCCGAAGAAACTATTCTTCCATCCGCTGAACGGGAAGTAGGCCATCGGGGCGGCGACTCCGATGTTGATACCGATATTTCCCGCAGGAGCTTCGTAGCGGAAGCGGCGTGCGGCGGATCCACTCGAGGTAAATAGCGACGCCTGATTACCATAAGCGCTGCGTTCGAGGAACGCGAGAGCGTCGTCCATGTCGTCGGCGTGGACAAGGCTGAGGACGGGGCCAAAAATTTCCGTGTCTGCAAGATCGCTGGTTGCCGGAACATCGTCAAGGATCGTGGGATTTACGAAGTTGCCGGATTCATATTTCGGAATCTTTGTGTTGCGGCCGTCGAGCAGAACTTTTGCGCCTTGCTTTTCGCCGAGGGCGATCAACGATTCGACTCGCTCTTTACTTTGCGGCGTGATCACTGGACCCATCTGCACGTCTTTGTCGAGACCGTTGCCGACTTTGATTTTGGAAGCGGCGTCAGCAATCGAATCGCGAAAAGTTTTCTGCGCTTCGCCGATGGTTACGGCGACAGAGACGGCGAGACAGCGCTGGCCAGCGCATCCGAAGGCGCTGTCGCTAATGATTTGCGTGGCCATCGGCATGTCGGCGTCGGGAAGAACGATGACGTGATTTTTTGCTCCGCCCTGGCATTGTGCACGTTTGCCGTTCGCGGCGGCTCGTGAATAGACATACTTCGCGACCGGCGTTGATCCGACGAAGCTAATGGCTCGAACTTTCGGATGGTCGAGCAGCGCATCGACTGCGGCTTTGCCGCCGTTTACCAGTCCCACTACGCCTTTGGGCAATCCGGTTTTTTCTAGCAGTTCGTAGACGTAGCGCATTGTAAGCGGAACGCGTTCGGAAGGCTTGAGAATGAATGTATTGCCGGTGGCGATGGCGTAGGGCAGATACCAGAAGGCGATCATGCCGGGAAAATTGAAGGGAACAATCGCAGCGGTGACACCCAGCGGCTGGCGGATCATCATCTCGTCGATGCCGCGGGCAACGTCTTCGAGGTTGTAGCCCTGCATCATCATGGGGATACCGCACGCGACTTCGACATTTTCGATGGCGCGGCGCATCTCTGCCTTGGCTTCGCTGAAGGTCTTGCCGTTTTCCTGCGTAATGATACGGGCGATTTCGTCGATGTGATCTTCGAGCAGCATCTTCAGCTTGAATAGCGGCTGGATGCGGTCTTCGGGCGGAGTGCGGCGCCATTCAGGAAAGGCCGCCGCAGCGGCTTCAACGGCTTCGTTCACTTCGGCTGCGTCGGCTAGCGGAATTTGAGCGAGCGTTTCGCCGGTGGCGGGATTCACGACGTCGCGCCATTCTTTCGCGGACGAATCGATCCAACGGCCATTGATGTAGTTGGTGAGCTTTATCACAGGAGGTGCGGCGACTGTCGTCATGGAATTACCTCTGCTATCGCGAAGAGTTGCTTTTTCTCGGTGCAGCATCGGGACCGTTATGAGAACGCCCTGCGGCACTTTTTAATGATATACGCTCATAGGGGTCCTTCGACTGCGGTTGATCTTCGCGCTGGGGCGCGAAGACCTATCCTCGCTCAGGATGACAAAGCTTCTTAGACTAGCTGCGCTACTGCATCTTTCCGGTCGCAGACCGCAGCTAGTGCGGACTCCAGAACGTCAAGGCCTTCATCTATTTGTTCGTTGGTTGCGACCAATGGGACGAGGACCCGAATCACGTTGGAGTAGGAACCGGCTGTAATCGTAATCAAGCCGTGCTCATAGCTATATTGCGTGATCTGTTTGGTCTCTTGGGTCGCGGGGATCTTCGATTCCGGAGACTTCACGAGTTCGATGGCTTGCATGCCGCCGAGGCCACGTACGTCGCCGATGATGGGCCAGCGGCGCTGCCATTCGCGGGCGCGGCGCTGGAAGCGGTCTCCGAGTTCGTTGGCGCGGGCTAGCAAATTTTCTTTTTCGAATAGATCCAGAACAGCGAGGGCTGCCGCGCACGAAAGAGGATTGCCGGCGAAGGTGCCGCCGAGCCCGCCGGGTGCGGGCGCATCCATGATTTCGGCGCGGCCGGTAACGGCGGCGAGCGGTAATCCGCCGCCGAGGGATTTTGCAGTGACGAGAAGGTCGGGCTCGATGCCGTAACGTTCACTGGCGAATAGAGTTCCGGTGCGTCCGAAGCCGGATTGCACTTCGTCGGCGATAAACAGGATGCCATATTTGTGGCACAGCTCGATGAGCACTTTGAAATAGTCCGGAGGCGGAGCGATGAATCCGCCTTCGCCGAGAACCGGCTCGGCAATCACCGCGGCTACTTCTTCGTTGGCGACGACTCGCTTGAAAGTATCTTCGAGATGGCGCGCGCAGTAGAGATCGCACGCAGGATATTTCAGGTTGTAGGAGCAGCGATAGCAATATGCGAATGGGACGCGATAAACCTCGCTCGGAAAGGGCGCGAAACCGGCCTTGTAGGGATGGGTTTTGCTGGTGAGGGCGAGCGTCATCATGGTGCGGCCATGGAAAGCATCTTCGAAAGCGATGATCGCAGGGCGTTTCGTATAGGCGCGGGCGATCTTTACGGCGTTCTCCACCGCTTCGGCGCCAGTGTTTACGAACAGAGTTTTCTTCGCGAACTTGCCGGGCGTGACTTGGTTCATGCGCTCCGCGAGGCGGATGTAGCCTTCGTAGGGCGTGACCTGCACGCAGGTGTGGAGGAATTTGTCGAGTTGAGCATTCACGGCATCGACTACAGGTTGCTGGCGATGGCCGGCGTTAGCGCATCCGATACCGCCGGCGAAATCGATGTAGCGATTGCCGTCGACATCTTCGAGCCACGCGTCTTCCGCCTTCGCGACATAGATGGGCGTGCCGTGAGAAAGGCCGCGGGGCACGGCTTTGGCGCGGCGCTCGGATAGCGCGCGGGATTTGGGGCCGGGGATGGGAGTGTTGAGACGAATCGTACTCATGTTAGTTTCTCGTAGAGATACGTGAATTGACGCGGCTGAGAAAACTGCAGAGATCCTTCGACTGCGGTTGATCTTCGCGCTGGGGCGCGAAGATCAATCCTCGCTCAGAATGACAAGACTTTAGAGATCGCCTCTTCATTATTATTAGTACCAGCCGATTGGGGCCTCGTTCAGATTGATGTAGACCTGTTTGGTTTCGAGATATTCTTCGATGCCCCAGGGGCCGAGCTCACGGCCGAAGCCGGATTGTTTGTAACCTCCCCAAGGTGCTTCGACGTAGGTTGGCTGCATGTGGTTTACCCAGACGATTCCTGCGCGCAAAGCTTTGACTGCGCGCATCGCTTTGAAAATGTCGCGCGTCCAGACGGCAGCGGCTAATCCGTAGGGCGAGTCGTTCGCAATTTTCAGCGCGTCTTTTTCGTCTTCGAATGGAATCACGGCTGCAACTGGGCCGAAGATTTCTTCGCGAGCGATACGGGCGGAGTTTGAGACGTCGGAGAAAATTGTCGGCTGGATGTAAAACCCTTTGCCGATTTTTTCCGGACGCCCTCCGCCGGAAGTAAGCTTGGCTTCTTTCTTGCCGATCTCGATGTAGGAATTGACGCGATCATATTGTTCTTTGCTGACCAGCGGTCCCATCTTGGTTTCGCGATCGAGCGGCGGACCGAGCTTGATCTTCTTTGCCTTCTCGGTCATAGCTTCAACAAATTTTTTGTAAATCGATTTCTGGACCAGGATGCGGCTGCCGGCGGAGCAGACTTCGCCTTGGTTGATGAAGACTCCGAAGAGCGCGCCGTCGATTGCGGCTTCGAAGTCGGCGTCGGCAAAAAAGATGTTGGGCGACTTGCCACCGAGTTCGAGAGTAACGCGCTTTACTGTATCGGCGGCTTGTTTGACGATGATTTTGCCAACGGTGGCGCTGCCGGTGAAGGCAATCTTGTTGACATCTGGATGTTGAACCAGCGGAGCGCCGCAAGTTTCGCCAAAACCGGTCACGATGTTGACGACTCCCGGCGGCAGCCCACACTCTTCGAGATACTTCGCGAATTCTAGAGCCGTGAGTGGAGTTTGTTCGGCGGGCTTGAGCACGCAGGTACAGCCCGCGGCAATGGCAGGCGCGAGTTTCCATGCGGCCATAAGGAGTGGATAGTTCCAGGGAATGATTTGTCCGGCGACGCCGACTGGTTCTTTGAGCGAGAGAGACATGGCATTGTCGGGCACTGGATTCACGTAGCCGACAACTTTTGTGGCGAGGCCGCCGTAATATTCGAAGCATGTGGCAGCGTCGTTGATGTCGAATTCGGCTTCGACGATGGGCTTGCCGGTGTTGCGGCATTCGAGTTCGGCGAGTGCGGGAAGATTCGCGCGGATTTTTTCTGAGAGGCGGAATAGGACGCGGCCTCGTTCCTGCGCGGTACTCGTGCTCCATGGGCCTTCGTCGAATGCGGCTTTGGCGGAGGCGACGGCGCGGTTGACGTCGTCGGCGCCAGCTTCGGGAACTTGCGCGATCACTTCTTCGGTGGAGGGATCGTAGACGGGAAAAGTCTTCGCGGATTTGCTGGCGACCCACTCGCCGTTTATATACATTTGATAAGTGCGGACTTCTGTGGTGACTCCGCCGGGCATTGTTTCGACCTCCTGGTTGCCTCAGGGGCTAAAGCCCCGGATTAAGTAGCGCATTATTGGCACGACTAAAGTCGTGCCCTTCCCGATGCTTACTAATCACTTAAGGGCACGATTAAAGTCGCGCCCTTTCCGATGCTTGGTTGCGGCGCTTTGTGGCGGCCGTAGACGTAGAAAAAGAATGCGGCGAGGCCGATGAAGAACAGCGTGCCGCCGAACATCCATAACTCGTAGGACCAAAGCGAAGTAATCTGCTGTGCCGGAAAAAATACCAGCGCGATGCCGAGCGCCGTGGTCAACAGACCGCTGGCGCCGGCGAGGAACATCGTTGTGCGACTGTACTGGCCTTGAGGCACGGATTCCTTCAGAGCAAATCGGATGAGCGCGCCGAACATATAAAGGAACGGAACCAGCTGAAGAACAACAGCTAAGGAAAGAAGCTTCTGAAATACTTCGCCCGCGCCGGCTGGGCTGAGGTAGAACCGCGGCAGCAATCCGACGGTTCCCATTAATTTGTCCCAGAACCACCAGCCGAAAAAATTGCCGAGCACCAAAAGTGCCGAGACAATTCCCTGCACGATCAACGCGGCGTAAGGAGTGGCATAGCGGGGATGGATTTTTCCCAGCCATGAGGGCATGTAGGAATCGAGGCCGGCGACGAAGGGAATGCGCGCGGAGCCGCCCATCCACGCCGAACCGATGCCGGCGATGGAGAGGCTGAGCATCAGCGCGAAGGGAATAATGATCCAGCCGAGGCCGATGCTGCCGGCCATGTGACTGACGGCTTGAACGATGCCCTGCAGCACGTTGACATTTTTCCCTACGGCGATAAGTAGAGTAAGCGTCGCACCAACGTATAGAACGCCCGAGATCACGCCTCCCCAGGCAACCGCGCCGGGCAGCGTGCGGCGGGGATCTTGAATTTCGTCTCCCATGACGGAGGCGAGTTCGAG
>JBAVQD010000183.1:0-2505 GCA_049693675.1 Candidatus Sulfotelmatobacter sp. | reverse complement strand
GCCAGTTATCGGGATTCTCTTTTTGCCAGCCATCTACAATCGATTGCTTGAACATGCCGTACTCATAGCGCAAACCGTAGCCGGTGCCCGCGAGCTGCATGGTTGCCATCGAGTCGAGAAAGCACGCCGCGAGGCGGCCCAAGCCACCGTTGCCCAGCCCAGCGTCTGGTTCCTGCTCAATCAATTCCAGCCAGTCGAGACCATGTTCTTGCGCTGCATCCGGCAAAAGCGGATCCAGCAGCAGGTTGGTGATGTTGTTGGCCAACGAACGTCCGATGAGAAACTCCATGGACAGGTAATAGATGCGTTTGGCGTTCTGTTGCTCGTAAGTGTTCTTGGTCAGCACCCAACGCTGCGCGAGAATGTCTCGCACGGAACGGGAGAAGGCCTCAAAGCGCTCACGCGCACTGGCCACCTTTGTATCGATCGCTCGATCAAAAACCAGGTGCCGCTCGTAAAAGGCGTTTTCTGTCCCGATAAACGGAGTCGATTCGCATCCGTAGTGCTGAAAAATATCTGACACAGGGGGCTTACTGGTGGTCAGCGGCACGACTTTTGCTGAACTTGGGCGCGCCACGCGATTGGTACTCATAAGACGGTCCTAAGTTTTCTCGGTTGGGGAACGGTTCGTGTTCAATTCAAAGCCACGCCGATCAAGAGTACAGATCCTGATCTGGCCCGAGCTCAATTTCTGACGCTAAAAGGTACGCACGCACGGCCTTTTCGGCCGCGAACCAATCAACTTCCGGCGACCCAAGTGGAGAGCCTCTTTTTTCCCAGTGCTGGTATGCGAGTTCTTGCACCAGTTCATGACGATCTTCTCCATAAAAATCGGTTAGCGGCTCGGGCCGTTGCCGCCGGTCTCCGCTTCTGCTTTTGGACTGTTCAGTCATGGGACCCTTCCGATTTTCGGCACGTCTCCTTTACGACAGCTTCGATTTACGGTAATACCTGATCAAGTTGTTGGTGGAGCTGTCGTGCGCAAGCTGCGGTTCTGTTGTGCTCTCCAGTTCAGGGATGATGCGTTGCGCGAGGACTTTTCCCAGTTCGACGCCCCATTGGTCGAATGAATCGATATTCCAGATTATGCCCTGGGTAAATACGGAGTGTTCGTACAGCGCGACCAGCTTTCCGAGAGTCTCAGGCGTGAGCTTTTCAGCCAGGATCGTATTCGTCGGACGGTTGCCCTCGAACACGCGGTGCGGAACCAGCCACTTGGGAGTGCCTTCCGCAGCAACTTGCTCCTTCGTCTTGCCGAAGGCTAGCGCCTCGGTTTGCGCGCAAACATTGGCAATCAGCACGTCGTGGTGCCGACCGAGTGGATTGAGCGCCTGCGAAAAAGCGATGAAGTCGCAGGGAATGAGTCTCGTCCCCTGGTGAATCAATTGGTAGAAAGAGTGTTGGCCGTTGGTTCCGGGTTCTCCCCAATAAATTGGACTGGTATCGTGCTTAACTTTTTTCCCCTCAAGCGTGGCGTGCTTGCCGTTGCTTTCCATCGTCAGTTGCTGGAGGTAGGCCGGGAAGCGTTTCAGGTATTGCTCGTAGGGCAGAACGGCAACCGTCTGCGCTCCGAAAAAGTCGTTATACCAGATCGCCAGAAGACCCATCAGCACCGGCAGGTTGCGTTCGAAGGGAGCGGTGCGGAAGTGTTCGTCCATCTGATGGAAACCATTCAACATCGCTTGAAAATTCTCCGGGCCAAGCGCGACCATAGTTGACAGGCCAATGGCGGAATCCATCGAGTAGCGTCCGCCAACCCAATCCCAGAACTCGAACATGTTGGCGGTATCGATGCCGAATTTCGCAACCTCGGCCGCATTGGTGGAGACTGCGACAAAATGCTTCGCAACCGACTTTTCGTCGCCGCCGAGTCCGGCGAGAGACCACGAGCGAGCCGTGTGAGCGTTTGTCATTGTTTCCAGGGTTGTGAAGGTTTTCGAAGAGATGATGAATAGCGTTTCCGAAGGATCGAGGTCACGGACCGCCTCCGCGAAATCAGTTCCATCCACGTTAGACACGAAGCGGAAAGTGATGGCTCGATCGCTATAGTGCTTGAGCGCCTCGTAGGCCATGACCGGACCCAGGTCAGAGCCGCCGATGCCGACGTTGATCACATTGCGTATGCGCTCGCCGGTGTGTCCCTTCCATTCACCACTCCGCACGCGGCTTGAGAAGTCCGCCATCCGGTCGAGCACGGCATGGACTTCAGGCACCACGTTCTTTCCGTCAACGACGATGGATTCGTCTCGCGGCGCGCGCAGGGCAACGTGCAAGACAGCGCGCTTCTCGGTGATGTTGATTTTCTCCCCGCGGAACATAGCGTCGATTCGTGCTCGCAGGCCAGACTCTTCCGCCAGTTCCAGAAGAAGCCGGAGGGTTTCATCGGTGACTCGGTTCTTGGAGTAATCGAGGTAGAGACCAACGGCCTCGACCGCCAAACACTCACCGCGCTTGGGATCATCCGCAAAAAGCTGCCGCAGATGCAGCTTGGAAATTGTTTTGTAA
>JBAVQD010000182.1:0-11337 GCA_049693675.1 Candidatus Sulfotelmatobacter sp. | reverse complement strand
ACTTGATCGCCGGAACAGCGGCTCCCACTTCCAACATCCATGTGTACTACGGCACAAACGCCGGTGTCGGGACGAGCACGACCTGCATAGGCCAGACGGCCTTCGGAGTAAACCCGGTGGTCGAGGTTTATGTGCAACAGGCCAAGTTGCCAACTTTTTTCGCGCGGATTTTTTCTTTGATCCCGGGCGGAACTTTCTCGAATTCCGGCGTGAGCGCTACCGCGGCGGCGGAGGCTTTTAATCCTTCAAGTTCGAGCCCCATGATTCCCGTGCAGCCACGTTGCGTGAAACCGTGGATGGTGCCGAATTTGGATCCGCGGCATGGGGGAGCGGCTGCGTCTTTCGTCAGCGCGTCAACCGGAGCGCTCACCACACCCGGCACCTCGACCACCGGAGTAATCGGCGAGACGTTTAGTCTGGTCCCCGATTGCAGCGGGTTCAGCGGAGGCCGTCGCACGCGACCCTGCACTATATCGGAATCGCCGCAGGCGAAGAGCGGCCCGCCGCCCACGCTGGATTACGTTCCAGGACAGGCGCCGAGTTCCTCGGTAGCAATTGCAGCCAACAGCGCGATAGCGGCCTGCTCGGAGGCGAGCAGGAATGACTACACAAAGGCCGTTGCCGGATGCGACCAAACTACTGTATACGCATGCGGAGTTAGCGGAGCGGGGAACGCGGCGGACCTGACGGAGGATCCGGGGCCGCCGAGAAACGATAGCGCCAACGCCGTGGAGTGCCTGATCAATGCGGATGGTCCGGGCGCCGATTTAGGGCAGGACGTGCTCGCCCCTGATCCTGCCGCTCCTCCCTACAACTATCCATTTCAAATCAATGCGGGGACAAAGAGCGCACTGGTGACGGCTGGTGGTCTAGCAAGTGGGAGCCAGATTTCGAGTAGCCCTTCTATCGTATCTCTGCCGATCTACGACAATACGGCCGCACCCCTCATTGGTACAGGTTCCACCGGTACGATTCCGGTCACCGTCGTAGGGTTCCTGCAGGTATTTGTTAATAGCGTTAACACCGGTACGGGAGCTATAACTGTCACCGTGATGAACGTTGCCGGATGCGGCAACGCGGTGGGAAGCGGAACCACTTCCCTGTACGGAACCTCTCCCGTGCCGGTACGGCTGATCACGCCACCTGTGGTCGCGACCCCGTAATCCTCTTTGACACTTCTTGTTTGTAATTTAGTTTGGCGCTTGTCGGCTTCGCTGAATTGAATCCAGAAAACCTGCTTAGTAGAACATGGCTCTAGTCCGGAACGTCGTTATTTTGCGGCGCTTTGGTCTCGGGTGCGGCGGGTGGAACTGGTTGGACGGGCTCGGGTTCGCCGTTTTCCTGAGATTGAGGGACTGCCGGCGACTGGGCGTAAACGGGGGTGGTTCCTTCTGGACGCGCGCTGAGAATTACTCGATCGAGCGAGCGAGGATCACTGGCCGAACTCAAGATGAGGAAGTTGAATCTGGAGCCGTTCAGCAGGTGAGACAAAACCTCCGGCGCGGGCGCGGGGCCCAGTGCGGCTACTACTTTTTCCTGCTCGGCTCCGGCCGGGATGGCGATTTCCGCTCCGGTGCGCCGATGCACTTCGAAAAGAACTTCCGATAGTGTTGCCTGATTGGAAGTGATGGTGAGCAGCCCAGACTGGAATGTAACTACCAGCGGAGGTGGTGGCGGGGGTGGCGTGATTTCGAGCGACCCCACATGATAGGTGGTATTCACCAGTGCGGCGGGCGAAGGCGCAGAAGTGCTTCTAGAAATTTGCGACCTGCCGCTGCCAATCTTGATGATCACAGTTCGGCCAGAGGGAAAAATCTGATAAGCCTGCGGACCGTTTAAATCCAGAACAACTCGCGTGACTGGAGGCTTCGAGGAGAACAGGCCAACGCGAACGCTTTTGATTTCCTGGCTATTGAGGGTTTGATTGCGAAGTTGAGCGCCGGGAACGGCGTTGGCGAAATCCACCACCAGTCGATCGGGATCGGAGAGGATTTGCGCTTGCGGGACGAGGCTCTCGCTGCCTTCGATTTCTATTTCGAGGGGATTCTGTTTGCTTAATACCTGGACACTGCGCACCGACGACGCCGCTTGCGCCTGCCCTGGGATTGGCGCGAAAAGGTAGGCGGCAGCGCAAAGCAGCAGGCTGGCAGCGGCCCTGAGGGAGGGTTTCATAAATATCCTTAATGGTATGCGAACGGTACGCGGTGCGAATATTGCGATTTTAGCAGCGTCCGCGGGCGGCGAGGCTTACGAAAGGACTACGCCTTTGAGTCGACAGTTCATGCCGGATGGTAAGTACGGGAGCGCGCCGGTTTAGAGAGTTGCGGCTTTTCAATATCAAGCGCGGAGCTTGCGGCGCGCCCAGTAGACGGCGGACAATCCAGACACGAACAGGATCCACGTCTCAGGTTCGGGGACCACGCCGGGAGCGCCACAAGGGCCTCCTTTTTTCGTTGGGATGCTCACCTCGCCCGGACAACAACCCGCCTCGACACTGCCGTTCTTTTTAACTGGGCCGCACAGCGAAGACTCGAGCGGCGGCGGAGCAATGGGAATCCAATTTCCACCGACGAATGGATCGTACAAAGCTAACGGCCCTACCGGCCCCAGGCCAGGAGCGGCAGGCTGCTGCAAAAGGGCCGACTGGAACGGCGTAGGAGGAGACTGCATTGCCGTACCGCCGGTCGGGGCGATGGGTTGATCGAATTTTTCCGCGGGTGGCTCGGCCCGCGAGGTAGCTTGTTGCGGCATTTCTTCTACGCGGTTGGCACAACGGGTGCGGGCCGACATGCGGCCATCAGTAATTAATTTTTCGCCTTTGTGAAGAGTGACGCGGTGACGGGTCCAATAAACGTGATTGCCAATGCGGTAAGAGAGGTAAACCGTTCTAGCCAGCGTGAGCCGCACCACGCGCGCGTGATCATAATCGAAACCAGCGTAGTGTGCGGCCACGACGGGATCATGCTCAGCGACCCATTTCAATTCTTTTGCGTCCTGCACTCCGCCCGGCACCAGCGAATAGGGATACACGGGACGATCGGCGGAGGGCTGCGCCTGGGAAAGAATCTGATTCATTTCGACGACGCGACTGCGACTCAGTTCCGACTGTTCAAAGCTGGGAACGGCGGACTGACGCGCGCGAAATAACGAGGGGCTGAGATACTGCAGGGCAACGGCGGAGGCGGCGGCGACACAGGTGGCGAGAGTTACGAGGCTGAGCCAACGGCGAATGCTTCGATTGCGGCGGTGCCGGCGGCTGCGACGTCGCCGTATTTTCTGGACGTTCCCTCCTACGGGATCACTCACTCACTGCTCCTACCTGAGGCGACGGCCCTGGGCTCAAAACCGGCAGCACTCCCCCACGGGCTTAGCGGCAGTTGGAGCGCCACATCGCGACTTGCGGACCCAACAAACGAAAGAAGATCCGCTCTAATGTGCCGACCATGTTAGCAGAGTGAGAAACGGTTTGCACAATATAAGTTGTGGATTTCTCAGTAGCTTCCCAGATTCGTCCGGGATTACTTCTCGACAGGGTGGGCGGGCGGCAAATGTGGCGGTGAAGGAACGGGGTCGGCGCTCTGGAGCCAAGCGGTGTACCAGAGATTCAGCAGCATCTGAGACCCGGCGGCGAGGCGGTGAGTAGTGAATTCGAAGGCCTCGGGAGAACCTTTGCCGCGAAAGCCTCCTGCCTTGTCGATCGCGTAGACTTTTTCCACCAGAGCATGGGACTGTCTCAGGTAAGCAATGTAGGCGGCGAAGGGATCGTCCAGTTTTTCGGGAGCGTGCACGAATTCTGCAAAGTCATTTGCCGAGATATTCGCTCCGACATAGGCGGTTTCGAACTGCGCGTGAATGTCGTGCTGCGTGGTGTAGCCGTTGGGATTCGGTCCCACCCAGCCGTTGTACTGGATCGTCGTATGCAATGGCTGTGAGCCATCGGCAACGTAATGGCCGAGCCAGCCGGCATAGAAAATGATGGCGTCCTCAATTGGCTTGGTGGGCTGATGATCGGCTTTCAGCTTGCGATATTCGCGGAAGCCTACTTTCAAGCGCCCGAAGACTTCCATCGTGATGTAGGGCTGCAGGCCGACGTGTTCGGGAAGGTAGTCATCGGGGTGGTCGGTGGTCGCGGAGCGTTTCTCGTAGAGCTTGCGATAAAACTCGTAGCGTCCGGGCGGCAGAGGATTGAGCCAGTCGACGCGCTCGAGGTCAATGAAGTGATCCGGTTCCTGCGAGTTTTTTAGAGCGAATTCCGTAGGGCTGCGCCAGCGGTCAGGCTCAGGGCCGAGATAAGCAATCTCGGCGACGGCGCGGCGCAGGAAACGCGGCATGCTGGCGGGAATTTTTTCAGCCGCAACGCGGTTTACGTCGATGTGACCTTCGTTGCCCCAAGCGATCGCGGAGTTGGATTGGAAAAGGATGAGGGCGACCAGGGCGCAACTGATCAACCCTCGTTTGAGATTATCCATTTTCATTTCGAGCCGACGAAATAGTCTCCCGGAAAGGCTAGAAGGCAAGATGCATGGCTAGCTGCAGAAATCGGTTACTGCCCACCGTCTGCCTGATCACCCCATAGTTCTTCGTGTTTGGCGAGGAGGGCGAAAGAATCTGAGTAGTATCAGGAAAACAAGGAAATGGATTGAAACAGGCATTCAACGCAAGGTTGCTGTTCGGAGCATCGAAGTTCGGCTGGTTGAAGATGTTGAACGCGTCAGCCTGCAACTTTAGTGCGTAGCGCTCTCCGATTTTAAAACTCTTGAAAACAGAAAAATCGAATCGCGTCTGGAATGGAGCGCGGAAGATATTGCGGCCATTCGACCCGTAGCCGGTTTCCAGAGTGTCGCAAACAGTGGTTCCTCCGGTTGTAAGACCGCAAGGAGGAACCCCGCTTTGGCCTGGACTCAGGAACGGGATCGAGAAGTCATTCGGATTAATATAGGGCACTCTCACACCAGCCAGAGGCCCGGACTTGAACGAATTATCCGTCCCGCCTTCCGTTGCTTGCTTGGGAGAGATCCCGGGAGCCAGCGGCAGAATCGGATTGGTAATGAAGTCGTCAGCGCTGAAGAAAATACTGCCGGCGCTTCCCGAGAAATCGATAACGCTGAAAGGTTCTCCGCTCTGCGCCACGGTTACGCCCTGAACTCCCCATCCATTGGCTACTCCGCCCACCAGTTTGGAACTGTTCCTAAGAGTCGGAAGCAAGTAGACATAGCTGACAGTCAGCACGTGGGTACGATCGAAGTCTGAAGAGGCATAAGCAGTCCTGGGGACAAGCGGATTATTTCCATTGAAGAAAAGGCCCGCGCCCAAACCGCTGCCTTCGTCGAGCGAATGCGAGTAGGTGTAAGACGCATTCACCTGCAGGCTGCGGGACATTCTCTTAGTCGCCTGCAGCTGCAGTGCGTTGTAAGTCGAAATGCCCTCCGCTCGCCAGAAATCTGCGTTCGGATTGAAGCCGATGTAGGGCGTCCGCAGAGCCGTATTACCATCGGAGAACGAGAACGCTCCAATGGTCGTTTGCACTTGCTCCGTTAGCAGCGTGTTGAAGTTGGCGTCTTGCGCCTGGAATCCGTAGGAGTAAATCTGTCCATTAATGGGGTGCGAAGGGGTGGCAACGCCGGGCTGGTTAAAGGGGATCGGAATCGGCTGATGCAGGCCGTGATTTCCAATATAGCCCAAAGTTAGCACTAAATTATTCTTCGCTTGCCATTGCAGATCCAAGCTCCAGTTTTCGGAATAGGGCAACTTGTTGGCAGGATCGTAACCGCCAAACAGGAAGTCGGGGTGGGCAAGGCCGGTGGGCGTACAAGTAGGGGTGACGGGTTTATCGCAACCGCTGAGTTGAGACTGATTGTAAATAAGTCCCGCGACTCCGGATAAGTTATTCGGAGGAGGCTCGAACGGCTTCGTGCCAAAGGGGTTCTTCGCGAGGCAGCCTGGTCCGACGCACGATGTGTTTATCGGCACGGTGAAGGGCTCTTGCGTGGTAACGCTAAACGGACCGCTTATGCCCAGGCCGGCGCTGGCGGAGAGTTCGGTGAAGTACTCGCCACGGTCGGCGTACATTCCGAAGCCGGCACGAACCACCACATTCTTGAGAGATGAAGGGCTCCATGCGAGTCCGATGCGCGGAACGAACATCCATTGCCGGCCGGTCAGTGTGGAATTGGATACGCCTTTGAAGCCGAACGCCTTGTTGTTCCCTGCCACTACCAGACCGATTCCGGGTTCATTATTGGAGAGTGTGCCAAATGAGTCGGTCGCAAGATTGTATTTGTAATCGGAGGCGTAAAAGTTGGTGAGCAGCCCATTCTGTTCGTAAAGAGGGCCGTCCCAATCCCAACGCACACCCAGGTTTAACGTGAGATTCGAACGGAGCTTGAGATTGTCCTGGGCAAAAAGACCTGCGGATCGGGAGCGGAAGTGGCGATTAGTTTCGCCATTCAGGAACTGACCGCTGCTGTGATCCTGACCCAGTGTTCCGGTGAGAAAGTCACCGAAACTGTTAAAGCTGAAATTGGCCACCTGGTTCTCACGATTTTCAACATTCAGTTGCATGTAATCGAAGATGCCTCCGAAGGAGAGCGAGTGGCGTCCTCGCACCCAATGGAAAACGGATGATCCTTCATGTTCATTCTGGAAGATTCCCGCGTTAGCAAAGTTGGTCGAGGGCCCGATGCTCAATTGGTTCCCATTGCCGGGTGTGACTGTTCCGCCACTGGCCAATGCGGCACCGACGTCAGCATTTGAAATCGTGATGCCCGGGAAGAAGGAACTGCCAAGAAGATTAAGACCCACGTCACTCGGCCTCAGCGACTGGGCAGTGGTTGCGTTCGCCACCTCGCGAACAAAGCCGTAACGGTTTTCCCAGGTAGCGTTCGGGGTGAAGATGGTGGTGTTATCCAGAGAAAAAAGCTGGCTGCCCGCGTGCAGGGTTTGGGGAAAACCGAGAACCTGGCTGACCGCAAAGGGAATGGTAGTTGGGTCCTCCTGAAAATAGTACTTGCCGGCGAGACGGTCTTTCGGACCGAAGTTATAGTCGATATTGCCGTTGACCTGAGTTGCATTAAACTGGCTCGACGGGCCCTTCACAAAGGAATTGTAAGCCTGCGTGCCGCTCTCACCGGTGGGCGCATTCGCCGACGGAATAATGTACTGACCGCCAGGTGCTTTAGCTTGCAGAATGGCTAGCGCGACGGGATCCACTTGGTTCGCCGTAATACATCCGGGACAGCCATTCGCGGTGTTTACAAGGCTGGCAAGATCTGCTGCATTGCGATTTGCATCCGTCAGGCCTGGTAGTGTCGGCACTCCATTGAATGCACCGCTGAGCGCGTCGCTGATCCGCTGTCCCTGATAGGAAGCGAAGAAAAACAGCTTGTCCTTCTTGATCGGACCTCCCACCGTGCCGCCAAAGACGTTGCGGCGCAAGGGCGGGGCACCTGAAAAGAAGGGATTGATTGCGAGAAAAGTGGGGGCCGCGTCGAAAATGTTGTTCTGGAAGTATTCGTAAACCTGACCGTGAAGCAAGTTGGTCCCAGACTTCGTTGTGGTTTCGATATGAGCGCCGCTGGCAGAACCCATCGAAGCGTCATACATTGAAGTGCTGACGTGTACTTCTTCAATGGTCTCGGTCGGGGGCGTGGGCAGCGCTTGGCCGATCGCATCGAACACTGAGCTGTTCGTTTGCACCTGGCCGCCGACGCCGAAAATCTCACCCGTATTCAAGGTGAAGCGGCTGTCGGAAATATTACTGGTTGAGTTTCCGTTGAATAAGTTGTTGGCATTTACTCCATTAAACGTGAACAGATTGCTGGTGTCGCGCTGGCCGTTGGCCACGATTCCCTGATTGCCCAAACCTTCGTTCGAGCCCGAGCCCGAAAGGAAATCCGCGCTGACGCCGGGCGCCTGAATGGCGAGCTGAGTAAAACTACCGGTACCGAGCGGAACCGACTCGATCTGGTTCGCTCCAATCGTGTAGCCATTGCTGGTGTCAGTTTCATTCAGCAATGGGGTGGCTTCTACCGTAACCGTCGACGACACGGCGCCGGGTTTCAGCCTGGCATTCAATGTCGCGGTGCGATTGCCCTGCACGATGATCTGCGGATAGGCCTGTGTTTGGAATCCGTTCTTGGTGAATGTCACTTCGTAATTTCCGATTGGTAGATCGGCGATGCTGAAGTTACCGTCTGACTTACTGGTGGCGGTGACTTCAAGGTTGGTGGCCGTGGCGCGGGCTTTAATGGTTACGTTAGACACGACCGCGCCGCTGCTATCGGTGACCGTGCCGTTAATAGCTCCTAAGGTTTGCTGGGCGAGCGCAAGTTGCGATGAAGAACTGAAAATAATGAAGAAGAAAAGGATTGGCAGTAAGCGACCAGAAAAAACTGCAGTCAGTAGGGCTGACGACCGACAACCAGAGGTCACAGGAGAACCCTCCTTTGGAACGACTGGACGTTATAGCAAAGGCGGCAGTCGTGGTTCAAGGCGCGCAGGTTAAAAAACGATGAAATTCGATCAATATTCTTTAATAGCGAGCATTCGGAACTCGACTGCCACCCTAATGGCGCAGGAGCTTTCGTGGACGCGGTTGCAGCAAGCTGCTGGCGGAGGCGCAAACGCTCGCCGGATGTGATGGTTTAAGGGGTATTGGTGAGGTGTAGCCTGCTGGTAATTTCGGCAACGATCTCTGCCGGAAGGACGTCGGCGTCGATGATTACCGCGTCTTTCGGCTCTTCGAGGTCGGCTAGTTGGCTCTGCAGCATGGCTTCGGTCATGAAGTGTCCGTGGCGCTCGCCTAGCCGGCGATGCAGGGCTTGAGAGGACACGCGCAAGTAGATAATACGGACTTCGGGTGAGATCCGCAGAATATCCCGATAGGATTGCTTCAACGCAGAACAGGCGAGCACAGCATTTTTGTGCGCAGTGAGCCGATCCGAGATCAGCGCACGCAATGCCTGCAACCATGGGGCGCGATCCGCGTCGGTGAGTGGGATCCCGTGCCGCATCTTTTCGACGTTGGCTGCGGAGTGGTAATCATCCGCATCGGCGAATTGCCAGCCCAACTGAGAGGCCAGCAACTTTCCTACGGTCGTCTTCCCTGCCCCGGCTACTCCCATCAGCAGAAGGATCACTGTTTCCCCATTTTTGCTTCTCCGTCTCGTTTCTCGGTGACGTTTCTCCGTCATGCGATTTGCCGTGTTATTCTCTCAAACCTGTCAGGAAAAAGGATTCTCATGCCGGTATCGCAACCGCCCACCATGCTCTGCATTACGACGTATGAGAAGGGGCAGGATTTCATGCGGGAGTGCGAGCGCCAGGGTTGCCGTGTGTTACTGGTGACGGCGGAGAAGCTGCGAGATGCCGACTGGCCGCGGGAAAGCCTGGACGAGATGTTCTATCTTCCCAGTGAAATTCCGCTTGCCGATATTGTGCAGGCGGTGACGCACCTGGCGCGCACGCAGAAAATCGATCGCATCGTGGCGCTGGATGAATTCGATATGGAGACGGCCGCAACGTTGCGCGAGCATCTGCGCGTGCCCGGTATGGGCCTGACGACCATGCGGTATTTTCGTGACAAGCTGGCGATGCGTATGCGCGCCCTGGATCACGGAGTGCGCGTGCCGGATTTTGTTCCGGTCATTCATCACGAGGATACTCGCTACTATCTTGAGCATGTTCGCGGGCCATGGGTGCTGAAACCGCGGCAAGAAGCTTCCGCAATCGGGATCAGGAAGATTCACGCGGCGGACGAGCTATGGCCGATCCTGGAACAATTGGGAGACAAGCAGTCTTCTTATTTGCTGGAGCAGTTTGTTCCCGGCGAGGTGTATCACGTGGACTCGGTGGTCTCTGAGAATGAAGTGGTCTTCGCCAACGTGAGCAAATACGGCAAGCCGCCCATGAACGTGGCGCAGGGCGGAGGAGTTTTTACGACGTATACGGTGCCGCGCGGAAGTGAAGCGGACGCCGGTTTGCGGCAAATTAATCGGGAGTTGATTGCAGCGCTGGGACTGGTACGAGGCGTGGCGCACGCAGAGTTTATTCAGGCGTATGAAGATGGTGAATTTTATTTTCTGGAGTGCGCGGCGCGCGTGGGTGGGGCTTATATCAACGAAATGGTGGAGGCCGCTACCGGCATCAATCTTTGGCGGGAGTGGGCGCGCATTGAAATCGCCGGGGGAGATGGCTCCTACAGACTTCCGGAGGTGCGTGAGGATTATGCGGGCGTCGTTCTTTCGCTGGCGCGGCAGGAAAATCCGGACACTTCTGCCTACAACGATCTGGAGATATTTTTGCGGATCAAAAGGCATCATCACGCTGGGCTGGTTTTGCGGTCGAGCGATCCGGGGCGTGTGCCGGCGTTACTGGAAAGCTATGCGCAGCGCTTCGCGGAGGAGTTTATGGCGGTCGAGCCGCCACGGGACAAACCGACCGCGTGAAGGAATTAAAAAAAGACTTCTGGAGACACGTGGAACCGTCGACTGAGGCGCCGAATGTGTTCCGTAGTGAGCTGGCGCTTTCCATGAAGAACTTCCGAAATAATGCTGGGTGTTCCGAAAACGTCCAATAGATCTTTCTGCTTCAGATCATTCGCCAGAATTAATTCGCGCAGCACGTTCACCCGATCAGACGACTTGAGTGCGTAGTGTTTTTCCTCGAAATCTTCAATGAGGAGCGTAAGCAGCTGGGCCAGACGCCTTTCGGCTGCACTTAATCGGCTCCCCTTGCGGTCCAACTCCTCGAGCATCGCAATGTAGCGTTCATTCTCCGCCTCGGTACGAATGACGGCCGGCAGCGTGGTAGACAATAAGGATGCGTATTCCGATCGAACTGCGGTCGCGCTCATAGCTTCCAACCTCCGCGATCGTATTCGGCGTGGGTCAAAACGTGTCGAATGTATATACGGCCAAAGGGGTAATTAATCTCGGCAATTAAGCGATACTCATTTCCCTTAATATTGAAGATCGTCCACTTGCCGACAGCATCCGCGCTCGAAAAGGTCTTACGGACATCCATCAGTGTTTTCCATTCAGCCTTCTTGGCAATGCGAAACCAGGCGTCGAGCGGGCTCTCAAGGTCGATGTGCCGTGAAGCAGCATCTTTGAGCTTCTTACGGCTGATGACATGCATTAGGCTTTGAGGTAGTTCGCATTATGCGAATATTATACTTCGCAAATCGCGAAGCTGTCAATGAATGTCAGAACGCGTCGATCCCGGTCACGCTCTGGCCGATGATCAGCGAGTGGACGTCGTGGGTGCCTTCGTAGGTCTTCACTGATTCCAGGTTCATCATGTGGCGCATGATGGGGTAGTCGTCGGCCACGCCGTTGG
>JBAVQD010000181.1:0-4568 GCA_049693675.1 Candidatus Sulfotelmatobacter sp. | reverse complement strand
GCCAGTTATCGGGATTCTCTTTTTGCCAGCCATCTACAATCGATTGCTTGAACATGCCGTACTCATAGCGCAAACCGTAGCCGGTGCCCGCGAGCTGCATGGTTGCCATCGAGTCGAGAAAGCACGCTGCGAGGCGGCCTAAGCCGCCATTGCCCAGACCAGCATCTGGTTCCTGCTCAATCAATTCCAGCCAGTCGAGACCATGTTCTTGCGCTGCATCCGGCAAAAGCGGATCCAGCAACAGGTTGGTAATGTTGTTGGCCAACGAACGTCCGATGAGAAACTCCATGGACAGGTAATAGATGCGTTTGGCGTTCTGTTGCTCGTAAGTGTTCTTTGTCAGCACCCAACGCTGCGCGAGAATGTCTCGGACGGAACGGGAGAATGCCTCAAAGCGCTCACGCGCACTCACCACTTTTGTATCGATCGCTCGATCAAAAACCAGGTGCCGTTCATAAAAAGCGTTTTCTGTCCCGATAAAGGGAGTCGATTCGCATCCGTACTGCTGGAAAATATTTGAAACAGGGGCCTCACTGCTCGTCAGCGGAACAATCTTTGTTGAACTCGGGCGCGCCACGCGATTGGTGCTCATAAGACGGTCCTTAGTTTTTTCGGTTGTGGAACGGTTCCTGTTCAACTCAAAGCCACGCCGATCAACAGTACAGATCCTGATCTGGCCCGAGCTCAATTCCTGACGCTAAAAGGTACGCACGCACGGCCTTTTCGGCCGCGAACCAATCAACTTCCGGCGAACCAAGTGGAGAGCCTCTTTTTTCCCAGAGCTGGTACGCGAGTTTCTGCACCAGTTCATGACGATCCTCTCCATAAAAATCGGTCAGGGGCTCGGGCCGTTGCCGGCGGTCTCCACTTGTGCTTCTGGACTGTTCAGCCATGGGACCCTCTTGTTTTGCGGCACGTCTCCTTTATCACAACTTCGATTTACGGTAGTACCTGATCAGGTTGTTGGTGGAGCTGTCGTGCGCAAGCTGCGGTTCTGTTGTGCTCTCCAGTTCAGGGATGATGCGTTGCGCGAGAACCTTTCCCAGTTCGACGCCCCATTGGTCGAATGAATCGATATTCCAGATTGTGCCCTGGGTAAACACGGAGTGTTCGTACAGCGCCACCAGTTTTCCGAGAGTCTCGGGTGTGAGTTTTTCAGCCAAGATCGTATTCGTCGGACGGTTGCCCTCGAAGACGCGGTGCGGAACCAGCCACTTGGGAGTGCCTTCCGCAGCAACTTGCTCCTTCGTCTTGCCGAAGGCCAGCGCCTCGGTTTGCGCGCAAACATTGGCAATCAGCATGTCGTGGTGCCGCCCTAGTGGATTGAGCGGCTTCGAAAAAGCGATGAAGTCGCAAGGAATGAGTCTCGTTCCCTGGTGAATCAGTTGGTAGAAAGAGTGTTGGCCGTTGGTTCCCGGTTCTCCCCAATAAATTGGACTGGTATCGTGTTTAACCTTTTTCCCCTCAAGCGTGACGTGCTTGCCGTTACTCTCCATCGTCAGTTGCTGGAGGTAGGCCGGGAAGCGTTTCAGGTATTGTTCGTAGGGCAGGACGGCAACCGTCTGCGCCCCGAAAAAGTCGTTGTACCAAATCGCCAGAAGACCCAGCAGCACGGGCAGGTTTTGATGGAAGGGAGCAGTACGGAAGTGTTCATCCATCTGATGGAAACCATTCAACATCGCTTGAAAATTCTCAGGGCCAATTGCGACCGTGGTTGACAGGCCAATGGCGGAATCCATCGAGTAGCGTCCGCCAACCCAGTCCCAGAACTCGAACATGTTGGCGGTATCGATCCCGAATTTTTCAACCTCGGCCGCATTGGTCGAGACTGCGACAAAATGCTTCGCCACCGACTTTTCGTCGCCGCCGAGTCCAGCGAGAGACCACTCACGAGCCGTGTGAGCGTTGGTCATTGTTTCCAGGGTGGTGAAGGTTTTCGAAGAGATGATGAAAAGTGTTTCCGAAGGATCGAGGTCACGGACCGCCTCCGCGAAATCAGTTCCATCCACGTTGGACACGAATCGGAAAGTCATGGCTCGATCGCTATAGTGCTTGAGCGCTTCGTAGGCCATGACCGGACCCAGATCGGAGCCGCCGATGCCCACGTTGATCACATTGCGAATGCGCTTGCCCGTGTGTCCCTTCCATTCACCAGTTCGCACGCGGTTGGAGAAGTCCGCCATCCGGTCGAGCACGGCATGGACTTCAGGCACCACGTTCTTTCCGTCAACGACGATGGATTCGTCTCGCGGCGCGCGCAGGGCAACGTGCAAGACTGCGCGCTTCTCGGTGACGTTGATTTTCTCCCCGCGGAACATGGCATCGATGCGTGCTCGCAGGCCAGACTCTTCCGCCAGTTCCAGAAGAAGTCGCAGGGTTTCATCGGTGACGCGGTTCTTGGAGTAATCCAGATAGAGACCAACGGCCTCGACCGCCAACCGCTCACCGCGCTTGGGATCATCCGCAAAAAGCTGCCGCAGATGCAGCTTGGAAATTGTTTTGTAATGTGACTCCAGCGCGCGCCACGCTATCTGCGTCTGTCTGGTCTTGGGCGGTTTCGTCAGTGGTTGGACTTGTGCTGCCATATTCATACTCCTTTTATATTCGCGCTTTTACTCTCAAGAGCTTCTTCATATCCTACGATATTAGTGACGGCCTTGAGGGTGCTGCTTTTCTTTAGTGGCCGAACTATTTCTTCCGTGCAACCGGGGCCGCTTCTCGACTGGCCTGCTTGTTCCAGCCGTGGAAACGCGAGAAGTCACCCGCGTTCCACGCCTCGCGGAGTCCGGGAGCACTCAGATCCCAGTCTGCGCGGATTTCACTCGTAACGGTGCGCAGGTCGTGCCAAAGATCGATGACTGACGGACGTCCCCAAAACCAGTAGCCGTAATAGATGCTGTAAATTACGAGCCCCGGCTTGAGCACGAGCGTATGCGGGATCATCGGATTATTCTCGGGGTCGGTATATTCCGCGATGTCGAGATCCTTCTGAATGGTTCGCTCGGGGTCGGAAAGGAATGTCCACTGGGCTCCGACTGAGGCACGGAATTCCTGCAGAGTATGGTGATCGTCGGTGGCGATCGTGGCGATCTGCGTGTACGCGACCGCAATCTTGGGATAAAACGCGGCGAGTTCCAAATGCTGCTGGTGTTCCTTTGGGCAATAGTGGCCGCGCGCGAGCGTAAGGATCAGAGGATCGTCGCCTTGTAGCTTACTGAGCTTGCGTAGTTCGCCCGTGTGATCGGGCAGTTCGTAGTCAGGGAAAATGCCACCGGGCACAATATCAGAACGCATGATTAGACTCCTTCCGTTTCTCTTAAATGATAGTGCCTCAGCCTGAATTTTAATTGCGTACAATGTTCGAGTGCCGGGAGTGAATGCTGGTGAAAATCGAGCCGCCAACCTGAACGATTTGGTTGGGCCGTCGTCTAACTCTTAAGACATCCCGTTTTCTTTTTGCACGAGCCGCGCTTCCCGAGTTTCTGCATGCGAGGCTCAACGTCCGGTTAGCATCCTTTTATTTTTTACCAATTTTTTTACCAACGACGAGCGGGAGCGGCGCCATCGACGTGGAGAATCTCTCCGCTCACATGACTTGCCCGTACCAGGTAAAGAACGGCATCGACAACGTCCTTTACCGTCGCCCTTTTGATAGTCGGATGCAACGTTGAGTCTTGGGGATTATTGCGGTGCATGGGTGTATCCACTTCGCCGGGGGCAACGGCATTAAAGCGAATGCCGTCTTTTGCATATTCGATTGCGAGATTCTGGGTTGCCGAATTCAACCCACCCTTCGTGATCATCGAGACCGAGCCATTTTCGCCGGCGATCGGCCGATCGGCAAGCGCCGCCGTGATGCTCACAACGCAACCCGATTTCTGTTTCAGCATCTCTTTCACAGCGCGCTGCGTGATGTAAAAGAATCCAAGCAGATTGGTGGAGACAAGGGCATCGAAGTCCTCGGTAGTGAAATCAGTGAATGGCTTGGTGAGGAAGATGCCGGCATTATTCACTAAGACATCGATGGCTTCGAAGTTGTTGATGGCTGCCTCGACAGCCTGGTTAGCGGTTTGCTGCTTGCCGATATCGCCATCGACGAGAACCAGGCTGCCTGAAGCGGTCAACTCGCGACTGGCGTGGCGAGACGTCGCGACGACGTTATAACTCTCTCTCAGAAACCCTTCGACTAAACCGGAGCCAATACCTCCCGATGCTCCGGTGATGATTGCTGTTTTCTTGCCAGACATAAACAACCTTTCGGTTTAAAGGTCGGCACCCAATACACAACTGTGCACCAGCCTTCTCGAAGGGCTTTACCCTGCCCGCCGCGCCAAGACCCCTTCGCGTGAAGAACCCATGAACCCTTGCACCAGTGCGGCGATTTCGTCTGCAGCGGTGTCCAAGGCGAAATGGCCGCCATCGACGATGTGGACTTCGGCTTTGGGAACATCGTGGCGATAGGACTCGGGCTCGGAGGGGTCGAACGAAGACTCATACTTACCCCAGATCACCAGCAGGCGCGGCTGCTTCTCGCGCATCCATGCTTGCCATTTCGGGTAGGAATCGAC
>JBAVQD010000180.1:0-7491 GCA_049693675.1 Candidatus Sulfotelmatobacter sp. | reverse complement strand
CCTCAGTGATCACTTCAAAAGCGGCCAACAGTTATCACTTCAAAACCGGCCAACGGGATTGGCCGTCCAGGACTGAGAATGTTCTACTCTGCCGCCTCCTGTGGTGGCAAGTCGGTTTTGGTACGCCAGCTTCGGGGGCCACACTTGAGCACGTGGCCGTGATGCAGTAAGCGGTCAAGCATGGCGCTCACGGCGGCCGCGTCCCCCAGCAGTTTGCCCCAGTCTTCCACGGGACGGTTGGAGGTCAGCATGGTGCTGGCGCGCTCGTAGCGGCGCATGATGATTTCCAGCAGTTCTTCGGCTGCGGTGAGGAGCAGCTTGCGCATGCCGAGATCGTCGACGATGAGCAGAGGCACGGAGACCAGGAACTCCATGTGCTCTTTGCGGGTGCCGTCGAGCGTGGCTTCGGCGAGATCATCGAGCAAGGCGTGGGTCTCGCGATAGAGTACGCGGTATCCCTGTTGGATGGCGGCTTGGCCGATGGCTTGCGCCAGATGACTCTTGCCGGTGCCGGGCGGACCGAGAAACAGGGCGTCTTCGTGGCGCGAGATGAAGGTGCCGGTGGAGAGATCGAAGACCAGACCGCGATTCATCTTCTTGTTGAAAGCGAAGTCGAAGTTGTCGAGGGTCTTCTGGGAGTCGCGGAACTGGGCTTGCTTTTTCCGACGCTCCAGCAGGCGCTCGCCACGCAGGGCGAGTTCGTCGGAGACCAGGCACGAGAGCAGATCGATGGGGGCGAGCGGTTCGGCCTGGGCCTGGCGCAGACGGGTCTCCAGCACGGCGGCCATTCCGCCCAGGCGAAGTTGTTTGAGCGCACGATCGAGTTCGATCAGATTCATTCTTCTATCTCCTTGGTTCTGTAGTTGATGAAGTCGCGGTACTGCACCAGCTCGCGGATCAGGGGATCGACTTGCTGCAAACTGAGTGGGGCTTGCGGGCAGCGTTCCAGATAGCGGCGGACGAAGCGATATTCCTGCACTCCCATGTCCAGCGCGGCGGCGCAGGCTTCATCGACCGCCGCCGTGCCGTACTTCTTGGCCAGGGAGAGAACACCGAGGATGCGGCGCACTCCGACCTCGCCTTGCTGGCGGTGGATGGCATCGCAGAGCGCGCCGATGTGCGACCCGGCGCGGCCCGCTCGCCACAGCAGTTGGGAAGTGCGCAGCGGCGTCCGCTTGGGGTGGTCCTCTTCTTTAATGCGATACCAGCCGCGCTTCTGGCGCACGTGTTCGCGCAGCAGTTGCCCGGTCTTGGGATCGAGCAAACGTACATACAGCTCATCCCATTGCACCCGGACGACGCGGCCGATCCAGCCCGGCGGTGCACCGTAGTAAGCGGCTTCGACCTCGACGCAACCATCCAGATGCACGATGCGCTCGCCGTACTGGTAATAGCGAAACGGTTCCAGCGGCAGCGGCAGCAACGTGGGCTTCTCTTCGGCAAACATGGCGGCGACTTGCCGTTTAGTGGTGCCGTGGATGCGCGTGTCAGCCCAGCGTTGTTCCCAGTGATCGAGATGAGCTTGGGCTTCTTCCAGAGTCTCGAAGCGCAAACCCTTCAGCGGTGTTTTCTGCGCATGACCGACGCCCGATTCAACTTTGCCTTTGCGGTCGGGATCTTGAATGCGGCACGGCATGGCCACCGCGCCGTAGTGCGCCAGCACGTCGCGATAAAGAGGATTCAACGCGGGATCGTAAACATCGGGGACGAGCACGCCTTCGCGCAGATTGTCGAGCACGACAATGCGGGTGGCACCGCCCAGCCGACGAAAAGCTCGTTCGTGCAACTCGGCCCAGATGCGCGAACTGGAGCGGAAGGTCAGCAGACGAACCGACTTGCGGCTGCAGCCCAACGTCATCACGAACAGCCGGGTGCGCCGATACTTCCGGCTCTCGGGATCGCGCACCATGGGACCGGTGCCGTAATCGACTTGCGCCTCCTGACCAGCCGCAGTGACGATGACGACGCGGGCTTCGGGCGTTTGCGTTCCGCGCCGCTTGCGCACGAAACGCTGCACGCTTTGGTAGCTGCTGGCGAAGCCGTACTCGGAGACCAGATCTTGCCAGATCGCCATGGCATTGCGACCGCGGCTGATCCCCAAGTCGATGGCTTCCCGGTACGGCTCGCAGGTGCTGGGGCTGGGGACCACGGCAGAGTCGGTGATCACCTCGTTCTCGTTGGCCGGTTTTGAAGTTGGTTTCGCTTTTCCCTTCGTAGAAAAGTTTTCGGGGTTGGGGTTGCAGTTGGGGTCGAGGGGATCGGGAACCACCGGGATAACCGGTTTTACCACCACGGAGTCGGTGATCACCTCGTTGGCCGGTTTTGATGCGCACCGCCCCCAACCACTGGGCGGACGCACCGCAATCCCCGCGGCTCTCAGGTACACACCTGCGGTTTCACGACGGATTCCGGTTGCTTGCTGGATGCGCCGCAGCGACCAGCCCAGCCGTCCCAGAGCTAAAACTTGTTGTTTCTTCTCTTCGTTCAAGACATTGGCCATGCCCACGGAGCCTACAAGCCTCCGCCGGATTCAATGTCCCGGACGCTACTCTCGTTGGCCGGTTTTCAGGTGATAATCAGTGGCCGGTTTTGGGTGATCGCTGAGGCGGTTGTTAGTGTCAAAGACGGATTGGCTGACGTTTGGAACGCGGAAGTTAGGCCCCGTGGGGCGTTCGCCTTGTATTCGCCCACTGGCCTCGGGTATACTTCGGGGTAGAGACGCGACTCGATTCGTAGCGCTGAGGCGAAGCCGATTTTCGAACAGTTCAAAAGAGCTCCAGCATCTTCTATGGCGCGGCTGATTTCGTCGCTGAAAATAGCCGAGGCGGATATGTTCAAGACTAGAGAGGAAATCATCTCCGCTGCGTACGCGACTCAGGCGGAAGGTATAGCTTATAGCCGAGACCGCGTGGCCAAGCCGGCATAAGGGCACAGAAGCATGAAGGTCTTCACGATTGGCTTCACAAAGAAGTCTGCAGAGGACTTCTTCAACGCCTTGAAGCGTCCGGGATTGAAGCGGATCGTCGATGTCCGCCTAAATAACGTGTCGCAGTTGGCTGGCTTCTCGAAGCGCGACGATCTCCGCTTTTTTGCAAAAACGATAGGCGGGCTGGACTACGTCCACCTGCTCGACCTCGCCCCCACGCAGAAGATTCTTGATGAATACAGGAAGAGCCACGGAAGCTGGGCAGATTATGAGTCCAGCTTCAATTCTCTCATGGCCGAGCGTCAAATCGAATCCAGGGTTTCGAAGGACCTGATCGAGGGGGGGTGTTTGCTTTGCAGCGAAGATAAGCCGCGAAACTGCCATAGAAGGCTGGTAGCGGAGTATCTGCAGAAAAAATGGGGCGGCTTGGAGATTGAGCACATCATCTGAGATATTTTCTCGGGTACCCGGCTTGGGGCCGGGCCGATGTCTACTTTCGTGGACAGTCGGTCCGTCTTGTTTTGTTGACTTGGTTTGAATCGGGTGTAATCATTTAGTTATAGTCGATGTGGCTGAATTAGCTCCCTCCGACAGTCGCGCGAACTCTGGCGGCAGGTACTGCAAGGAACTGTGCGAAGGGTTGTTGGTTGTAATCTTGCTGCCCGAAGTCCTTGCAGGCACTAGCAGTTTTTTGAGAACACATCCTTCAGCGCCCGGTTATCCAGCGTCAGATCCGCCACCACATGGTCGGGGTCACGCCCGCAAGTAGCGAAGCGCAACACATCCCGTAAAAATCTTGGACTCAACAAGCTTCAGTCGCAATTTCTCGGGCAGGCTAATCCCATCGAACAACCGTCTCCCTTCCCCGGTAATGATTGGCATAAGGACAAAACGATATTCATCAATCAGGCCAAGCTCGATAAGCTGTGAAGGAATATCTACACCACCGACCAGAATATTTTTGCCTGGTTCCTGCTTCAATTTAAGTATTTCATCGCGAAGGTTCGTACGAACAATTCTCGTATTTTCATCTTCAGCGCCAGCCAACGATCGTGAAAAAACAACCTTCTTCTTGGAGACGAAGGCTTGAGCAAATTCGATATCCGCGTTTGTCTCGGAGTGGCTTTTTGCGATATCAGGCCAATAAGGAACCATCAATTGATAGGTTTTACGCCCATAGACGAGCAGGTCAACATCTCGCAAGAGGTGCGTGTAATGTTCAAGTACTTCGTCATCGGGATTGAATTTTGTGTGGTCGCAGCAGCCATCCAGGGTAAGGTTGATTGCGAAGATTACATTCCTCATGTGATTGTCCTCTCTTATCTACCAGATCTTTTCTGCCCGTTGCACAATCGGGGTTAGCGATTTTCCGTCCCGTCTGACCACGGTTGCACAGGAATCACGAACTGCGTCAGGTGCTCCACGGGGTCGCTCACAGAAACGACGGGGGAACCCGGCAGATTCGCTCCCCAAATTGCAGGGTCGGTGTCCGAAAAGAAAAACATGAGGTGGGAAGGCCAGTGGGGGAGGGTGTCGCCGCCATATCCCTGCCTTGACATCATGTAGCACATCGCCCCGGGTTCCATCGCCGGCAGTTCTTTTTTGGCGATGGCCGCGGTGATCGACTCGGTCATCTGGGCCGGCGTACGCCCCGCCAGTCCCCACTCGGTCTCTTTGGTCACGCGCATAAGGTAAGAACGCGCGGCTGCTGCATTCACACACATGGGCACGCGCACTTTCGGATTCCAAAAGTCAGCATCCGCAGCGGATGTCCATCCCCGGCCCACGATACACACGAAACCGTTTTTGCCTTTGACCGCCGTTTCGAACCCATGACGTCCAAGGACCAGGACCTCTGCATCGCGTGAAATGGACTCCGGCGCTGCGCTTCGCGCCAGGGCTATTTCCGCACCCTGATCCGTCATGAGGTATTGGTCGATTGGCGCCATCTTCGGATAAGGTGTTTTGGCATCCTGCGCCATCGCCTGGTTCGCCCTACCGAAGTATCCAGTACCGAGCACCACAAACAGGGCGAAGCTCATGATTGCGACTGCGATTGAGCCAACCTTCTTTTTCCGCATTGTTTTTCCTCCTGAGAGTGAGCCAAGTCGGCCCACTGGATCGCTTCTTCTTTGGATTTCACCTCAATGAAGCAATCATCACCGGCCGCTCAGTTGCTTCCGTCAGGCCGGCATCGGCAAAAATGCGCGCACCTCGACCGGCGCCCGACAGGCGACGGCAGCCTTGCTTCCCCAGGCAAGAGCCTCGTCCAGGTCAGCAGCTTTCAGTATCCAGAAACCGCCGATGTGCTCTTTGGTCTCGAGGTACGGCCCGTCGGTGATGAGCACCTTGCCCGCGGGCTGCGCGCGCAGCGACTTCGCGTTGCTGGCCGCAGAGAGGCCGCCAGCGAAAATCCTGACACCGGCAGCGATCATCTCGTGGTTGAGTGCGTGGATATCACGCTGCATCGCTTCGCCCTCTGTGGACGAGTCGTAGTTGTCGGGGTGGTGAATCGCAACCAAATATTGCGGCATGATTTCTCCTTGTCCTGTAACGGTCTTTCTTGTATCGATCTTTCTTGTATCGATCTTCCTGTAAGGTTTGGGCCGGATCGATTGCCCTGCCTTCACGATATAGTCGAACGGAGATCGGGAATTCGACAAATTGTCCAAGAATCTTTTGCTCTCTGCTTCAGACTAAAAACCCCCACTTCTCGCAAAGAACGCGAGAAGTGGGGCACCCGGCGTCGGGAAATCGACAAAGCGCGGAGAGGGTTTTTACTACTGGCGCATCTCAGCGGCGACGTCGTCACCGAACTTCTCTTGAATGTACTTTTGGGTCTCGGGATCGAAGTCGGTTATGTCAAACATCCGGCGAACTTCGACCATTTCGTTATCCTTTCCAGGGATGCGCGAGGCCCATTCCAGCGCCTCTTCGCGCGACTTTACCTGGATGATCCAGTAGCCGCCGACCACTTCCTTCGCTTCAGTGAACGGACCGTCGGTCACTTTCGATTTTCCGCTTTTGAAGGTGACGCGCGCGCTCATCGTCGCGGGCGGGGTCAGGCCGTCGAGCGCGAGTAGCACGCCGGCCTTCCCTAGTTCCTCGTTGTACTTGCCCATTGCCTCCATGTCTTTGAGGTCGGGTGCCCAGCCGGGTTTTGCGGTTTGGTAGTCTTTCGGAAACATGATCATCATGAAGCGCATGGCGTTCTCCTTGTTATCGAGTATCGGTTATCGACTATTGAGTGTTGTGCGGACACCGCATCCGGGCCGCTGCTTTTCTGAATTTCTATTTTTGCTCGGCGGGACTTAACGTTTGCCGCCGAGTCTTTACATGCTCGGTGCCGGTGTTCCATCCGACCATTTGTCTGCTCCTACTAGGAAGACGGACAGTGGTGGAAAGGATTTGAGTTGTGGGTAGGATTGCTCGGAGATGTACCAGTAATTTACGGACATGACCGGGGAGTTTACAAGATTTGCGCCCCAGGCTGCACCGTCTTTCGCTGTTTCGTAGAACATTATGTGGGGCATATTGTGGCCGCCGTTGTCGGTTAGATACGAGCCCTTCGACATCATGTAGGAGAAAGTTCCCGGCTCGAGGGCCGGTAATTCTTTCTTGTCGATCGCTGCCTTGATTGCGGCAATGACTTCGGGTTTGGAATGGCCAGCCAGGAGTAGTTCGGTGCGTTTGTAGGCATAGGGAAGGATGGAGCGGGCGGCCGGTGGGTTGAGGCAATCTGCGGCGCGAACTTTTGGATTCCAGAATTCTGGGTTGTCGAACATAGCCAACCAGCTGCGTCCGACCCAGCAGACCCAGCCGTTTTTTCCTTCAACTGCGGTTTCGTAGCCGTGACGGGTTAGGACGATGACCGAGGCGTCGTGGGAGATGGCCTCTGGAGCGGCGCTGCGGGCTAAGGCGATTTCGGCGTCGCGATCCATCAGATATTGTTCTACCGGGGCCATCGTTGGATAGGTTTGGTCGGGGCCTTGTGCCGCCGCGGGCCGGGTTGGGATCAGCGCGGAGACGAGCACGAATGCGCTTAGGAAAATGCTGTGTATCTGATTTCGGGTCATCGCTTTCCTCTATTTCTGGCGGGCCGTTTGCCCGGCCTTCACCACATAGTCGAACGGAAGGACGGAATTCGACAAGTCGTAGAGGAAATTTAAGCGGCGATCTTTTATCGGCGATCTTTCAGAACTCGTTCCACATTCCGTCGGCCTTGCAGGATGGCGACTCCATGCAAGGGCTTCGTGTCGGGCCGGTAGACAATGCGCGGCTCTTCAATTGAAAATAAAAGACTTAGCAGCAGTATCCGGCGATTTTGACAGCTTAACAGACTAGGCAGACTAGGTTACGAGACTGAGCGAATCCCGCCCTGAAAAGTGCGCTCGAACCCGACGATGCGCCGATTCGCGCTATTTCTCAATGAGTGAAATCGCCTTCCATGAGAAGGCCGGTCGGAGTCAAGTCAGTTGTTTTGTTTTTTTGTTGAACATGGTTTCTTCTCTCCGCCGAGTCGCCACTGTCGCCATCCTTCCATCCGCACTCTCAATGAGCGGTTT
>JBAVQD010000179.1:0-5514 GCA_049693675.1 Candidatus Sulfotelmatobacter sp. | reverse complement strand
CCACGGCAAAGAATGCCTCTCAAACTTCTTTCGGGCCCCTCCCAGAAAGCAGACCTTCGGCACTTGGGAGCCGGGCCCACTCGCTAAGCTCCGCCCAGTGTGACCCGAGCAACAACGGGCGAATTCAACAAACGGAGACACTCTCATGTACCAGAACAAAGTAACGCTCATCGGCTTCCTCGGCAGCAACCCAGAAGTTCGCACCTCCAACAACGGCAGCTTCACGACACTCTCGCTGGCAACCAAGTCCTCCTACAAGAAGGACGACAAGTACATCTCGCACACCGAATGGCACCGTTGCGTCGTCTTCGGCAAGCTCTCGGAGTTCGCCAAGACGCTCACCAAGGGCGCACATGTCCAGGTGGAAGGCGAACTGCGCAGCCGGGAGTACGAGAGCAAGAAGACGGACACGAAGCAGCGCGTCTGGGAAATTCGGGTGGCTTCGATCCTCAAGTTGGACCGCGCTGAAAAAGCTGCCCCGGAAGATCAGGAGCCCGAGGATGCAACCCAGGAGGAAACGGCCGCATAGGCCCTTGCTCTTCACTCTCGGAAGCCCGGCTATCCGCTGGGCTTCCATCGGTGTGAGGTTCCCACTATGAGCTTCGAATTGATCCTTCCCTTCCTTCGGCCTATTGAGTCGCTACTGCTCGACGAAAACGTCAGCGAAATCATGGGCAATCCCGACGCCTCATGGTGGTACGAACGCGATGGCATCATGTTCCAAGAGCAGAACATTTCGTTCGACGCCGGCAAGCTACAAACCGGCCTCGAAGTTATTGCCAATCAACTCGGCAAGAAGCTCGACGAGGACAACCCACTTCTGCACGCACAGCTCCCGGACGGGAGTCGTTTGGCGGCAGTCATCCCACCGGTCGTGCGCTGTACACCAGCGCTCATCATCAGGAAATTCACGAGCCGCCATTACACAGTTGATGATCTGATCGCTCGGGGCACGCTGACGCGGGCGCTTGCGGACTTCTTAGCCGACCAGATTCGCAGCGGTAAGACGCTCCTTATCAGTGGCGGAACCGGTACCGGCAAGACCACGCTATTGCGGATACTGGCCGACTTTATTCCCGAACAGGATCGCCTCGTTGTCATCGAGGACACCTCCGAACTTCAGATCCAGAAGCCGAACATTCTGCCAACGGAATGCCAGACTGATACGTTCAAGGCGAAGATAACTTTCGACGACCTTCTAAAGTCCGCTCTCCGCTGGCGCCCGGACCGCATCATTCTCGGGGAGGTCCGCGGAATCGAGGCACGAACGCTGCTCGATTCCTTCAACACGGGCCATGCGGGTTCAATGGCTACGATCCACGCCAACTCGGCGGAGAAAGCCCTTCACCGTTTCGCCAATCTCGTGATGCGCAGTCACGCGCAAAGCACGTTCGCCGACACCGAAGCCGAGATCGCAGAAGCTGTCGATTTTGTCGTCCATGTTGAACGTCAGCCAGGCCGCCGCGTTGTCCGCGAGGTGCTTGCGCTTCGCGGCTACGACCGCGACGCGAAACGCTTCCTGATCGACCCAGTATTCGAGGTACAACATGCCACAGCATCGGCACGGAGTACGGCGCCTATTGCTGCTGACTTGCTAACCGATTCTGCACATAACGATTGCTTGATTCCACTACCTATAAAGGAGAACCCACATGCCACTGCTTGAGATCAACCAGACCCGCCACATCTGTGCTTCTGTCCGACTCGATGAGGTCACCGCCACGCAGGTCGATCAGTATGCCGCCTTCATCCACGCATCTGCGGATGATGTTGTGGACAAGGCGCTCAACTATGTCTTCTCCAAGGACCGCGACTTCCAGGACTTCCTGAAGACGGCACACGCCAAGCAGGTTGCCCCCGCTTTGCGTGTGCGAAAAGGCCCGAGCAATGGTGCGACGGAGCAGCCGGCAAAGAAGCTTGCAGCCGGGGTCGAGTCCACGGCCTCTGTGCGCGCAGTGAAGGCATGATCGTCCATTCAATTTCGTGGTGGTGCAAGAACGGTGCTTCGCACCGGAAGAATTTTGACACTCCACCCCTCAAAGGGTCGTGCGGTGAATTCGCACGGATTCGTGAACAGCAACCTGCAAGATCAACATCTTACGAGCAATACGGATTCGTGCGACTTCGCGCGAATCCGTGCGACTTCATTCGTAATGGGAGGGAACACGCATGGCGCTAGTGAATGACGATTCGATTGCAGACAGGGCGAGAAAGCTTGAGTCGTTGCGGATGACCAACGTCTCTTCAAGACTCACGCGTCGCGAGACGGACCGCCTCGACGAGCTGGCAAAAAAGCACCGCCTGCAGCGTGGCGAATTCATCCGGCAGCTGATTCTTGACGAGTTGGCGTGCGACTCCGGCGATCCACTCGTGAGCCCGGAGTTGATCGAAATTATCGGCGTTCGGCTCATGCTCACGAACCTTCTGAAACCACTCACGACAGGGCAGAAGATAACACCGGAGGTCTTCGACGGGATCATAGCCGAGGTCAAAAAGCACAAACGCGCCTTGGCGATCAAAACGCGGACAGACTTGGAGAAAGACTAATGGCAAGCATTCACTGGGGACGAAAAGAAACGATCATTTTCCCGCCGCACAGCGCCATCTACACCTATGGCGCGATGCTCTTTGCTGTGATACTCACCGGACTTTTCGTCTACCTGCGCTTCACCTTTGGCAACACTCCGCTGCAGCGCTTCTACACGCCGATCTACATCCGGTCGAGCGTTGCGGGCAGCGTCTCCGCCAGCCGCAAAGACAAGTACCGCCTCGTGATGATCGGAGCTCGCGGAAACCGACCGCGACCGGCCACGGACGCGGACGTGGCAGACGGGAACACGCCGGAACCGGGAACGAAGGCGCTCCCGCTTGCCCTCTCCAAGTCCGCCTTGCAGGCGGGCTATGATCTGCTCTACCAGGACCCGGAACGCTCTTACATCGATGCGCCCTTGAGCGCCTACCTCAAGAGTGCGATTTACGGTGGCGACAGCCTATCCGAGATTTACCAGCTGCCACTGTTTTTCGGTTTCCTATCGTTGCTCCTCCAGCTCCCGTTTTCCATCCGAAAGGACATCAAACGCCGCAAGCAAATGAGGTACGGCCGGCGGCTCAAAGGCACGGAGCGGCTCACGCCGAAAGAATTCAACCGCAAGGTACAGGGGGAGGGACTTGGCATCAAAATCGACGGTCTGAAGGAGATGCTTCGCATCCCGGCGAAGGCCGAGGCGCAACACGTCCAGATCATCGCGGACACCGGTGGAGGCAAGACGACCATGATTATGCAGATGCTCCGGCAGATTCGAAGCCGCGGCGATTCCGCCATTGTCTACGACCCGGCGCTGGAGTACACGCGCCGCTTTTACGACCCGAAGCACGACATCATTCTCAATCCGCTCGACAGGCGATGCCCCTACTGGGGACCAGCCGAGGAGTTGCGCACAAGTTCAGAAGCGGACGCAATCGCGGTGTCGCTGTTCCAGCCTCCGCAGGATAAAAAAGGCGAGTTCTTTTTCGAGATTCCGCAGCAGATCTTCGCTTATCTGCTGCGCTATGGACCGACCCCGGAGGAGCTTATCGAATGGATGAGTAACCCAAGAGAGATCGACAATCGAGTCGCTCGCACAGAGGTGGCCAACTTCATCGACGCCTCAGCGCCCCCGCAACGAGTTGGCGTGTTGGCCTCTCTCAGCAAGGTGGCAAAGAGTCTTCGGCTGTTGCCGCACAAGGGTGCTGGCAACGGCGAGTGGACCGCAACCGAGTGGTCGGAAACACGCCAGGGATGGATCTTCATCACCTCGCTTCCAGCCGAGCGCGAGGCGCTTCGTCCACTGCAAAGCGTATGGATCGACATGCTCGTGCTGCGCCTCCTGAACGAACCGAAAGCCCACCAGAAACGGGTCTGGCTTGTACTCGACGAGCTGGCCAGCTTGCAGCGTCTTCCCCAGTTTCACACTGCCCTCACCGAGAACCGCAAAAGCAACAATCCAATCATCATGGGCTTCCAGGGGAAGGCTCAGTTGGAAGTGATCTACGGCCACCTCGCAGAGGTCATGCTATCCATGCCAACGACCAGCATTTTCCTGAAGACCAAGGAGCCGAATGCAGGCGAGTGGGTCAGCAAGGCAATCGGCAAAGTCGAAATCGAGCGCATGAAAGAAAGCCACTTCGACGGAACGCGCTCGGGCAGAAATTTCGCGCTGGACATCCAGGTCGAGCCCGCAGTGATGGAATCAGAAATCTCGGGGTTGCCCGACCTGCACGCCTTCATCAAATACGAGAACTACGTCACAGGTTTCTCTTTCCCTTACATCGATATCGAGGGGCATCAGATTCCATTCGAGCGCAGACACTTGCCGGACGAGAAGCTCACCTTCGACCCCAAGAACATAAAGGCCAAAGCCTGCGACGGCCCCGCCGCGCCCCCACCCGCCCTGCCGGCAGCGCCGCGCGCAGCAGTTGATCTTGAGACAAAGCCGGTCGAAGAAACAAACCCCGCTGGGGCTGCGCCCGACGCCGGAAAGACCACTGGCGCGAAGACCTCCGACAACATCGTCAACGCCGAGGAGCCGACACAAACAACTCTGGACTTTATTACGAATTAAGAGGCGTATTGCTCACCATCTCAAAAGCTCTCAGCTCCGCCCAGGCGCAGACCTACCACGCCAAAGAGTTCACGTCTGCCGAGCAAAACTATTGGAAGCAAGATGGCGCCGTCGTCGGCGAGTGGCAGGGCAAGTTGGCCGAGCAATTCGGGCTTGCCGGAGCGGTCGACGCGCAGCACTTTGGCCGGTTGAGCACAGGCCAAAACCCCATCACTGGCGAGCAACTGGTGCGTCATCGCAGCGGGCAATCCTATACCACCGCAGACGGAACCACCATCAAGCCAGTCGAGCACCGGGCCGGCTGGGACGCAACGTTCTCCGCCCCAAAATCCGTTTCCCTGACGGCATTAGTTGGCGGCGATGAGCGGGTGAGAGAAGCCCATCGGCAAGCAGTGACCGCTGCTCTCACCGAGTTGGAGCGGTACACGCAGGCGCGGATCGGTGGCAACCACGCCGCCGAGACCACCCGCAAATTCATCGCGGCAAAGTTCGAGCATGACACCGCCCGCCCGGTCGATGGCTACGCAGCTCCACAGCTTCACACCCACGCCGTCGTCTTCAATATGACGGAGCGCGAGGATGGCTCCGCACGCGCCATTCAGCCGAAAAGTCTTTTCGACAGCCAGCAGTTTGCCACCGCTGTTTATCAAGCGGAACTGACCTTTCGGCTTCGCAATCTCGGCTACGAGATCGAGGCAGGGAAGAAGGGCGCACCTGAGATCAAAGGGTATTCGCTGGAGTATTTGGACGCTTCCAGTCCCCGCCGCCAGCAGATCGAGCAGGCCTTGGCGAAGAGCGGCTTCAGCGGGCCGGAGGCCGCGCAGATCGCCGCCCACAACACCCGCGACAAAAAAGAAATTCGTACTCCAGCCGAGGTTATGGAAGCTCACCGCCAGCTCGCCGCGAAGTTCGG
>JBAVQD010000178.1:0-1960 GCA_049693675.1 Candidatus Sulfotelmatobacter sp. | reverse complement strand
GCCCAAGATAAGGGGCGAATTGGATTTCATTGACCAATCTCTGTTTGAGGCTACGCCGGGCGTCTTCGCAACACTGATAGACATGAAGGCAGACCCCAAAGGGCACGCGAGCCACCTGATTATCACGAAGGAGGATAAGGCTAGATTGATTTCTAAGCTCGATGACTCCTTCGGCGCAAAGCTAGACCAGAAGGACCAAAACCACACGGTAAGCGCGGCCACAGTTTTGAAAGCTTATCTGAACAAAGATTTCAAATGCTCTGACGAGCCTTGGGAGTGACTCGGCCTTCGCCCCTACTGGTCCGCGAGATGATATCCGACGGTGTTGCCAGTGCTCGCCTCAACAAACTTCGTCATCTGATGTGTCTCGAAGTTTAGAACTAAGCGGAATACATACTTTATTGAGCCGGGGCTGGTTTGGTCCCCATTCTTGTCTGCATAGAATTCTGTAACTGCTGTGAGAGTATGGGCGTCCCAGCTTGCGGCATCAAAGGTATTCGTGGACATAACGACAGCGTCTTTTGCGCTGGCTTGCGCTTCAGTCAAGAAACGGACCCCATTGCTGTTACCTTTTATTACTTCATTTTGAGTCGTCACGCGAGCACAGAACAGACTCACGCCTGACCTAATGGAATGGACCCATCCGGGATGATTGTAAGCTGAGTCCCGGAGGTAGTTCCCGATGAAGATCGTGACAGTTGGACTGGACATTGCGAAGCACACGTTTCAAGCCCACGGAGTGGACTGCAGGGGCAAGGTGGTGTTGCGGAAGCGGCTGAAACGAGTTGAGGTGTCTTCGTTCTTTGCCGGAGTCGACCCTTGTCTGATTGGACTGGAAGCCAGCGGCGGAGCGCACTACTGGTTTCGCGTGTTGAGCCGACTGGGGCACACGGTGCGCCTGATCGCGCCGCAGTTTGTGAAGCCCTATGTAAAGTCGCAGAAGAACGATGCCAACGATGCGGAGGCGATCTGTGAGGCGGTGAGCCGGCCGAGCATGCGTTTCGTTCCGGCCAAGAGGGTTGAACAGCAAGATTTGCAATGCCTGCACCGGGTGCGCTCCCGGCTCATCGGTTGCCGGACACAGTTGGTCAACCAGATTCGTGGGCTGCTGGCGGAGTACGGGATTGTTCTTCCGCAGCATGTGGCTCAGTTGCGCCGCCATCTCCCTGCACTGCTGGAAGACGACAGCAACGAGCTCACGATTTCTACGCGACACTTGTTTCATTCGCTCTACGAAGAGCTGATCGAACTGGAAACCAAAATCACCTCCGCCGATCAGAGGATTGAGCGGGCCTTCCGGGAGAACGCGGAATGCCAGCGTATCGCCGCTGTGGAAGGCATCGGGCCAGTGACGGCCACGGCGGTTGTCGCCGCCATCAGTGATGGGCACGCTTTTCGGAACGGGAGACAGTTCGCCGCCTGGCTGGGTCTGGTGCCGCGACAGCACTCCAGCGGAGGCAAAACAAAACTGCTGGGTATCAGCAAACGCGGCGATCCCTATCTGCGCACGCTGCTGGTGCATGGAGCCAGGTCGGTGGTCTATCGGGCCAAGACCAAGATCGACTGTCGCAGCCGCTGGATCAACGACAAACAACAAAGACTGGGAACGGCAAGAGCGTGCGTGGCACTGGCCAACAAGAACGCGCGCATTCTCTGGTCTCTGATCGCGAAGCAACAAAGTATATCGGCCGGCTGTCTAACTTTTCTGTCGCTGAGTTGAAGTGTCCTCGTCGAGATGCTTGAGCCAAACATGATGGCGAAAGTGGTGAGACCAGCTTCTTCAAAACCTGCGGGGGGCAGGGCCTTCCAAGGCCGTTGACCTGATTAGGAGAAGAAGCGCAGATTCCATCAGGGCCCGGAAGATGAAACATCTTCCATGTATGAGGCCGGATATATGCACGCGTCTCTTTCCCACACGCTATCATCAAGGCCCTTGCAAACCGGATGGGTCCATATATGC
>JBAVQD010000177.1:0-102273 GCA_049693675.1 Candidatus Sulfotelmatobacter sp. | reverse complement strand
GCGCGCCTCAGCGAAGATCCCACCAGCACTCGCCGCACGTTTCTTTCTCCTCCCATGCGCGAAGTTCACCGCGAAATCATGTCGTGGCTGCAATCGTTGGGCGCAAACGTCCGCATCGATGCCGCCGGAAATCTGCGCGCCTACTACGACGCCGCGCAATCCGGTGCGCCGCGCGTGTTGATCGGTTCGCACCTCGACACAGTGCCAAATGCCGGAGCCTATGATGGCGTTCTCGGCGTGCTGCTCGGCGTTGCCTTGTTGAGCGCACTGGATGGAGAGAAGCTTCCCTTCGGAATCGAAGTGGTCGGTTTCTCCGAAGAAGAAGGAGTGCGTTTCGGAGAACCCTTCATCGGCAGCCGCGCGCTGGTTGGCCGTCTCGACGAGCAGCTCTTGAACCGGCAGGATGCGAACGCCGTAACTGTACGCCAGGCCATCGAAGGGTTCGGTTTGCAGCCAGAAAGAATTCCCGAAGCTCACGTCCCCGCGAACGCGCTCGCATACCTGGAGTTCCACATCGAACAGGGCCCCGTGCTCGAGGCCCTGGCTCGGCCCCTCGGCGTGGTCGAGGCCATCGCCGGGCAAAGCCGGCTGGAGTTTATATTCGTCGGTCGCGCCAACCACGCCGGCACCACCCCCATGCATCTTCGCCGCGACAGCATCGCGGCCGCCGCGGAATGGATCTCCGCAGTCGAGCGTCTGGCACAAAGCACTCCGGGCCTGGTCGCAACCGTGGGCAGAATCGAAACCAAACCTGGAGCCACAAACGTCATCGCCGGCGAAGCGCTGCTCACCCTCGATGTTCGTCACAGCTCCAACGAAGTTCGCATTCGCGCAGTGGACGACCTCATTCGCAAGTCCGACGAAATTGCCCGACGCCGCGGAGTCTCCGTACGCTGGAACGTGTTGATGAACCAGCAGGCCGTCGCGATGGATCCATTTCTAGTAAGCCAAATCGAAGAGGCAATCCGCCAGTCCGGATGCGAGCCGCATCGCATGCCGAGCGGCGGAGGTCACGATGCCATGATCCTCGCCGAAAAGGTTCCCGCGGCGATGATCTTCCTGCGAACGCCCGGCGGCATCAGCCACGACCCCGCCGAATCCGTTATCGTCGAGGACGTCGAGAAGGCAATCGAATGCGGCATGCACCTGCTCCGCCGCCTTGCTTCCTCATCCGAGTTCTTGAAAAGGACGTGACGTGCAAAATCTTGGCCACACTCGAAGCTCGCAACAGCCGAACCACCTGCTGTTAACCGCCGACACCTTCGTGCGCACCCCGCTGCCCGGGATGAAGGCATGCACCGCCGTCGTGCACGCCGGCCCCGCGCTGGGCGCGAACTTCACGCAGTACACCGCCGAATTCGAAGCGGGCGGTGAACTGGGCACCACCTCCGCGCAATGTTTCGTTTATGTAATCGAGGGCAGCGTTCACGTGAAGGGTCGAAACAAGAGGAGCGAACTCGGCCCGCGTGGCTACGCATACTTGCCCGAAGGTTCTGCTCACCGCGTGACCGCGGCACAAGCCAGCCGCGTAGCCGTGATTGAAAAACGCTACCAGGCATTGGCATCGACCAAACCGCCGCAGCCGATCATTTCCAGCGAAGACGCGATTCCGTCACATCCCCTCAACGACGACACCGGACTGCAGGTCAAGTGCCTGCTTCCAGACGAAATGAAGTTCGATTTCGCCGTCAACACCATGGTCTATCAACCCGGAGCCGCGCTCAGCATGGTCGAGATGCACATTATGGAACACGGACTCCTCATGCTCGAGGGCGGCGGCATTTATCGCCTCGGCGATTCCTGGTATCCCGTGACCGCTGGCGATTTCATCTGGATGGGCCCGTGGTGCCCGCAGTGGTTTGGAGCCATTGGCAAAGTGCCGGCAAAATATCTCATCTACAAAGATTGGAACCGGCATCCCCTGGCCAGCATACAGCGATGAATATCGTTATTGATCGGGAGCGCTTACTTTCTGAAATCGAAACGCTTTCTTCGTTTTCCGACGCTGAACCTCCCGCGGTAACTCGAATTGTTTTCACGCCTGCGGATCTCAAAGCTCGTTCCTGGATGAAAGCGCGTTGTGAAGCGGCCGGACTTACCGTGCGCGAGGATCCTATCGGAAATACTTTCGCTCGCTGGAGCGGTTCTGAGCCGGCCGCCCCGGCTGTTGGCACCGGTTCGCATATCGACGCAATTCCAAATGCCGGAAAATATGACGGCGTTGTCGGTGTGCTGGGAGGCCTGGAAGCGATCCGGGCGCTCCGGCAGAGTGGATTTCGGCCCCGGCACTCGATTGAGCTACTCATTTTTACTGCTGAAGAGCCGACACGTTTTGGAATCGGATGTCTTGGCAGCAGATTGTTATCAGGGACTTTTTCGGTAGACGCTGCGAATAAACTGAGAGACTCCGGCGGAGACGCACTCGACGAAGTTCGTCGGCGGGCCGGGTTTGCAGGCAAACTCGAAGAAGTGAAGTTGCCGAACGCCTACTACAAGGCGTTCGTCGAATTGCACATTGAACAGGGGCCACGGTTGGAGCGCGAGCAAATTCCTCTCGGCGTAGTTACGAAAATCGCCGCACCGGCGAGTCTTCGGCTTGTGATCGAAGGTTCTGGAGGACACGCAGGTGGTGTTCTAATGCCGGATCGCCGCGATGCCCTCTGCGCCGCGGCCGAGATTATTCTGGCGGTTGAGAGTGCCGCGCGTGGCAGCGGAGCGCTTGACACGGTTGCCACCGTCGGAATGTGCGAAGTGTTCCCCGGAGCTGTCAACAGTATTCCGGCGCGCGTTCGCCTGAGTGTTGATATCCGCGACACGGATCTGCAGCGGCGTGACGCGGTGATGCGCGCGCTGGATGCCGTGTGCTCTGCAGTTTCAGCCAACCGAAAAGTTTTGATTCAAAGCGAATTAGTGAACGCCGATGCGCCCGCCGACTGCGCTCCCGCGGTTATCGAAGCGCTGTCGCAATCTTGCCGTCAGCACGGAATCAGCTTTCTTTCCATGGTGAGTCGCGCTTACCACGATTCACTTTTTATGGCGCGCATCGCTCCGGTGGCGATGCTGTTCATTCCTTGCCGCAACGGACACAGTCACCGTCCCGACGAATACGCGTCCCCCGACGACATCGTTCGAGGAACGCTTGTCCTCGCCGAAACCCTCGCATCGCTGTCCGGCTAGATTTCCCACCACAGATCCGGAGTCACTTGGTCTTGATCGATTCGCGGATTTTCGCGTAGCCCGGCTTGATAGCCGAATAAATGAAATCGATGCGCTCTTTGTAGGGAAGAAAAGCGCTTTTCATCGCATTGATTGTGATCTTTTCAAGATCCGCCAGAGTCAAGCCGAACGTTTGAGCGGCCGCTTCAAATTCTTTGGTCATCGAGGTATTGCTCATCAGCCGGTTGTCGGTGTTCAGCGTAACGCGAAACTTTTCCTGATAAAGAATTTTGAATGGATGCTCTGCAACACTCGGCGTTGCGCCGGTGTGGACATTACTCAACAGGCAAATTTCCAGCGGAATGCGTTTGTCGAGAACGTACTGAGCCAGATCGCCTAACTTCACCGCTTTGCCATCCGCAACCGCAATATCTTCGATCAGCCGCGTTCCGTGCCCGATGCGATGTGCCCCACAATATTGAATCGCCTGCCAGATCGATTCCTTCCCGTAGCCTTCACCGGCATGGATCGTAATGTTGAAATTTTCGCGCTGAATGTAGTGAAACGCATCCACGTGTTTTTTCGGAGGATACCCGCCTTCTTCTCCCGCCAGATCGAAACCGACTACGCCGCGAGCGCGAAAATCCACTGCAAGTTCCGCCATTTCGAGAGAGGTATTCATGTTGCGCATCGCGCAAATAATTAAACCGGAAGAAATTCCAAAGTCCTTTCGTCCGCGTTCCAGACCTTTCAAAACCGCGGAAACAATCTGCTGATGAGTTAATCCTTTTTGCGTATGAAAGATCGGCGCAAAGCGGGTTTCAAAATAAATGAGCCCATCGCGACTTAGATCTTCGGCCTGCTCGTATGCCACGCGCTGCAGCGCCTCTTCCGTCTGCATTACGGCAATCGTATGTGCGAAGCCTTCCAGATATTTTGCGAGGCTGCCCTGATTCGCGCCGCGAAAGAACCATTGCTCCAGAGCATCAGGATCATCTGTCGGCAGGTCTTTGTATCCGGCGTCCCGCGCCAACTCGATCACCGTTTGCGGTCGTAGCACTCCATCCAGATGCTCATGCAAAAGAACCTTTGGCAGACGATGCAGCAGTTGTTTATCAAGTTTCATTGGAATGCGTTCCCCTCACAGCCGCCACAGTGGCGATTCGAATCAACTTTATGCCTGCAAAATACTATATTACCGCTCGGTTCCGTCTCGCTCTTCGTTGCGCGCACAGCGCGTGTTGTACAATCCGACGCCAGTCTCGTTTGGGAAAGTAGTGACCTAACAAAATCGAGCCAGCACGATCGAACCAGCGACAATCGGCACATCATGGAGCAGACTGCGAATTGGCGAATCGAGAATGCAGACTACGGTTTGCGTCGCGGAATTCTATCTCCGATGGAAACCCTGGCCCAGTCTGTCTCCACCATGGCTCCCACCACCACTCCGGCTGCCACCATCCCGCTAGTGTGTGCGCTCGCCGGCAATGGCACCTGGCTTGCGTACGCGCTGGCGACAGGAGCCGTGTTCCTCGTTGCCTTATGCATCGCGCGTTACGCTCGCCTTTCGGCCTCGTCCGGATCGCTTTACACCTACGCATCGATGACTCTGCCTCCCTGGCTCAGTGCAACCGTTGCGTGGAGCCTTTTGCTGGCTTATGTAGCCACCGGATCGAGCGTGATCGGTGGCTTCTATCACTACGCGAACTTGCTGCTACGGGATGCCAGCGGTCATGTGTATTCCGCCGTGTTGCTGGCCACGCTGGTGACCGGAGTTTCAATCTGGATTGCGTATCGCGACGTGAAGATTTCCGCGCGCCTTATGCTGTGGATCGAGGCTGCGTCCGTCACCGTGATTGTGATTGTCGTACTCCTTCTGCTGGTACGACACGGCTGGCATCTCGATGCGCAACAACTTCATCTTCACGGCATGACGGGAAGTGGACTTCGTCTCGGGTTGGTGCTTGCGCTCTTCAGTTTTGTTGGTTTCGAGAGCGCTACCACGTTGGGGTCCGAGGCGCATAACCCGCTGAAAACGATTCCCAGCGCGGTCATCCTTAGCGCCGTTCTCGCCGGAGCTTTTTTCACGATCTGCGCCTATGCCGAAGTGCTGGGCTTTCACACTGCCGGTCAGGACCTGGGTGCCAGCCAGGCTCCGATGTATCTGCTCGCTCGCGTTGGCGGCGTCCCCATGCTCGGATTGCTCATCGATATTGGCGCACTGGTCAGTTTGTTTGCTGGAACTCTCGCATGCATCACGGCGGCGGCGCGAGTGCTCATGCTGATGGCCCACAACGGACTCGCGCACAGCTCTCTCGGCAGTGCTCATGTTCGGAATCAAACGCCAAGCCGCGCCGTAGTTATCACGGGTCTTGCCGCGCTCTTGCCTGTTGCCGTGCTGGCGGCTCGCGGCGCTAGCGGTCTGGACGTTTATGGCTGGCTGGGATCGCTGGCGACCTATGGTTTTATCGTGGCCTACGCGTTGGTGTGCATCGCGTTGCCGCGCTACCTGCGCAGTCATGATGCTTTTCATAGCGGAGCACAGATCGTCCCCTGGCTCGCCGGCACGGCGATGCTGCTCGCGCTCGTGGGAAATTTTTATCCGGTTCCGGAAGGCCCGTACGGAAAGCTTCCTTACGTCTACCTGGCCTACCTAGCCGCAGGACTGCTGTGGTTCTTGATTCGCGCCCGTCGTAAGGCCACTACAGTAGCCGAAGGCGAAGTCGAGCCTCTGTAACCCATAACTCCCGACAATCCTCCACGCCATAAGAATATCCGATCCGCGGCAGAGGAATTTTCGTTGCAGGAATACTTTCGTTCCCATCAGCGCTCGTGTAAAGTCATCCCGACATTTTGTGGACGCGCAAAATACACCACTCTGTGCCAAGAACTTCGCCGGATCAGTTGCAGAATTTCGATCGCCGGCGACCGGTCCTGCACACGCTCGCTTACAGAGTCACGAGGTCATTCATGATGAACAGAATTGGAGTCCTTGTTCTTCTTGTCGAGGCATGTTTGTCGGTGCCTTTCTTCCTCGTGCCATATGCGCAGGCGCAGCAAACTCTCGGCGGCATTACGGGTACGGTCACTGACAAGACTGGCGGCGTTCTGCCGGAAACAGTTGTAACCATCGTTGGCGATCAGACAAAACTTACGCGCAGCCAAAAGACAAACACGAACGGCAGTTACGACTTCGTCAGCCTGCCCATCGGCACCTACACGCTCACTTTCACGCACGACGGGTTCGAGACGCAGAAAGTTCCCTCCGTTACGATTCAGGCGGATCGCACAGCCACAATCAACGCCGTCCTGCCCATCGGCCAAGTCGGAACCGTAGTCGAAGTGCAGGCAATCCCGCTGATAAATTCGGTCGACACCACCAACGGCTACATCCTCGATCGAAACCAGATCGATGCCGTGCCGCTGCCCACTGGCAGTTTTACCGGACTCGCGATTCTTTCTCCCGGAGTGAACGCCGAACTTCCGGGCGGCACGGGAGCCAACAGTGGCCTGGGAAATCAGCCCATCTGGGCCAATGGACAACGCGATACCAGTAACAGTTTTCTATTGAACGGCGTCGATGCCAGCAATTTGTTTAATGGAAAAAGCACCAGTCAGGTAGCTTCGGCTCGCATCGTGAACAATACGGGAGTTGCGAATGCGGCCAGTACAAGTGCCGCGCCAATTCAGAGCACGGCGTCTGTCTATCTCGCCATCGGTCAAGCATTGCCTACGCCGGCTCCTGAAACTGTCACCGAGCTTCGCGTAAACACTTCCATGTACGACGCGCAGCAAGGCGCTAATAGCGGCGCCCACATCGACATGAGCACCGCATCCGGCACGAATGCGATTCACGGCAGCGGTTATGTCCATCGTGGCACAGATTGGCTGAATGCCGCGCCGTTCTTCTATAAGCAGGACCCCAATATTCCCGCCAACGACAAAGTTCCGCAGCTCCATCGCTATACCGCAGGCGGAACGCTCGGCGGCGCGCTTATCAAAGACAAGCTGTTCGGCTTTGTCAGCTACCAGCACTTGCATGATTCCGATCAAGAGATCGGCCTTTCGCGCATGCTGGTCCCCTACGGACTGAGCAACGACCGTTCGCCCGCGGCTCTGGCGAAGATTTCAAACACGTACTGGGGCACGAGTCTCACAGGAAACGGCGATCTCAATCCCATCGCAGTCGCACTTTTTCAATACAAACTGCCGAACGGGCAATATCTGATTCCCTCGTGGGACGGGCAGGTTGCGACGCCAATTTTTCCGGAAAACGCGATCAGCCCAGGTACGGCTTACTTCACGTCCGATCAGGCAGTCGTCGATCTTGATTGGAACAAGAGTACGAGGGACACTGTTTCGGCGAAGTACTACTACCAGCATGACCCCACCATCGCGCCTTACGCTTACTCAAACGTCGCCGGATTTTCTCAACATCTCGACGCCGGCAGCCAGGTTGCTTCGCTCACCAACACGCAGACACTTCGGTCAAACCTGAGTGTCACGGAAGTGCTTGGGATTCTTCGCGAGAAGGTCTACAGCACAATCGCGCAGCCTTTTTCGCCTCAGTCTTTCGCCGCTCAAACTGGAACTCCGGCGATCAACACATTTGGCTCATCGTTTTTCCCCGGCATCAGCATCGTCGATCCCTTGGGTCTGGATAGCGCCGCAAACATAGGCGGCATCAGCAATCTTCAGTTTCTCACCATTGGGCAAGGCGCGGCTTCACAGGGAGCATTCACTGGCGTCTTCCAGAACCGCATCATGCCATCGGCAAATGCCATCTGGACTCATGGCAAACATACGTTTACCTTTGGCGGCAGCTATGCCTATACCCAACTCAACACGCGCGACGAGCGTACCAACCAGGGCATTATCTCGACGGCGGATTTCTCTCAGTTCATCCAGGGCTTCGTTACCACCAACGACGATTTCACCACCACAAAATTTCTACAGGGGAATGCCAACCGTTACTACCGCGCTGGACAATCCGGAGCGTACTTGCAAGACAAATTTCAGTTCCGCTCGAACCTCAGTCTGACCGCAGGCCTGCGCTTCGATTGGGATGGCGGCCTCACCGAAAAATACGGTCGCATTTTTAATTTCGATCCTTCGCGGTATTCCTACGATGCGGCCACCGACACCATCGCATCGAACGGTTTCATCATCGCCGGCAACAACAACCTTTTTCCGACGAAAGGTGTCAGCAACACAACACTCACGGGTCGCCAGTGGGGATTGGCGCCACGCCTTGGGGTGGCGTGGAGTCCAAAAAGCTTTAACGACAAAGTGGTAGTCCGCGCTGGGACCGGCATTTACTACGACCGCGGTGAACTCTACTCTTATCTTTCGCCCGGCTTCGCGGAAGGCGTGATTAATGGCGGGCCATTTGGAGTGAATCAAACTCCGCCTTACGTAAATGCGCAAGCCTGCAAGAACTTTACCTCAACTCCGTATGAAGGATTCATCCCTACTTGTGACCCCACAAGTGCAGCAACCGGCTCCGGCGGTTCGCTTACGAACCCGTGGGGAGCCGCGCTCGGGCCGCCTCCAAGCGGCAATCCTGCGGATATTACGCAGTACTTGCCGAACGAGGCGGCCATTGCTAACGGCGCACAGCTTTTCTCTTTTGCCACCTACAACCGAGCCAACAAATTGCCTTATACCATCAATGACACGCTTGACGTTCAATGGCAGCCGCGGAATGACCTGGCCATCGAAGTCGGCTATGTTGGCAACCTGGGACGACACGGCGTGATTCCCATTCCATTCAACCAACCCGGAATCGCATCACCGAGCAATATCATTCATCCCGGTTCTCCATATCCGCAGGAGTACACTTACGGCTACACGCTCGTCGATTCGAACTTTAACTTTCAGAACCTGCCCAATGGTCAGCCGTATCTCGCGACTTATGAAGGCGGCAACGTCGACCTGCGCGTTCCCTACATTGGTTACTCGGCGGAATCGGAAACCTACAAAGCGGCTGGCGTTTCCGCTTACAACGCGCTGCAGACGCACGTTGAAAAGCGCATGAGTCACGGGCTGCAAGTCGGTTTCTCTTATACCTATTCGCACTCGCTGGATGAACAAAGTGGATTGGGCCTGTTCTTCAACGGAAACAATCCGCTGAACCTGCGCTCAGCATACGGATCATCCGATTTCGATCGCACCCACGTTTTCAATTTCAGCTATGTCTACCAGGTGCCGAAATTCTTTTCCGCTTCCACGCTGAAGGGAAAAATAGCAGATGGTTGGTCGATCAATGGTGCTACCGTACTGCAAAGTGGCCAGCCCTACAGCATCATCGACTACACCGGCGCGGTGGGCAGCATTTTCTATAGCGTCTATGACGGCATCACGAATCCCATCGTCCCGCTAGCTCCGGGCTGTACTCCGAAGAATGCTCTCACTGGCGCTTCAGGAGCCTTCGGCACTCCCGCTCTAAAATCAAGCTGCTTTACGCTTCCGCTGCTAAGTCCGGGCGATCTCGGTGGCGCCATTCCTGCCGGCGATACTTACGAAACCAACTTTACCAATGGACAACGCAACATCTTTCGCCAGTCCTGGCAGAAGGCCGCGGACATTTCCTTCGTAAAGCTCACGGCGCTAACGGAGAGTGTTTCGCTGAAGTACAGCTTTGACATCTTCAATGTCACAAACACGGCCAGCTTTGATATCCCTATCGACGACGTTTCGCAAAACCAGTTTTACAACCAGTTTCCAATTGTTGGGACGCCACCATTGCCCACAAGCTGCGGCAATAACAACGCCGGCTTCTATAACTGTCCATCCGGTTTGGGCGTGACCAACAAGACGATAGGGCAGCCGCGGCAAATCCAGATGACTTTGCAGGTACAGTTCTAGCTCTTAGTGTCAGGATAGGGCCAGAGAAGTGTCAAAGATCGCTGCTGCCAATGTCTTCGTTCCAGATCTCGGGATTCAATCGAATATATTCGCGCAACATCGATGCGCATTCTTCTGAATCGAGGTCGATAACATTTACGCCGAAGGACCGCAGCCATTCGATCCCACCCTGAAAGTTACGGCTCTCGCCCACGATCACTGTCCTGAAGCCAAATTGCCTCACCAGTCCGCTGCAATACCAACACGGCGCCAGCGTTGTTGCCATGATGAGCTTGCGATAAGTGCGCTGGCGTCCCGCATTGCGGAACGCGTCAGTCTCTCCGTGTATTGAAGGATCGCCGTCTTGGACGCGGCGGTTGTGTCCCGCGCCTACGAGTTTGCCGCTTTCGTCGAAAATCGCCGCGCCAATCGGAATGCCGCCCTCAGCCAGGCCTTTGCGGGCTTCGGAGATCGCCACTTTCAGCATCGCAGCGTAATCGGATGCAGACATGGCCTCCGATTATATGGGGCGTGCTCAGCGTCGGCCAGTACCTGGACTTCCACGAAAGGCCGCCTCGTCATCGTGACAGCCATGCAAAAAATAGATGCAGCGAATTTGGGTTTGTGATCTTAGCCTCTAAGAACAGATCAAGGAAACGCCAACTAAGACATTTCTGTCTCAGGAGTTGTGGCCGCTCGAAACATTTAGGTTGCGAACGCATCGCAACAAAGTCTTTCAAGGTTCTGCGTATCCAAGGCCGCGACCATGCAAATAACAATTGACGGACAGTCGCGAATCGGCATAGCATCACTTGGTCATGGCTTCGCTTCATCGTCATCATCACCATCACCATGCGACGAGCGTGTCGGCGGAGCACTTCGGATGACGACCTAAAGTAATCATAGGAAATCCAAGCCCGCTGGCGCGAAACGCGCAGCGGGTTTTTTGTTTTTGTCGTGCGCTGCCGAACACCAGGAACGAGAACGAGGAGTTTTCAATGGAGATCGACTTCGACAAAATGCAAGGCCTGGCTCCCGCGGTCATTCAGGATGCCACTACTGCAGAACTGCTCATGGTGGGCTTTATGAACCGGGAAGCATTAGAGACGACGCTGCGAACCGGGTTCGTTACGTTCTACAGTCGCACTCGACAGACGCTGTGGACGAAAGGAGAAACTTCCGGCAATCGCCTCGAAGTTGTCGCGGCGTGGACGGATTGCGACCGCGACACGGTGCTGCTCCGCGTCCGCGTACTGGGCGAAGGCAAGGTTTGCCACACCGGATCCAGATCCTGTTTTACAGAGGAACTTCCGCTGGGTACGGCGCTGGCTGACAAGGAGTCGCAGCGATGAAGCTTCGTCTGGGCGTTCCCAAAGGAAGTTTGCAGGAAGCCACGTTGAACCTTTTCACTCGCGCCGGGCTTCGCGTCTACACAAGTGCGCGCTCTTACTTCGCGGCAACCGATGATCCCGAAATTGAATGTCTGCTCATTCGCGCGCAGGAAATGGCGCGCTACGTCGAACACGGTGCACTGGATGCCGGACTCACCGGTCTCGACTGGGTTCTGGAAAGCGGGCTCGAAGTCGTCCGCGTGATTGACCTGATCTATGCGAAACAAAGCATGGGCAAAGTGAAGTGGGTGCTGGCCGTGCCTGAGGATTCCGCCGTCAAGCGGCCAGAAGACCTTGAAGGAAAAATCGTAGCCACCGAATTGGTTAGCTTCACGCGGAATTATTTTGCCGGCCGAAACGTCCATGTGAAAGTCGAATTTTCCTGGGGCGCGACCGAAGTGAAGCCGCCGTTGCTGGCCGATGCAATTGTAGAAGTCACGGAGACTGGCAGCTCGCTGCGCGCCAATCACCTGAGAATTATCGAAACGGTTCTGGAGTCGAACACACAGCTCATCGCCAACAACGCTGCGTGGGCCGATCCCGCGCGCCGGCAGAAGATTGAGAACCTCGCCGTGATGCTTTCCGGGGCTATCGCCGCGCTCGGCAGGGTGGGCCTGATGCTCAACGTTCGCAAGCCTGATCTAGCTGCCGTTCTCGGTCTACTTCCAGCGTTGCAAAATCCCACGGTCGCCCCCCTCGCCGATGGCGAATGGGTTGCTGTCAATACTGTGATCGAAGAAAACGCCGCCTGGTCGCTGATCCCAAAGCTCAAACAGGCGAACGCACAAGGAATTGTCGAGTATCCGCTGAACAAGGTGGTGATGTGATGCGCCTGCGCATTCTTGACGGCGTTAAGAGAGATCGGTTCGTGCGAGCATTGGAACAGCGTGGCACAACGGATCTTACGGAAGTTGAGCCGGTGGTGCGGCGCATTGTGAACGATGTTCGAACAAATGGAGATCGTGCGTTACGGCGTTATGCAGCGCGCTGGGACGGCTTGGGAAAAGATGAACCCGTGCGCGTGCCGGAAACCGATTTGTCTGAGGCTTGGCAGCAGACCCCTGCAGAACTTAAAGATGCCATTACACAAGCGGCAGAAAATATTCGTCGCTTCTGCGAGTGGCAGAAGCCGGAAGAATGGCAGCGCGAAATTCACCCCGGAGTTTGCGTGGGTCAGTTGGTGCGCCCTTTAGAATCGGTAGGTTGCTATGTCCCTGGCGGTCGATATCCACTGCCTTCTACTTTGCTAATGACGGTGATCCCCGCGCAAGTAGCGGGCGTGCCAGAAATTCGCGTAGTCTCACCGCACCCGGCGCAGGCGACTTTAGCGGCAGCCGCTTTTCTCGGTGTGCGCGAATTCTATCGCGTTGGCGGGGCGCAAGCAGTCGCCGCACTCGCCTACGGTACGAAAAGTATTCCGCGCGTGAGCAAGATCGTCGGCCCCGGCAATCGTTACGTGACTGCGGCCAAGAAGCTGGTTGCGTTCGATTGCGCCATTGAATTCCTTGCTGGTCCTACTGAAGCCGTTATCGCGAGTGCTGAGGGTGATCCTGCATTCATCGCGTGCGATTTAGTGGCGCAAGCGGAGCACGATCCCGATACGCTCTGCGTTTTCATAACGACCTCGAACGAATTAGCAAAGGCTGTACAGGTGCAACTGCAGCAACGCACTCGTACAAATCCAATTGCTGCGCAGTCGCTCTCTCGCAACGGAGCTATTCTTCTGGTTGATTCTCTCGAGAAGGCGGTTGAGATGGTGAATCAGATTGCACCCGAGCATCTCACGTTGCCCGCATCACTGGCGCCGCTGGTGCAAAATGCGGGATCAATTTTTCTCAACGAGTTCACGCCCCAATCCGCCGGGGATTACATTTCTGGACCAAATCACGTGTTGCCCACCGGGGCGATGGCTCGCGTGCGCGGCGGACTCAGCATTCTGGATTACGTCCGCATAATTTCTTGCCAGGAAATATCCCGTGAAGGGATTCGCAGCATCGCCGCGCCGGCCATCGCTTTAGCTGAAGCCGAAGGTTTGCACGGACACGCAGAATCCTTGCAGGTGAGGAGCGCCAATGCTTGAGGCACGCCTGTCGGTAAGAAATATGCATGCTTATCGGCCGCCCCTGGCTGGCCGCGTAGGACTGCGGCTGGATTTCAACGAAAGCACAATCGGTTGCTCGCCACGTGTCCTGGCGCGACTGCGCTCGCTCGATGCCGATACGCTAGCCCGCTATCCCGAGCGCGAACCCGTCGAGGCCCGGGTCGCTGACTCTCTCGGACTGCAAGCACAACAAATTCTGCTTACAAACGGCGTGGATGAGGCGATTCATCTCCTTTGCTCGACGTATCTGGAGCCCGGGGACGAAGCCATCATCGTGGTGCCAACCTTTGCGATGTATGCAATCTTCGCGCAAGCCGAAGAAGCGAGTCTCGTGCAGATTCTTTCCGGTGAGAACTTTTCCTTTCCTCTGGAGAAACTGCTTTCGCGAATCGGCCCGCGCACGCGGTTCATCGCGGTGGCAAATCCGAACAATCCGACGGGGGCGGCGGTCGCGTGCGACGTACTGCTTCGGATCGCTCACGCAGCACCGCAAGCTGCGATCCTGGTCGACGAGGCCTATTTCGAGTTTCACGGAGAGACGATTCTGAACCACGCGGGCTTTCCGGCAAATCTTTTTGTGGCGCGCACATTTTCGAAAGCTTACGGGCTAGCCGGTCTGCGCATCGGCATACTCGCCGGCAATGCCGGCCAAATCTCGATGGTGCGCCGCGTGGCTTCGCCCTACAACGTAAACGCTGTGGCGCTGGCCGTTTTGCCCGAGGCACTTCAGGATCAGCAATACGTGGAACAATACACAGCTGAAGTGCGGCACGGCCGTGCGATTTTAGAGCAGGAACTCAGCGCCCTAGGCCTGCAATATTGGCCGAGCCGCGCCAACTTCGTGCTCCTTCGCATCGGCCCGGCCTACGCGGAGTTCATCCGCGATTTGCGCGCCCGGGGAATTCTCGTCCGGGACCGTAACTCTGATCCCGGATGCGAAGGCTGCGTGCGGCTCACGATCGGATCAAACGAACATACTCAAATTCTGATTAAAGCTCTGCGCGACGTAGTTGGGAAACTCAGGTTATCGAGCGAGGTCAAAGCGTGAGGAAAACTAGTTTGCATCGCAAAACCGCGGAGACCGAGATTCGGATTGCGCTCACCATCGAAGGTCGCGGCAAATACGAAATCGCCACTGGAATCCGTTTTCTCGACCACATGCTGGAACTATTTGCGCGTCATGGCGGATTCGATCTGAAACTCACAGCGGTCGGCGACCTGGATGTGGATCAGCACCACACAGTGGAAGACGTCGGCATTGCTCTGGGCGAGGTCTTTGACCGCGCGCTCGGAGATCGCCGCGGCATTCTGCGCGCGGGTTACTTTGTCATGCCTATGGATGAGACTCTCGGTCTCGCGGCGGTTGATTTCGGCGGGCGCGCCACAGCGGTTGTGGACACGAAAGTTCGTGCAGCGCGTGTCGGAGATTTGCAGGTGGAACTGGTAGACGATTTCTTCGAGGGCTTTGCCCGCGGCGCGCGCGCAAATATTCATGCTCGTGTGCTTTACGGACGATCCAGCCACCATAAGATCGAAGCCCTGTTCAAGGCTTTTGCACGTGCCCTGCGTGTGGCCTGCTCCCGCGACCGCCGTCTGGGCCGCATGTTACCGAGCACCAAGGGGCTCTTATGATTGCCATCGTCAATTACGGCGCCGGCAATCTCAATTCAGTGAAGAAGGCGTTCGACCATCTCGGCGCTGAAAGTGTCGTGACGAACAAGCCTGAACTCGTATTAGCGGCAGAAAAGATCGTGCTGCCCGGGGTGGGACATTTTTCCTCGCTCCGTTCTCTGCATTGTTCAGGATTGCAAGAAGCGTTGCTAAAAGCGGTTTCCGCGGGAAAACCACTTCTCGGAATCTGCCTAGGAATGCAATGGCTTTTCGACGGCAGTGAGGAGTGCGGTGAAATTCCAGGCGCAGGATTTTTCCCCGGCAAATGCCGGCAGTTCCCCCCTTCCGTAAAATCCCCGCATGTGGGATGGAACTCTCTGACTGTTCGGGAAAGTTCCCCTTTGCTGCGCGGCGTTGCACCGGATTCGTTTGTCTACTACACCCACTCTTTCCATGCTCCCATCGTGGCCGCAACCGTGGCGGCCACCGAGTATGGACTCCAGTTTACCGGCGCCGTCGAAAAAGACAACATCTTCGGAGTGCAATTCCATCCGGAAAAATCAGGAGACGTAGGGCTTTCGATCCTGAGGAATTTTTGCGAGGTCTAAGTTGCGAGGTCTGACGTGTTAACCAAACGCATCATCGCCTGCCTCGATATGGACGGAGGACGCGTCGTGAAAGGAGTCAAGTTTAAGAATCTACGCGATGCGGGCGATCCTGCGGAATGCGCTGCGGCCCATGCTCGCAATGGTGCCGACGAAATCGTCTTGCTCGACATAACGGCCACGAGCGGAAACCGCGGAACCATGCTGGACGCGGTGCGGCGCACGGCACGATCGCTATTCGTTCCATTTACAGTGGGCGGAGGAATTCGTCAGCTCGACGATGCGGCGGCTGTCTTTGATGCGGGCGCCGACAAGATCGCCATCAACTCAGCAGCCGTTCGCGATCCGAAATTGATCGGCGAGATTGCCGGGCGCTTCGGTTCGCAGGCGGTGGTGGTGGCAATCGACGCCAAAAAGTTCGACGGAGGATTTGCGGTATTCGTTGCGGGCGGACGAGTCCCCACGGGCCGTGACGCAATTCAATGGGCACGAGACGCCACCGCTTCTGGGGCGGGAGAGATTCTGCTGACTTCGATGGATCGCGACGGGACACAGTCTGGATTCGATTGCGAGTTGGTGCGTGCGGTTGCAGAAGCGGTTTCGATCCCGGTGATTGCCTCGGGAGGCGCGGGATCTCCGCTTCATTTTGTCGACGTTTTTCGCGACGGGCGAGCAGACGCGGCTCTGGCTGCGTCGATCTTTCACTTCGGCATCGAAAATATTGCTCAGCTGAAGCACAAACTGCACGATGCCGGCATACCGGTGAGGTGGCCATGCTGATTCCATCGATCGACTTAATGGGCGGCAAGATTGTGCAGTTGGTGCAGGGCGAAAAGAAGGCACTCGAATTTGACGACTTCGAGTATTGGATCAAACGCTTCTCCAAATATCCTCTGGTACAAGTAATCGACCTCGATGCTGCCCGAGGCTCGGGGAACAATCTGTCATCCGTGCGTCGAATTGTGCAGCGGCTGAACTGCCAGGTTGGCGGCGGGATTCGCAACCTGGAAACGGCGCGCGCGCTTCTGGATGCAGGTGCGCGAAAAGTAATTATAGGTTCCGCGTTATTGGAAGAGGGCAAAATCAACACGCAGTATGCGGCGGCACTGGCAAGCGCACTGGGCACTGACGTTCTCGTATTTGCGATCGATTCGCGAGGCGGCAGAGTCGCAATCGAGGGATGGCGCAAGCAAACCGCGCTCACCGCGTTCGACATGATTCGCTCTCTCGAATCATTCTGCGAAACCTTTCTTTATACCCACATCGACACCGAAGGCTTGATGGGCGGCATTCCCATCGAGATTGTGAGTGCAATCCGACAAGCAACAACGCGGCGTCTCGTAGTTGCCGGCGGCATTACGACTTGGCAGGAAATCGATGCTCTCGGTGCTTTGGGCATGGATGCGGTTGTCGGAATGGCGCTGTATTCAGGCCGTCTTTCCGCCTGAAAGGCGCAATCCGTAGTGCCCTCCGCGATCCCAGTCGAGTTTTGAAATTTCCATTCGTTGCATCGAAATTCTGCGTTGTACTTGTCAACCGCGAAGGCTTATCACAGAATCGACGGAATATGCTTGGAGTGGAGTGTGGGCTGCGCCCGCAGCCTCTGGCTCGAATCCAGGAACAACCGATTTGAAATAGTAATTTCACAGGGAGACGCCGCCGCAATGTCCCGCGTCAGAATTAAGAATGGTGTCCCGCTCGCGCAAGGTTTGTACGACCCTGCGCAGGAGCATGATGCCTGCGGGATCGGATTCGTGGCCAGCATTCGTGGTGAAAAGAGCCACGACATTGTGAGTAACGGAATCCAGGTTCTGCTGAATCTGGCGCATCGCGGGGCCTGTGGTTGCGACGCCGAGACCGGCGATGGTGCGGGGGTTCTGATTCAAATTCCCCACAAGTTTTACGCCCGGGAATGCGCGAAACTTGGATTCGAATTGCCGATGCCCGGTTCTTACGGCGTCGGAATGACGTTTCTGCCGGTAGAGAAACATCCCCGCCTGCAGTGTGAAGGCATTCTGGAACGAATCGTCCGCGAGGAAGGTTTGTCGCTCCTGGGCTGGAGAGATACGCCGGTCTACGCTTCGGCGATTGGCCGGGTCGCGCGCGCCTCGCAACCATACATCCAACAGGTTTTTATTGGACGTCCAGCGGACCTTGGCGAAGATGCTTTCGAGCGCAAGCTGTACATCGTGCGCAAGCGCGCGGAAAATGAAACCCGGGAATCCGGCGACGAGCATACCGCCACGTTTTACATTCCGTCGCTTTCCTGTCGAACCGTCGTCTACAAGGGATTAGTGCTGGCTTCGCAGCTGACGAACTTTTATCGCGAGCTTTCCGATCCCGATGTCGTCAGCGCTCTCTGCCTGGTGCATCAGCGTTTTTCCACAAATACATTTCCCAGTTGGCAGCGCGCACATCCTTATCGTTACATCGCGCATAACGGCGAGATCAATACTCTTCGTGGCAATGTGAATTGGATGCACGCCCGCCAGTCGGTATTGGCGTCGCCACTTTTTGGCGACGACCTGCAAAAACTTTTTCCCATCATTGAGCCGGAGGGCAGTGATTCGGCCAACTTCGACAACGCATTGGAACTTCTGCTGCAGGCCGGACGCAGCCTGCCTCATGCCATGGCCATGCTGATTCCCGAAGCTTGGGCGGGCAATCCCGACATGAAGCCGGAAAAGCGGGCCTTCTATGAATACCACGCTTGTTTGATGGAACCATGGGATGGCCCGGCGGCGGTTGCCTTTACAGACGGCCGCGTCATCGGTGCCACACTCGACCGCAACGGTCTGCGTCCCGGAAGGTATGTGGTGACTGATGATGACGTCGTGATTATGGCGTCTGAAGCAGGCGTGCTTGACGTCGCTCCGGAAAAAGTAAAAATGAAAGGTCGATTGCAGCCCGGAAAAATGTTTCTGGTGGACACGGTCGAAGGCCGCATTGTTTCGGATAAGGAGATCAAGAGCCGTCTGGCCTCGCAGCAACCCTACGCAGAGTGGTTGAAGGGAAATCAGATCACGATCAACCACTTGCCCGAACCTGCGCGAACGCATCCTCCAAATCCGGAAACTCTTCTGCGCCGGCAGCGCGCCTTCGGTTACACCGATGAAGATCTGAGAATGATTCTCGCCCCGATGGCATCGGCTGGTGAAGAACCGGTGGGCTCGATGGGAACCGATACGCCGCTTGCTTGTCTCTCGGACCGGCCGCAGCCCCTATTCAATTACTTCAAGCAGTTATTCGCGCAGGTAACCAATCCTCCCATCGATTCCATTCGCGAAGAAATGGTGATGTCGCTGATCAGCTACATCGGTGCCGAGCGCAACATTCTTGAGGAAGCGCCAGAGAACTGTCACATGCTCAAGCTGGAGCATCCGCTGCTGACCAATCGCGAGTTGGAAAAGCTACGGCGCGTCTCTACTCGGGATCTGCTCGCCACCACGCTGCCCGCGCTGTTTCGCGCCAGCGAAGGCGAAGCTGGACTCAAGCGTGCGCTCGATGAGCTTTGCCGCAGAGCTTCCTTGTCGGTGAAGGCGGGATACACTCTGCTCATCATTTCTGATCGCGGCGTCGACAAGGATTACGCGCCCATCCCCTGTTTGCTGGCTCTCGCGGCAGTCCACAACCTGCTGGTCCGGGAAGAAACTCGAACTCAGGTGGCGCTCATTACAGAATCAGGCGAGCCGCGCGAGGTGATGCATTTCGCACTGCTCAGCGGATACGGAGCCAGTGCGATCAATCCTTATCTCGCCCTCGAGACTGTGGAGAACCTCGCCTGGCGCGGCGATCTGGCCGGCGGAATTACGTCTGAGCTCGCGGTCAAGAATTTTATGAAGTCGGTGAAGAAGGGACTGCTGAAGACCTTCGCCAAGATGGGCATCTCGACGTTGCAAAGTTACCAGGGTGCGCAAGTCTTCGAGGCGATCGGACTAAACAAAGAATTGGTGGATTCGTACTTCGCTGGAACCAGCTCGCGGCTGGAAGGAGTAGACCTCGATGTTCTCGCGCGCGAGTCACAGCTCAACCACGAGCACTCGCTGCGTTCGGTAACAGATTTCGAAACCGAGCTTGCTGTTGGAGGAAATTATCATCAGCGAGTAGACGGTGAGTATCACCTGCTGAATCCGTTGACCATCAGCAAACTTCAGCAAGCCGTCCGGCAGGATAGCTTCCCGACCTTCCAGGAATACACCGATCTGATCGACAAGAAGAGCAGCCAATTATGTACGCTGCGTGGCTTGATGAGGCTGAACAAGAGTGACAAGGCCGTTCCGATTGAAGAAGTCGAGCCGGCAAAAGAAATTGTGAAGCGCTTTAATACGGGCGCAATGTCATTCGGTTCGATTAGTAAAGAAGCGCATGAAACGCTGGCTGTCGCCATGAATCGCATTGGCGGCAAATCGAATACTGGCGAAGGCGGGGAAGATGAAAATCGCTTCAAGCCGGACGCTGCCGGAGATCTCCGCCGCAGTGCGGTGAAACAAGTGGCGTCCGCGCGTTTCGGAGTGACCGCGAACTATCTGGTGAATGCCGACGAACTGCAGATCAAAATGGCCCAGGGAGCGAAACCTGGCGAAGGCGGCCAGCTGCCGGGGCACAAGGTAGACGAAGTCATTGCTCGCCTACGCCACTCCGTCGCTGGAGTCGGCCTGATTTCTCCACCGCCGCACCACGACATCTACTCCATCGAAGACCTGGCGCAACTCATTTACGACTTGAAAAACATCAACCCGCAGGCCCGCATCGCGGTGAAGTTAGTCGCCGAGGCAGGGGTGGGCACAGTGGCCGCTGGCGTGGCAAAAGCTCATGCGGATGTGGTCCTGATCAGTGGTGACAGCGGTGGAACGGGAGCGTCGCCTCTGAGTTCCATCAAACATGCGGGCATTCCCTGGGAACTGGGCTTGGCGGAGACACAGCAGGTGCTGTTGTTGAACGACCTTCGCAGCCGCATTCGCGTGCAGACTGATGGCAAGCTTCAGACTGGCCGCGACGTGGTGATCGCAGCACTGCTTGGAGCCGAGGAGTTTGGCTTTGCCACTACGCCGCTGATTGCGATGGGCTGTGTGATGATGCGCAAGTGTCATCTCAATACCTGCTCCGTCGGCATTGCCACGCAAGACCCCGTGCTGCGCAAGCAGTTTCAGGGCCAGCCTGAGCATGTAATAAATTTCTTCTTCTTTCTCGCCGAGCAGGTGCGCCAATACATGGCGGACTTGGGATTCCGCACTTTCGATGAAATGGTGGGCCGCGTGGACATGCTCGACTTTGATCCCGCGGTCGATCACTGGAAGGCGCGGGGTCTCGATCTTTCGGCAATTCTGTATAGCCCTCCGGTTCCTTCGCGCGTGTCACGAAGTTGTGTGCAGGCGCAGGATCACGGCCTCGAAGATGCGCTCGACCACAAAATCCTGAAAGCGGCGCGGGTTGCTATCGATACTCTTACTCCGGTCGAAATCAGCTTTCCAGTGCGCAATGTTCATCGCACTGTGGGCACAATGCTGAGCGGAGAAATTGCGCGAGCCTATGGTTCCGAAGGTTTGCCCGACGATACGGTTCGCATTCGCCTGGAAGGCTCGGCAGGACAAAGTCTGGGCGCGTTTCTGGCCAAAGGCGTAACCCTTACCCTCGAAGGAGATGCTAATGATTACGTCGGCAAAGGCCTATCCGGCGGACGCTTGATTGTGTACCCGCCGCGTGCATCTCTGTTCGCTGCCGAAGAAAACATCCTGATTGGAAATGTTGTCCTCTATGGCGCCACCAGCGGCGAGGCTTTTTTCAGCGGAGTTGCGGGGGAACGTTTTGCGGTTCGTAATTCCGGAGCAACCGCGGTAGTGGAAGGCGTCGGCGATCACGGCTGCGAATACATGACCAACGGTTTGGTAGTCGTGCTCGGATCATGCGGAAGGAATTTTGCGGCCGGCATGAGCGGTGGCATTGCTTTTGTCTTTGATGAGCGCCATAACTTCGCGCAGGAAAGATGCAATCTAGGTTCCGTAGACTTGGAGGCTGTGATCGAAACGCAGGACGCCACGCTCTTAAAAAATCTCATCACTCGCCACCTGGAATTGACCGGCAGTCGGCGCGCGAAGTGGATTCTTGAGAATTGGACAGATCTGCTGCCTCGCTTCATCAAGGTCTTCCCACACGAATTCAAACGAGCGCTGGGAGTGAGCCGTAACCGCCAGGCTCATATTCCCAGTCAGCCTGTGGCTCGCGTCACTCAGACTGACCATGCGCGGCACGTGCAGGTGCAGAATGGGTAAGACCACAGGCTTTCTCGAATATTCTCGCGAGCTTGCACCACGCCGTCCGGTTACGCAGCGGGTGAATGACTGGTTTGAAATTTATCTCGATCTTCCCGAAGAGACCCTCAAGAAACAAGGCGCCCGCTGCATGGATTGCGGCGTGCCTTTCTGTCAAACCGGATGTCCGGTCAACAATTTGATTCCCGACTGGAACGATCTGGTCTACCGCGGGCGATGGAAAGAAGCAGTGCGGCAATTGCACGCCACCAATAATTTTCCAGAATTCACCGGCCGTATTTGTCCTGCGCCCTGTGAGGCATCCTGCGTGCTCGGGATTAATCAGCCTGCGGTGACGATCAAGCAGAACGAAAAAAATATTGTGGAGCGTGGATTCAAAGAAGGCTGGATACGGCCAGAGCCGCCGAAGCATCGCAGCGGCAAGAAAGTTGCAATCGTGGGCTCAGGGCCGGCGGGACTCGCGGCCGCTCAGCAACTATGCCGCGCTGGACATGCCGCCGTGGTGTATGAAAAGGCCGACCGCATTGGGGGATTGCTGCGCTACGGCATTCCGCAGTTCAAGTTAGAAAAACACATCATCGATCGCCGCCTGGAGCAGATGTCGGCCGAAGGCGTGAGCTTCGTTACTGGAACAGAAGTGGGAAAGAACATTTCGGTCGAAGATTTGCGGCGCGACTTCGATGCCATCGTACTGGCGGGTGGAGCGGAACATCCACGCGATCTCAAAGTTCCGGGTCGCGAGCTGAAGGGAATCCATTTCGCCATGGACTATTTGCCGCAGCAGAACCGCCGCTGCCTTGGCGACACAGTCGAGCCCGAAATTGAAATCCTGGCGACCGGCAAGCGAGTAATCATCATCGGCGGGGGCGATACCGGCGCCGACTGCCTGGGCACCTGTCACCGGCAAAAGCCGCTTTCCGTTCATCAGTTTGAAATCCTGCCCAAGCCCCCCGATGAGCGCTCACCGCTTACTCCGTGGCCGCTGTGGCCGATGCAACTGCGCACTGAAGCGGCACATGAAGAGGGCGGAATTCGCGACTGGAGTATCGCCACTACGAAATTCACCGGTGATGCGGGAAGCGTAAAGCAATTGCATGCCGTGCGTGTTGGTCCTCCGCCGAAGTTTGAGCCGATTGCGGGCAGCGATTTCATAATGGAAGCAGATTTGGTGCTCATCGCGATGGGCTTCCTGGGTCCGGTGAGGAATGGAATGATCGAACAGCTTGGCGTGGCGCTGGATCAGCGCGGCAACGTTGCTACGGATCAAAACTACATGTCCTCCGTGCCGGGAGTATTTGCCGCTGGTGATATGCGGCGAGGCCAATCGCTCGTCGTGTGGGCCATTTCCGAAGGCCGCAAGGCAGCCGCCGCTGTCGATACCTACCTCACATCCGCCGTGGTGCGTTCTGCGCCTTCGATTGCGACGGTCCATCAAATCGCCTGATGGTTGTAACTGAGATGGCCTTGCAGGTATTAAGATGACAGCGCGACCGCAATGATCGGGATCCCAGACATTGAGACTGCAATGGGACGTATCCGCGAAGCTATTCGCGTCTCTCCCTGCACACGATCGGAATCTTTTTCGATACTCACCAATAACCAGATTTTCCTCAAACTAGACAATCAACAGCGAACCGGCGCTTTCAAAGAAAGAGGAGCTTTGAACAAATTGCTCACGCTGACGAGAGATGAGCGCGCCCACGGAGTGATTGCCGCATCTGCCGGAAATCATGCGCAAGGGGTTGCTTACCATGCCGGCCGGCACGGTATTCGAGCGCTTATCTACATGCCGCTGCCGACCCCGCTCACAAAAGTTTCCGCCACGCGCGCTTACGGCGCCGAAGTCATTTTGCATGGCACGAATTACGACGAGGCTTATGAGAAAGCGGTCGAGCACAGCAAACAAGACAATCTCACGTTAATCCACGCATTCGACGATGATGCCGTGATTGCCGGGCAGGGCACGCTGGGATTGGAAATCCTGGAACAGCAGCGCGACATTGAGGTTGTCGTCGCTCCGATTGGAGGAGGCGGCCTGATCGGCGGCATCGCATGCGCGGTGAAAGAAAAGAATCCAGCAGTCCGCGTTTATGGAGTGCAGCCGGCCAAAATACCTTCGATGAAGGCCGCGATCGCGCAAGGCAGTCCGGTAACGCTGAAGCCCGCGGCAACCATAGCTGATGGCATTGCGGTGCGGCGCGCCGGCGAGCGGACGTTTCCCCTGGTTCAGAAATATGTAGACGACATTGTTACGGTGGAAGAAGAAGAAATCGCCAATGCTATTCTCCTGCTTCTAGAACGGGAGAAGACTTTGGCGGAAGGTGCGGGCGCAGCTTCGATTGCGGCTGTTCTGAACCACAAACTGCCGTTGGAGGGGAAGAAGGTTGCAGTGCTGGTGTGCGGCGGCAATATCGACGTTACGCTGCTCGCGCGCATCATCGAACGCGGCCTGGTGAAGGATGGAAGGCTAGTCCGCTTGCGCGTGCACCTGCCGGACTACCCCGGAGCTTTGCACCGCCTCACGGGCATCCTGGCAGACCTTCGCGCAAATATCGTTGAAACTGCTTATGACCGCGCCTATCACGGGGTAAATCTGGGCGACACGGCGATCGATATCACGATGGAAACCCGAGGTCCGGCGCATATCGCCGAACTGCTGGTAGCTCTGTCAGCAGCGGGCTATACTCACGAGCGAATTCTATAGGCGCATCCGAGCGACTCGTAAAATTCGCGCTGATCGTTATTCGAGAGTCTGATCCGCGCTATAAGAAATTTGAATTGGACTCAGTTACTCCATCCCTTTATCGTCTGCGGATTAGGGAGATGACTGCGATAGAACGTCATAGCGTTCTTCGGGTCGGCTCACTTTGGGTCAGCCCTTCCCTCCAAGATTGTGAATGCGGTCGCACGGGAATTTGCTGGCGCTTCTTCCAGCACACCTACGACCAGCAATGAATCACCCACGCCTCAAAAACGGGAGCAAGCAAACATGACAAAGCGAATCGACAGGCTCTCTCTGCGCCTGTCGTTGGTGTCGGCTGTGATTGCCGTCGTTTTAGCAGCCGGATTGTTCGCCGGGCTGTCCTCGACATGTTTTGCCGACGATGCGCCCAAACCAGATCCATCCGGCGTTGCCACGGGAAGCAAGAATGACGCTGTCGATGGCGCGGGAAATCCTTTTGTGGTCACGGCGCCAACCGATAAGTCGGATCCGGACTACGCAGCCAAGAAGAGGGCATATGACGAATATCAGGCCCAGGCGGCGAAAGAGCCGCTTACCGTAAAACTTGCCGACACGGTCGGGCATGTTCGCGTCGCAACTAATTTTGCTTGGACCTTGAACACCGGCTACTTAGTCCTTTTTATGCAGGCCGGTTTCGCCTTGCTCACCTGCGGACTGGTTCGCAAAAAGAATGCTGCACACTTGATGATGCTCAATTTCGCGGCCTACGTGTTCGCCTTTCTGGCATATTACGCGGTCGGGTATGCATTCCAGTTTGGGGCGGTAAATATCAATGCCTCACCGACGAATCTTGGCGGAATCCCTACGCTGAATCACTTTCTGATCGGCAGCGGACAATGGGGTTTCGTCGGCGGTAAAGGATTTTTCCTCACTGGTCCTGCTTATGACGTTTCCAGCAACTGCCTTACGCTGTTCGAAGTAGTGTTCATGGAGACTGCTGGTTACATCATTGTCGGTGCAGTCTGTGAGCGCATTACCTTCTGGGCATTCCTGCTCTGCGAGCTTTTTATCGGCGCGATTCTTTATCCGATCTCCGGCTGCTGGACTTGGGGTGGAGGTTGGCTCTCGCAAGTTGGTTCCACACTGAATCTCGGCCACGGTTACGTGGATTTTGCAGGATCTACGGTCGTCCACGCGGTGGGCGGTTTCTGCGCGATGGCGCTCGCAGTCATTCTAGGTCCGCGTCTTGGTAAGTATGGACCCGGCGGAAAGATCCGCGTCTTTCCCGCGCACAACATTGTCTATGTCGTGACCGGCACATTCATTTTGCTTTTTGGATGGATGGGATTCAATCCAGGCTCTACTCTGGGCGCAACTGATCTGCGCATCTCGGTAGTCGCCGTCAACACGAACCTGGCCGCGGTGGCAGGTTCGGCTGCTGCCATGTTGCTCTGGTATCTTGCATTCGGCAAACCGGACATCACTATGGCTTGCAACGGGATGTTGGCGGGGCTGGTTGCAATCACTGCCCCGTGCGCCTTTGTGTCTCCCGCCTCTGCGACGATCATCGGAATCCTTGCCGGCTGCCTGGTTTGCGGCGGAGTTCTCTTCAATGACCGCGTTCTCAAGATCGATGATCCCTGCGGAGCGATTTCCGTGCACGGTTATTGTGGTTGGTTCGGCGCGGTATGCGTGGGAATTTTTGCCGACGGCACTTACGGCCTGGGATGGAATGGTGTGGGCGCATCTTCGTATCTCGGACGAGCCGGCCAAGGCGTAACCGGCTTGCTCCACGGCGATACACGGCAGTTCCTGTGCCAGCTTATGGGAGCAACTTTGTATGCCGTTTGGGCATTCGGTTTAACCTTCGGAGTTTTCTGGGCCGTCAACAAAGTAAAGAGCATGCGAGTCACTCCGCAGGTGGAAGAAGAAGGTCTCGACTATCCCGAGTTTGGCATGGGAGGTTATCCGGAAGATGCCGTTGTGCCCGCTCCTTACTAACGTCAAGTCAGGCGCAGTGTCAGCGATGGCAGCGGCAGACCCTCGACATCAACTCGCCAAAGATCGCCGCTGTCAGTGCGATGCCCGGCCGTGAGCGTTCCCGAACTGACGATTTCTCCCGCACTCAGGCTTTCGGATGGAAAGCGGCGTTCGATCGCCGATCCAAGTTCAGCGAGACAGAGCGCGGGACTCTTCAAACAATTCCTGCCGGAGCCTTCTTCCACAAATTCTCCGTGCTTGAAAATGCGAACCTTGAATCGCGGAAGCTCCTCGACGAGCTTGGCGATCAATTCCGGCTGAACCTCCCTCCTCTCGCCGACTACAAGAGCGGCATGAAGTCCAAACGAAGCCACGAAGTCGCCCGGCTGAAACTTCCATCCCGGAAAGGGACAGTCGATGATTTCAAATCCGATCGCCAGCCAATCAACGGCCGCGAGCGCAATGGCTGCATCGAGATCTTGCCCTGCGAGGGGCTTTTTAATGCCAAAAACAATCTCGGGTTCGATCTTCAGTGAACGGGGATGCGGGATAGACAAAGTCGCTGAATTCCTTTCGCTGAAATGCACAGTGTCGTCGTACATGTGAGCCCAGACGAGAGTCTCCAACTTCAGCGCGCGCCACATCGCCTTGTTAGCATAGCCAACCTTGCGGCCAACGGATCTGTGTCCCTCAGCCTCTCGGAATTTCTTTAGAGTCGCTTCGATCTCATAAGCCGCGTTGAGATCGAAGCCGGACCGTGCGGAGAGAGCTTCGACCATTCTTCCTGTTTCCTGTGAGGAAAACAGCTCGCGCGCTAGAATTTCGTTATCGTTTTGCGGCATAGCAAGTTTAGATTCACGTTCACATCCTTTATTCGATAGCGGTTCACTTCGACGCGACCGTAGTTGAGCTCACTTTAACAATAATCAATGATAACTTGTTAGCGCGCACGCAATTCCCGTCTGGAGAAACGATGAAAAGCAGCTTGGCATCCCTCCTCATTATTCTGGTACTTACGTCACTGGCACTGGCACAACAACCAACAATGCCCACGAAGTTCGGGGAAGAGCAATCGACAGGAAATCCCGCCGATGACGCCCTGAGGAATATGTTTGAATCCAAGATCAAAGCCGAATGGGAAGCGATCAAGAATAAGGACAAGAAAGCCTATGGCGATCTCTTGGCGGATGACTACCAGGGCGTAGAAGTCGACGGCAAAGGCGAGCGCACCAAACTTCAAGCCATGAACGAAATGTCGGACCAGAATGTCGCGAATTACACGCTGTGGGGAATGAAGCTTACTCCACTCGGTCCGGACGCTGCCTTCGCCATTTACGAAAGTACCATTCAGTTCCCACCGAAGTCGGCGATACGGTACTCAAGGGTGTATATCAGCGAACTCTGGGTGAAGCACGCGGGACAATGGAAAGAATTGCACTATCAGGAAACCCACGTAAAATAGCGTTGGCACCATTGGCAATTCTTGCCAACCTTTGCTGCGCAATTCGCCATCACATGACGTTTTAGGGGATGAAAGGAGAAATCTCATGAAGAGATTCTGGTTTGTGGTGCTGTTGCTTTCTGGGGCATTTCTGCTGGCGCAGGACAATTCTGCCAATAACAGTCAAAAGAATGCGAAAGGACAGGAAACGATACGCGGGTGCGTGAGCCGGTCTAACGGGGATTACACTTTGATGAAAGAGAACCCGGCCATAACTTACGAATTGCAGGGTACCCACCACATCCACCTTCGCCACTATCTGGGAAAGCGAGTGGAAGTGACGGGAAGCGAATCGCCGAGCCTGAGCACCAGTTCGGATTCTACGGCGCGACAGGGAAACGCGGCGCCGGTGACTCTGAACGTAGATTCCATCAAGGTGCTGGATAAGGACTGTTCAGCTCCCGATGTTTCGCGATGAGGTAAAACTTATCGCGATAATTGGGACTTAGCGCCGCTGCAGTGCACTCACTGGCAGTCCGGGGGCATCGCCTGAATTTCCGACTCGGAGGTGCAGGGCGGTTTCTTCTTGGCGGGCTCGAATCGTGACGGGTGATTGTAGCGGAGAATATACAGGCCGTCGTTATTCGTAAGGTAGATTAATCCGTGACCGCCATCGGGAAGAACGCTGGTGACTTTGTTGAAAGTCTCCAAAGTTTTCGGATTATGCGGGTCGCTCAAATCCAACACGCGAACGGTTTCCGTGGGATGACTATTGCTGGTCAGGGTAGCTGGCGTTTTTTCCGGAGCCTCTGCGATTGCAATCTCAGGGCTCACGACTTGGAGGTTCCCGGAAGTCGCCTGATTTGATTCTGCCGTCCGTTTCAATAACGTCGGCTCCTCCGGCTTGGTCACGTCCACGATCATGAATCCCTGCTTCGCGGCCTGCTGTACGTAGAGATACTGCTTGCCTTTTTCCTTCTGCAGCAACATTTGACTTCCTGTCGCCTGCGGCAAAGGCAAGTGGGCGATTACAGTGGCTGGGACGTCCGTTGGTTTCGATGCAGCTTCCTCGCTGGCCCTGCTATAAACAGCCGCTGCAAGAAGAACACATAAGGCAAAACCGCAAGCCCTCGGGAAAAAACTAGAACGATTCTTCATAAATCACTTCGCGATTCTAGGCGCGCAACCGGTTCCGGATTCCGCGCCTAGGGCAACTATATATCAACCAGCCTCTGCTCGTTTACTGTTCCGCGACGACCCCGATACAGCCTTCCGAGGTCAGCGTAGCGCAAATCGTGCCAGCCTGGAACGGCACAAAAGCATGGTTGGTGCTGGGGTCGACCGAAATGCTATGCGCGTTGGAACCAGTCGGCACGTTGGCCAGCCACTGGTTCGTTTTTGCGTCAATCACTCCCATAACCGCGCTGGGGAGGAAATCGCGTGCCGCAAGGTAGTACTTATTATCCCCTGGGTTATACCAAGTCTCGTCTACGCCGCCCACTTGATTGATCTGTATGCAGTTCACCGCTGGCGTCGAGCCACAGTTAACGTTGAACCCTGAAGTGGGGCTAAACCCTCCGGCCAGATTGATGATGTATTCATTCGCAGGGAAACTCTCGCCGTCATGATCGGCGCATCCCACCAGGAAGTACTCCCCCGGCCCCTGTGTAATGCCGGTCGGCATGCAATTCGGCATGATCATACTACCCAACGCCACTGGCCCGTTGCCGGTTCCCAGCTGGAGATCGATGACGTCAACGCTGCCAATATTGGTGACGCCAATCGAATTCTCATTCGTCAGCAGCCAGTAACCGGAGTTGGGGTCATAGGTCATTCCGCCCAAGCCGGCCGGAGCGATGGCCCCGGCACAACCGGTCTGCGGGTTGGTTTGGTTACAGAAGGCCCCTATCGGCAAGGCGCTTGAGCTGTAGTTGAGGACAGACGCGTGATGGCATGGAATCGTGTAAGCCGTCCCGCTCGGGGTGGTACCAATCCCGATCAAGCCAAGTGCTGGCACAGTGTCAGCCGCCGATCCTGATACGCCGCTGAACACGTGCGGATTCGATGGATCGGGACAAGGAAAAGTATTACCAACCGTGTCGACGGGGGTACCAGGGGTGAGACCGGCTCCCGGACCTCCTGCACCGTCATAATAAATCTGCCCTACGATGCAGCTTGGCGGATTGAACGAACCGCCGACTCCCGGATCCAACTGTAGTGAAGGAGGAACACCAGTACCTGAGCCTTGCAGCGGATAAGGGGCGCCGAGATAAGTCCCAGCAGCGTATCCAGGGGGATAGGGGCCATAGGCCAAAGTGGAATCAATCGGCAAACAATGCTGCTGCGCAAGCGTTCCCGTTTTGCTGACGATGTGCGACATGTCGATAAACGTGACGAACGGCAATCCCGGGTCGCCGTTGATCACTGCAAGAACCTGATGCGTCGCATCGTATGCCATTTCATCGGCGCGGTCGTCTCCGCAGTCCGTAGCGGAACCAGCTTCACCGTTCCACGAGGCGATGCAACCGGCGATGCCCGTCGGCCCGTCATAATCCGCCGAAACTCCCGTCGGAATGACGGCAAGCACGGTCGGCGGAGTGGGTGGATTGGTGCCCAGGTTCATGCTTGTGATATCGAAAACTACTACGCTGGAGCTGCCATTGCCGACAAAAAGGATTTTCCCGTCGGGCGTGGAGGTATTCCCGTCTGGCCCCGACATCGGGTTCACGCCATTGCCGCGAGAAGCGCAGCACTGAGCGCCGGGGAATCCTCCAAAGTTATGGTTTGCACCGAAACCCGTGATCAGGTGAAAAGTCGGCCCCGGCGGCGTCGACGTCGACATGTCCGATCTGCATCCGAACCGGGTGAAATTGCCGAAGACATCAATTATTGGCGGAATAATGTCCGAGGCGGCGGTGGTGTTGGTTGCAGGGATTTGAGCACAGGGACTAGCTCCGTTGCCAGCGCCAGAGACAGCATTCGAACCTTGAATCGAAAACGCCGCCAGATCCTGCGAGGTGTCGATCACTTGCACCGCGATGCCGATACGGTCAGAAACATAATCCAGGTAATGACCCGCGACGGCGGGATTCGGTGCCAAGGTGCTGATGTCGAAAGAGTTGAAAGGGCCGCCCGGTTCGCCAGTGTTATTGTGCTCAGGCACCGGAATTACGTTAATCACGGCGTAAGCGCCGTTGACCGTGGTGCCGCAGACAGGACAATTCGGCGTTGTGCCGCAACTGCTGGCCAGCACAAAAAGAGCGGTAAGAAGAAAGCTAAATAAAATCCTGAACCTCATCGTATCCTCCTGCGGTTTCCCTTTAGGGCCGCTTGCGGCCAGCCCCCGCTTTTACCGAACTTTGTTGACTCCATCCGCACTCGACCTCCGCGCGGACTAGAACCTGAACTGCAGCTGTTGCAGAACTACGTAATAGTTTTGCGGCACCGCACCGATGGTGCTGGGATCCTTCAACTGATCGATACCCAGGTTCACCTGGTACTTAACCCAGTAATTCGGATACCAGGTAAGTCCCATGGTTATCTCGTCGGTGTGATAGTTGTAGGTCGGCACAAAACCGGGCGTGTAATAGTCGAGGAAATTCGCGCCCGGTTCGTTGGCATGAATGCCCATGTATCGAGCGCCTACTCCAAATGCACCCCAGCCGCGCCCTTTGCCGCCCGGAGTGTCCGGGCCAAAGAGCGGATGCCGGACGCGCGGTGTGCCGTTTTCTGGCTGACCCTCACCGGTAAGCAGATAGGTCGCGCTAACGTTCCAGGCCTTGGCGATGATGGAAGGAAGACTTACGAATCCAAGCCCACCTACCTGCTCGGAGCCTGTATTGTTGCGCGACATATTGAGTTGATCGAATTCGCCGCGCAGAGCGAACGCTGACTTGAGGTAGGTAAATTCGCCGTTGTAGCGCTGGATCGGTCCGTTGATGGCGAACGTCGGGAAGAAATCGTAAGTTGAACCGGGTATCGTACCGTTGAAGCTTTGATCTCCTGAAAGACCCCGCGAGCGTGAACGGTCGATGGATCCGCCAAAGGCAAGTGCCTTGAACCAGTTGCTGTTGGTCTTGCGCCAGGGGTAAAAGCGAAGCCGGCCGATGACTTCCGCTTGATTGGTGGTGTTGACCTGAGCGTATCCTCTGCCGTTAAATGCGCCTACCCAGTACTGCATGATGCCGCCAGCGATATCTCCGTGAAACGCGATTCCTGGGCTTCGGAAAGCGGATGCCGCCGACGGGTACAACAATGCCGTGAAACCGCGTTCCACGAAGTCCAAGTTAGTGGCGCCGGTGCCGGATTCCTGGGCAAACGGAGTCTTGAACTGGCCGGCCTGGAATTGAAGCTCTGGCCGGATTCGTACGTTGAGATAAACATCGCGCACGACAGAACCGGTAGTGGTTGCCGCGTCTGTGAGCAGCGCAAAATCGAAGTGCGAACCGTAATGGCCCTGGAAACCGAAACGCGCACGACGCAGAACAAACGTATCGGCGGGCGCGCCATCGCCCTTGTAGGCCCGGTAATCAGTGTCGACGTAACCATAAGGGCTGATGCTGAATTGTCCATCGACGCTACGGATGAAGAAGTGTTCTCCGTTCCACCCCGCACTCAGCGGAGCGTCTTTCTTAGGCGCCACGGCCGGAGTTTGACCAAGCACCGCCGCCGCTGGATCAGGATCCGGATCCAGCAGAACCGCGTTCATCAGATGAGCGCTGCCCGTGCTGCTGGAAACTGGCAGCGAATTGGCAGCGTCCAAAGGGGCATCTGCGACCGGCCGAATTTGCGGCGAAGTATTATTGACGGCGGCCGCCTTTACCCCCGCGAGTTTCTCGACCATGGCTTTCAATTCTTCAATGGTCTGCCGCTGTGCGGCTACTTCGCTGCGGAGTTGATCCACCTCAGCCTTCGTCGCGGCCACCTGCGTCGACCCACTGCTTTGACTCGCGGGTTCCGTGCCCTGAGTTTGGGCGAGCGCACCTGACGCCATGAAGCCGAGAAGCACGAAAAACGCTATTAGCGAGCGCATGTGTTTCTTCTCCCACGTGATTTGCATAGGGCCCGGCTCTCGTCGGGGCGGGCACACTGGAGTAGAGCGCCGCCTCGTCCGGTCGGCCGAAAGCTCGAAGAAATCGCGATAATGCGAACTGGAGGTCTGAAAAGCGGACCAATTGCCAACGCGCGACTAATTACACTACCCGCACATTTACTGTCAAGGCATTTCTTCAGAAAGTACTCTGGTCGGCTTCATCCGTGACACAAATCACTTTGTTGGAACCCGGACGGTGAACTTAATCACATCCAGGGAAGAAAGATTCGTGACATAAATCACATGGGGTACGCATGTCTTCTCCGGCCGTTCCTGATATTGTTGCCGTGCCCGCATCGCAATCGAGGTCAGTTTCGGTTGGTGAGTTTTGTTTCTCCGGGGCATGAGTTTACACTTCGGCCAAGCCATCTTCTTGCTGTTCGCCGCTGCCATCGCTGGCGCGCTCAACGCGTTGGCTGGCGGTGGAAGTTTTATCTCGTTTCCAGCGCTGTTGTTTATTCGAATCCCGCCAGTTTTAGCAAATGCGACGAATACAGTCGCGCTCTGGCCCGGCTTGGGGGCAAGCACAGTCGCTTACCTGAAACGATTGAACGCACCGGCGCGCGTCTTGATTCCCTTGCTGGTTACCAGCATCGCGGGAGGTTGGCTGGGTGCCATGTTGTTGCTCAAAACTCCTCAGCATGCTTTTCTCCGGCTCGTCCCCTGGCTGCTGCTGGGAGGCACTTTGCTGTTCGCCTTCGGTAATTCCATCCGAACGATTGCCGGCAGGACAGAGGCTCGCGATGATCTGCGTTTTACATCATTGCGGGCGATCGTGCTGAGCTCGATTGCCGAACTGCTAGTCGCGATCTATGGCGGATACTTTGGCGCGGGCATCGGATTTATGACGCTAGGAATGCTCGCCATGATGGGCATGCGCGACATTCATGCCATGGGCGCCCTCCGAACCTTGCTGGCGGCCGCCATCAACGCGGCGGCGGTAATTACCTTCATCGTGGCTGGCGCAGTATTATGGCCGCATTGTGCGGTGATGATTGTTGGCTCACTCACTGGAGGCTGGTTTGGCGCACATTATGCACAGAGGGCCGACCCGAGGAAGGTGCGGATCGTAGTGATCGGCATCGGCGTCGCGATGAGCGCGTACTTCTTTGCAACCGTTCGCTAATCCAAATAAATTACTGCAGCAACCTGTAGGAGAATTGCGAGTCGGAGCCTCCGCCAATTCCGCGGTAAGGATTATAATCACAGTGCGGATAAGTCGAACGAGTCAAAACGTATGTTAGCCGATACCGCAAATGCCAAGTTGCAGGCGATGAACTTTGCGCCCGCGAATTTAAATCCAGAAAAAGATCTTCCCAAAGGTTTTCTCGATTTTCTTCTGCCCCTTCACAAACGGTTCACCCCGTGGCAACAGACGCTGATCGCAAAACGTGCCAAGGTGTTGCAAGCATCGCATCGCGGAGAACCGCCGAACTACTTGCCCGCCTCGGAGTCGACCACGTCCGACTGGCGAATCGAAGTGCCAGAATGGTGCGCGGATCAGCGCAATCAAATGACTGGGCCTGCCGATGATGCCGAGTTAACTGTAAAACTGCTCAATTCCGGATCTCCCGCTGTCATGATCGACCTCGAGGATTCCACCGCGAACCTGTGGGATCACATCATGCTGGCGATCGAGAACACCATCGCCGCCTACAAGTATGAACTCGGCTACGACGACAAGAAGCGGCAAAAAAGAGTTACGGCCCAACGCTCGAAAACCGTCACCTGGGTTCGACCCCGAGGCTTGCACGTCAGCCAGGGTGGGGTGATCAGGAATGAGATCATGTCCGCGTCACTGTTCGACTTGGCCATGATCTGGTACCAGATTGATCCTGCCTGGTTGCCGCACAATTTCTCCGTTTACATTCCCAAGAGCGAATCGGCTGAAGAAGCTTTCTGGTGGCGCGATCTGTTCCAGGCCTTCGCCAGGCAGAAAGGCTTGCCCCAGGACTACATCAAGTGCATGGCGCTGGTGGAGGCGCACCCGCTGGCCTATCAGATGGAGGAATTTCTTTTTAATCTTCGTGAGCACTGCCTGGGATTAAACCTGGGACGCTGGGATTACATGGCGTCGCTGATCGACTTCATGCTCGAGGATCCCAACTGGATTTTGCCGGATCGCAATACCATCCCGCACGACGTGGCGTTCTTCCAGAACTTTCGCACCCTAATGCCGGAAATTTGCCACAAGCATGGAGCTCACGCCATCGGCGGAATGACGGCCCTCTATCCTAGTCGAACGGACGCGGAATTGAATGAACGCGCGCTGAAGGTGCTCAAGCAGGATAAAAAGAATGAAGCAGACTGCCTGATGGATGGGGCCTGGACCGGGCATCCCGATCAGAACGAAATCGCAGTCGCGCAGTTCCCGTATCCTAATCAGATCGCAAAGCGTCCTAAGTTTCCGAATTCGCATCCTGATCTGCGGCCAGTTCCGAAGGGTGTTGGCGCAACAACTCTTGCTGGAACGCGGGCGGCCGTGCGCACCGTAATCCGTTATCGCAATGGCGTGCTCAACGGGAACGGCGCGAGCCTGCTCGATGGCTATATGGAAGACCTGGCTACGGACCGCATTTATCGGTTGATGATCGCGCAGCGTGTGCTGCACAAAGTGAAAGTGCGCGACAACGAAGGCAAGTCCGTGGAGCACTCGGCGGAACTGCTGACCCGCATTTTTGATGAAGAGTTGGCGAAGATCCAAAAAGATCTGCCCGCTGAGATTGATACGACGGCGGCAAAGACACTTCCTGAAGCGCGCCGCATCGCGGAGGAGATGATTACACTCGGACATCACTCGCCGGTTTAGAACAAAAACCCGGCATTAGAAAACTCGATTCAACAAATCGAAAGAATTAATTTGACGGCGTCCGCGTCGCCGATGCTCACTGTCAAACTGCGCCGCACGTCGGAAGTCGCATTTCCGGCGACTGCGCATGCCGTCGTCATCGCCTGTAACATATAAATAGACACCAGACCAGAAACGAGGACTATGAGCGCCATCGAACAGACCACTGCTGCACTTCCACTACCTGCCCTCAACCCGCCTCGTCGTTATCTGTTCGGTCCCGGCCCCACCATGGTTCATCCCAGGGTATATGAAGCACTCTCCAAGCCGATTGTCGGGCATCTCGACCCCTACTTCATTCAGGTGATGGGGGACGTTCAGCAATTACTGAAGACAGCCTTCGGAACAACCGAGGGCGCCACATTAGTGATCTCCGGAACCGGCAGCGCTGGCATGGAAGCTGCGGTCACCAACTTCGTTGAGCCGGGAGCGAAGTTCGCCATATTCGCTAACGGATATTTCTCCGATCGTCTAACAGAAATGGCGAAGCGCCAGGGCGCAAACGTCGTACGTTTCGAAAAAAATTGGGGTGAGACTTTTTCAGATGACGAGGCGTCAGAATTCATCCGCCGTGAAAAGCCCCACGTTGTAGCCTACGTTCATGCCGAGACCTCTACTGGAGCATTGCAGTCCGGGCGGGCGATCTGTGCCGCGGCCCATGAGGTCGGCGCTCTTGCGATTGCGGACTGCGTCACCTCCCTGGGCGGATTGCCCGTGGAGTTCGACCGGACCGGAATTGACGTCGCCTACAGTTGCACGCAAAAAGGTTTAAGCTGTCCTCCGGGCTTATCTCCCATCGCGATGTCGAAGAGAGCGATGGATTACCTGAGCGCCCGCGCCACGCCGCCGCGCAGTTGGTATCTCGATCTCAAGCTGATTCGCGATTACTCGACGGTGTCGCACCGCTATCACCACACCGCCCCCATTTCCATGTTTTATGCGTTGCGCGAAGCGCTCATGGTGATCGCCGACGAAGGCATCGAGAATCGTTGGGAACGCCATCGCCGCAGTCATAAAGCTTTTGTTAAAGGCATCGAAGCCATGGGTTTGCGCATGTACGTTCCCGAGGCGCATCGAATTCCTACATTGAACACGGTATGCGTGCCAGCCGGGGTTGATGAGGCAAAAGTGAGGCGTCGCCTTCTGGATGGACCGGGCATCGAAATTGCCGGTGGCTTCGGACCGCTCGCCGGCAAGGTCTTCCGTATCGGCGTCATGGGCCCATTGGCCACCGAAGAGAATGTTCAGTTTTTTCTGAAAGAATTTAAGAGTGTCCTGACGGCAGAGGGCTATTCAGACTAGATCGCGGCATCTTCCTCCGCCGCCTGAACAACAGTTCAACCCGGCCAAACATCCAAAGACACCGCGTTCAAGGACGCATGCTAGAAGCGAGAACGAATGACGCTCAAGTCAGTAGACACGTTACTTGATGTTCTACATTTCGCCGATAGTCACACGGCCATTGTGGTTCCGGAACTCGGGATTAATGTGACTTACGAATCCTTGCGCCAGCAAGTTCTGGAGATGGCGAACGGCCTGGCATCCGCCGGCATCCGGCGTGGCGACGCCGTGGCCATCGCATTGCCCAACGGACTGCCTGCGATCGTCAGTTTTCTCGCCGCCTCCATCGCCGGAACTGCGGCCCCTCTGAACCCGGCCTATCCCTATGAAGAATTCCATTTTTTCCTGGGGGACACGAAGGCAAAAATTCTGCTATGTCCGCCGGTAGGTGCCGAGTTCGTGCGCACTGCGGCCAAGGACCGCGACATTCCTACCTTCTCTGTGGAAATGAATGAGTGCGGTCACGTTCGGATGGTCGATGCTCCCGGCGGGGCGAAGGTAACCGAGCCCACTGCCGACGATATTGCGCTGGTCCTCCACACCAGCGGAAGCACCGGCCGTCCTAAACGCGTGCCGTTGAGGCATTTCAACCTTGCCGTGTCGTCCGCCAATATTGCGAACACGTATGCGCTTACACAGGGGGATGTTTCGCTCTGCATCATGCCGCTGTTTCATATTCATGGTTTGATCGGCTCGACCATGGCTACTTTGCTTTCCGGTGGCACCGTGGTTGTTCCCACAAAATTCAACGCGCTTTCGTTCTGGCGGACGGTCCGGGAAAATCGCGTCACCTGGTATTCCGGAGTGCCCACCATGCATCAGCTCCTGCTCGCCCGGGCACACCACAAACCGCTAGAAGCCGATTCTCTACGCTTCATCCGTTCCTGCAGCGCGCCGTTATCATCGGAGTTAATCCACAAAATCGAAGGACTATTTGGTGTGCCATTCGTTGAGGCCTACGGAATGACGGAAGCGGCTCACCAGATGACCTCGAATCCGCTTCCTCCCCGGCACCGCAAAGCCGGCTCGGTGGGCGTTGGCGCCGGCCTGCGCATCAGCATCATGGACAAAGACGGCAATCACCTCGGCACCAACCACCGCGGTGAGATTGCGATTCAAGGGGCGAATGTTTTTCGCGGCTATGAAAATAATCCCGACGCTAACGCTCACGCTTTCGTGGATGGATGGTTTCGCACCGGGGACCAGGGATTTCTTGACTCGGATTGCTATCTGCATTTGACTGGCCGGATCAAAGACATCATCATCCGCGGCGGCGAAAATATCGCGCCGCATGAAGTGGATGAGATTTTGCTCAGGCATCCCGCAGTTGCAGCGGCCGTCACATTCGGATGTCTGCATCCTACGTTAGGCGAAGAAGTATGTGCGGCCGTGGTTTTACACGAGCGCCACGGTATCAGCGAATCGGCCCTCATCAAACACTGCCGTGAGTTACTGGCAGAGTACAAGTGCCCGACCAAGATATATCTGGTGGAAAGCATTCCCACCACCGCGACGGGAAAAATTCGCCGCCGCGCCGTCGCCTCTGCTCTGACAGGTGGGGACGAATGAAATTCCTCATTGCCGGAGCTGGGGCCATCGGAGCGTACATCGGCGCTCGCATGGTGCAAGCCGGTTTCGATGTTACCCTCTACGCGCGCGGACCGCATCTTCATGCCATGCAAGAGCACGGCGTGCGGGTGAAGAGCAGCGAGGGAGATTTCGTTGCGCGTCCCGCAATCGCCGCCTCCCTTGAAGAAGTTGGTCCGGTCGATGTGGTCTTTCTGGGAGTGAAAGCCCACGGCTTGCCGCAGCTCGCGCCTCAGTTGCGGCCGGTGATTGGGCCAGACACAGCGGTCGTCAGCACGCAAAATGGAATTCCTTGGTGGTACTTTCAAAGCTTCGGCGGCGAATGGGAGGGACTACGGCTGGAACGGATCGATCCCGGTGGCGTGATCTCCGCTTCCATCGAAGCCCAGCGCGTGATTGGATCGATCGTTTACTTTTCCACCGAGATCACCGCCCCGGGAGTAATTCAACACATCGATGGAAATCGCATCACTCTTGGCGAACCGGATGGCACGCGCTCCGATCGTCTCCGCAAAATTTCCGAAGCGCTGATCGCTTCCGGATTTCGCTGCCCCATCACTGCTCGCATCCGGCACGAAATTTGGGTGAAGGTTCTTGGTAACGCGTCCTTCAATCCGGTGAGCGCACTCACCCGCGCTACTCTTGTTCAAATGGCGCGCGACCCAGGAGTTTGTTCCGTAATCCGGAATATCATGCAGGAGGTAGAAGAGGTTTCCCATAAGCTGGGAATGGAGTTACCCGTGACCATCGATCAGCGAATCGCCGGCGCGGAAAAAGTTGGAGAGCACAAAACTTCCATGCTGCAGGATCTCGAGGCCGGCCGGCCCATGGAATTGGAAGCTCTGGTGGGTGCCATCGTGGAACTGGGAGAACGCGTCGGACTTCCCATGATGTGCACGCGAACCATCTACAATTGCACGAAACTGCTGGCCAAACAGGCGTCGCGGCAGCAATCCCGATGAGTCATACGCAAGGAAGTGTTTTCGCCGCCTGCAAAAAAATATTTGCAGCAGCCTTGACAACGGGCGTATACTCCTTTCGTTAGCTGGTCCACTTATCGGACCAGTTGGAGCGACGCTTGCCAGCCCTCCCCAAATCCGACTTCGAATTTGTTCGAAAGAACAAGGTCTACGAGGAAGTCGCGCGGCAGATCGAGCGCCTGATCCTGAAGAAGCTGAAGCCCGGCGACAAGCTTCCTTCCGAACGTGAACTTGCGGACATGCTTCAAGTAAGCCGCAGTTCGATTCGCGATGCGATTCGTGGTCTGGAATTGATGGGTCTGGTTGAGCCCCGCCAGGGTGCTGGCACAATCGTTCGGGAAATTTCGGCCGATTCTTTGGTCAATCCTTTCGCGAATGCGCTGAAGCGCAAGCAGGCGATGGTCGGCGAACTGCTCGATTTCCGTAAAATGCTGGAGCCGTCGTTGGCTGCGCGCGCCGCGACGCATGCCTCTGCCGATGAAGTCGCGGAAATGGAAGAGATTCTCCAACGGCAGCAAGTAAAGCTTTCTCGGGCAGAATCCACCATCGCCGAAGATGCCGAATTTCATTACAGCATTGCTCTGGCTTCCGGAAACAGTGTGGTTCTGAAGGTTCTCGACATTCTGATGGATCTTCTGCGCGACACGCGGGAGCGGTCGATGCAGGTGGAAGGGCGGCCGGAAAAATCACTGGCCGGACATCGCAGGATTTTAGCCGCGATCAAACGCCAGGACGCTGAATCCGCAAAGGCGTCGATGCGGCGGCATATTGAAGACGTGGAAGAAATTGTGCTTGATGAGTTTTGAGCGGCTGATTTCCGCTGTGGGTCGGCTATTCGCGATTCGCCAATCATGTGGGATAGCGATCGCGTCGCAAGAGTGATTACCTCTGCTAAGTAAGAAGTAGGCTCGGCCTATCAAATCTGGGGATTATCTGTTTTGACTGACCACGCAAATGACACGGTTGGAATGACCCTTTCGCCTCGCGATGCGATCCAGGCGCAGCCGTCGGAATCGTCAGTTAGTTTATTTCCCCGTCAGCAACCTGCAAATGATCCCATGACGGACATCGCCCCGTCTTCTTTCGCGGCGACCTTGAAGCTGCGCGTTGCTGAGGCTCGAGTCGAGGATATCGGACGCGCCATCGCAAGAATTGCGCCCGCCGACCTGCAACGCATGGGTGCGCGCCCCGGGGATGTTGTGAAAATCACTGGCAGCGCCACAGCCGTTGGCCGCGCCGAAATCTCCGAAGACGACCATGAAGGCATGATTCAGATCGACGGCACATGCCGAAGTAATTGTGGCGCTGGATTACAGGAGCAAGTGACAGTGACACGCGTCGATAGCGAGCAAGCCGTGGCTGTGCGCTTTACGCCATTGTGGGTAGGAGCTGCTCCTGCCACGATCGCTCCCGATCGCATCCTTGAAGATCTTGTCGGAGTCCCCGTCATCGCCGGCTGTGTGGTGCGTGTGCCGACATTTGCCAAGGCTGTGAATTTCCAGGTTGTGCGGACGATTCCGGCTGGCCCGGTTGTGATCGGCAAGCGCACTGACATTCGTGTTGTCGAAGGCGATTCCACGGTTGCTCGCGCCCCTGCGGTGTCTTACGAAGATATCGGAGGCCTGGAGCGGGAAGTGGCGCGGGTCCGGGAGATCGTCGAGTTGCCGCTGAAATACTCTCGCATCTTCGAACGACTGGGAATTCTCGCGCCTAAAGGTGTGCTGTTATACGGTCCGCCGGGAACAGGGAAAACATTGTTGGCCCGCGCGGTCGCGGCCGAAAGCCGCGTGCACTTTATTCACCTCAACGGTCCTGAGATCATGCGGAAGTTTTACGGCGAGAGCGAAGCGAAGCTCCGTGAATTGTTCGAAGAGGCTGCCCGTAACGCGCCCTCGATTCTCTTCATCGATGAGATTGATGCCGTCGCTCCCAAGCGCGCCGAAGTTACTGGTGAGGTGGAAAAACGTGTGGTGGCGCAGCTGCTCAGTTTGATGGATGGATTCGTTGCCCGCGGCCAGGTCATCGTCATCGGTGCCACGAATATTCCTGAGGTTCTTGATCCTGCACTGCGCCGTCCTGGACGTTTCGATCGCGAAATCGAAATCGGCGTTCCTAACACGCAGGCACGCCTGCAAATCCTCCGGATCCACACCCGCGCTATGCCCCTCGCAGCCGACGTCGATCTGCAGGAGATCGCCGAACATTCTCACGGATTCGTCGGCGCCGACCTGGAGGCCTTGGGACAGGAAGTCGGCATGATCGCCTTGCGCCGCTTTCTTTCTTCGACTCCGCTCGACACCGACGGAATTACGGCTGAAGAATTGGGCGCCCTGCAGGTGACTCGCGATGATTTTCTGGCCGGCTTGAAAGAAGTCGAGCCCAGCGCCACACGCGAATTTTTTATCGAGAAGAGTTCGTCCAAGTTTGCATCCCTCGGAGGTCTCAACGAGGTCAAGCGCCTGCTTGATGGCGTAGTCGAGCATTCTCACATGCGCGATGAAATCTACGAGCAGGTTGGACTGGCGCCGCCGCGCGGCATCCTGTTGGCGGGACCATCGGGTACCGGAAAAACCGCGATGGCGCGAGCGCTGTCTGGTGAAAAGCAAATTCCGCTTATCGCCATTGATGGCCCGCAACTTTATTCGAAATGGCTGGGAGAATCCGAACGAGCTCTGCGTGAAGTTTTCAAAAAGGCGAGGCGCGCGGCGCCGTGCATCCTGTTCTTCGATACGATTGACGCGGTCGCTCCAAAGTTCGGCGCTGATCAATTCGGCAGCGACATCTATCAGCGAATTCTCAGCCAGCTTTTGCGCGAGATCGATAACCTGCGTGACGTTAAAGGAGTGATCTTGCTGGCCGCATCGAATCGCCCGGAGCGAATTGATCCGGCATTGCTGCGCAGCGGACGCTTCGACTACATCCTGCCATTCGCCAAGCCCGACGCAGAAGATCGCGCCGCTATTATGCGGCTGTACTGCCGGCGCATTCCGCTCGCCTCCGATGTCGATTTCGAGGATTTCGGTCATCGGACTGCCGGCCTTACCGGCGCCGACATCGAAAGCTTATGCAAGAAGGCGACTCTTCTGGCGATTGTGGAATTTCAGGACGGCACTCGCCCAGCACCCTTCACGGTTTTGCGGAGTGATTTCTTGTCTGTTCTCGATTCCAACCGCAGCAATCTTCAGGGATTAGATTGCACCAACGCATCGAATGATCGAGCCGGGAACTCTTATCCCGACGCTTCAATTAACTCAAGCAATAAAAAGAGGGCTGAATCATGAGTTACACAGAACTCACCGTTTGGACGCGCGGCATCATTATGGATAAAGAGGGCCGCGACATCGTAAACTCCATCTCTGCTTCGGCGCGAATCGAAGGCAAGTATGCCCAGGCGATGGAAAATTACGTCGACAATCCTGATCGCACCAACTGCCCCACCCGCAAGTATTGCCGGGTGAGCGACCAGATTCTCGAGAACGAGCTCACTTACGAAAACGAACACCCCAACGTCGTCGTGCTCGTTGAAGGGACGATGGTCAAGGGTTGGGACTACATGCGCGGCATGCCACCCGGTGGAACGCTGGTGATCAACACCCACTACACGCCGGATTACATGATTCGTTTCGTTCCTGGCCCGGAACGGCTGGCGCAACTGGTGTGCGTCGACGCCGCAAAGATTGCCGACCACAAATGGCTTTATTACCGGCTCGGCGAACTCGGTCTCGACCGGCTTTCGACCGAAGGCGCCGCCGAAAGAAATAACCGGATCGCGCCCGACATCGCCGCTCCGCTGATTGCGGCCGTGGTCAAGACCACGGGCATCGTCAAGATGAAAACCATCGAGCCCATGATTTCGAACAAGCACGCATTCGAAGCAGCACTCAACGAGTTGCACATCATGTCACTGAATCCGGTGGCGGTGTAGGAGAGGATTTAATGTCGACCAAGAATACGCATATTCCCGAATGGCTTACCGTACCGTTTGCGGGCATCACTCCCGCACCCTCGCAGGAAAAAGGGCAGGACCTGTTTCCCACCGGCAACTGGCGCTCGATCCGGCCCGTTTACCGGGACAAGTTGCCCCCGTGCAACAATGCCTGCGGGACCAACGAGAAAATTCAGGGTTATCTTGACCTGGTAAAACGCGGCAAGTATCTGGACGCCTATGCGCTCATTAAAGAAGACATGCCGTTCCCGTCAGTTACGGGACGCGTGTGCTACCACCCGTGCGAGCAGGCGTGTAATCGCGGAAAGTACGATGAGGCCATCTCGATCCGCGCAGTCGAGCGTTTTCTCGGCGATCTCGGCCAGGCGCTGACCAACGATGTAGTGAAACCGGGCAAGCCCAATGGCAAGAAAGTCGCGGTGGTGGGATCCGGTCCCGCTGGACACAGTGCCGCCTATCAACTGGCGCGCTTGGGCTATAAAGTTACGATCCTTGAGAAATCGCCGAAAGCTGGTGGACTCAATCGCGGGGGCATCCCAGACTGGGTTCTGCCGCAACACATTCTTGATCGCGAGATCGAGCGCCTCCAGCAGCTCGGCATTGAGATCAAGACAGGCGTAGAAGTGGGCAAAGACGTCACTTGGGACGACTTGAAGAAAAATTACGACGCGTGCGTGCTGGCCGTTGGCCTCACTGAGCCCAACAGCGTTCGCGCGGAAGGTGAGAACAAGGACGGCGTTCTTTACGGACTGCCCTTTCTTCGCGACATCGGCATGGGCACGTCAAAGGTTAAGCTGGGTGCTCGGGTTGCCGTGATCGGCGGAGGAAACACGGCCATCGATTGCGCTCGCGAAGCCCTTCGACAAGGCGCAGCAGAAGTGACCATGATCACAGTCGAGGGCAATAAGACAGAAATGCCAGCGTCACCCGAAGACCTGCACGATATGCTCGAAGAAGGGGTCGAGTTGATGCATGGCCGCGCAGTAACCTCTGTGCTCGGCAACGGCAAGGTTGAAGCGTTGCATTTGCATCCTGCGAAGTTCGCCGGAGCCATCAACGCCTCGCCCATCAATGTTGATCGAGAAGCGAAGCCTGACAAGTTTGCCGTGGACAATGTCATCATCGCGATCGGACAGCGCGCGTCTCTCAACTGGCTGCCTGCCGAGTTCAAGAACGAGCGCGGCACCATCAAGATGGATAAGTTCGGCCGCCTCGGTGATACCAACTTCTTCGCCGCAGGCGATATAGCTCAGGTCGGCTCCGGTCAGCCGCTGATGGTGGTCAATGCAGTTGGCGATGGCAAGCGCGTCGCTTTCAACCTCGACAAAGTGATGCGCGGAGAAAACCTGCAGCCGCGCACGATTCCGGTTGACGTGATCTTCGACTTGAATCGCATGAACATGACGTACTTCCCGCATTTCCCGCGCGTACAGCAGGAAATGCTGCCGACGAAGACCAGAACGAAAACACAGGACGAAGTGATTCAGGCGTTCACGGAAGAGCAGGCGGTCGAAGAGGCCAATCGCTGTTTCAGTTGCGGCACCTGCAACGCTTGCGACAACTGTTACCTGGTTTGTCCCGAGCCTTGCATCGCGCGGCCGGAGCGGTCGAATGGGATGTATAAAATTCTCGTCGACTACTGCAAGGGATGCCGCGTGTGCATCGAAGAGTGTCCGACCGGTTGCCTGGAGGGCGTTCCGGAACTCGACTTCGATACTGGGGTGGTCCGCATGGATACGGCGTTCGCTATTTCGCCGGGCTTGCATGGACGTCAGGCGGAACAGTTGAGAAGGCTGGACGAGCGGCCGGCCAAAAATATTTAGAGTTGGGATCGAATTAACTTTATCGTGCGCCTAAGGGCGGAATGTGCGGAGTGAATTATGCCTATGCTTGCAGAGCAAAAGAAAAGAATGGTCCGAATCAATGGTTGCGTCGCGTCGGCGCAGGCCGCTAAGTATGCCGATGTCGATGTGATCGCGGCTTATCCGATTCGTCCCTACACGGCGACCATGATGGCGCTGGCGCAAATGGTAGCCAATGGCGAGCTCGACGCCGAATACATCGTGGCCGATAGCGAACACTCGCAATTGAGCATCGCGCACGGCGCGTCATCGAGCGGAGCGCGAGTCTTTACCGGCAGCTCGGGTGTTGGCGTGCAGTTCGCTTATGAACTTTATTCGCCGATCTCCGGCAGCCGCATGCCGGTGCAGATGATGATCGCCGACCGCACGCTCGATCCTCCCGGCGACTTCGGTTCGGAGCACACTGACGCGCTTTCCACCCGTGACATGGGTTGGATCATGGGTTGGTCCTGCGACGCGCAGGAAGCATTCGATAATCACTTGATCGCCTATCGCATCGGCGAGGATCCTCGTGTACTCCTGCCGCAAATGGTTTGCCAGGATGGTTTCTTTGTCTCCCACATCACAGGCGACGTGGAGTTGCCTGATTCAGGCCAGGTGGAAGAATTCCTGCCGCCGTACAAGCATCCTTACCCGCTCGATCCACGACATCCGGTTTCGCACGGACCGCAGATTATGCCGGAGCAGGGTCCGCCGCTGCAATTGGAACGGGCCCGCGCCATGGAAGGTTCGATGGCAGTGATCGAAGAGATTCACGACGAGTTCGCGAAGATATTCGGGCGCCGCTACGATCCCTGGGTTGAAGAGTTCATGACCGATGACGCGGAAGTTGTATTCTTCCTGCAAGGCGCCCACGCGGTGACGGCGCGATTTGCCATTCAGCACATGCGGGATCGTGGATTGAAAGTAGGAATGGTTCGCCTGAGAACAATCCGGCCTTATCCTACGGATCGCGTGCAGGAAGTTCTCAGCAAATTTAAAGTGGTGGGCGTGATCGAAACCAACATGGCGCTGGGCAGCGTAAGCAGTGGTGGGGCCCTCTATGCCGAAGCCGCGGCAGCTGTTTACGAAAGCCAAAAGCGTCCGCTCATGATGTCGTTCATGGCGGGCATGGGCGGCGAAGCGATCGTGCTCAAAGAATTTTATTGGATGACGGAGAAGATGCTTGATGCACAGCGGCGTGGGAAGATAGAGAAGCGCACACACTGGGTAGGGTTCGAAGAGTAGAAGTTTTGAAAGCGCGCGGCTTCAGCCGCACCGCTGAGCACGCTCAATGGGCTTTAGCACTGGAACATTGTTATTAAGATCTTTGTTGGAGGACTTACATGGCAACCATAGAAGTTCAACGGCAGTTACTGCCGATTCTCGACAGCCCGAATCAGGGCGCTCGTTTCTATAACCCTGAGCTGCCATCCTCGGAACCGTTCGTTCCCGGCCATCGCACCTGCGCGGGCTGCGGCCCTTCGATTCAATATCGGATGACCAGCAAGGCGGCGGGCGACAATACCATCCTCGTCGGACCCACGGGCTGCATGTATGTCGCGAACAGTTCCTATTTGTGCACGCCTTACAACGTGCCGTGGGCGCACACACAGATCGGCAGCGCGGGCAGCTTTACCGCCGGCGTGGCCGCCGCTTACGAAGCGATGATCCGCAAGGGCAAGTGGAAAGGAAAGTTTCCCAATATTATTTGCGAGGCGGGCGACGGCAGCGCCTCCGATATCGGACTGGCATCGATTTCCGGCGCTCTTTATCGCAATCACGATTGCCTGATCATCTGCTACGACAACGAGCAGTACGCCAACACCGGCATACAAGCGTCGTCGCGCACGCCGTATGGCGGCATGACGACCTTCTCGCCTCCGGGTCCCGAAGTTCCGGAGGGCAAGAAGCTGTATCCGAAAGATCTCGCGCGCATGATGGCCGCTGGACATCCGCACTGCTATGTGGCGACCGCTAGCGTGGGCTATCCGATTGACCTGATGAACAAAGTCCGCAAGGGTCTTAACCACAAAGGGGCCGCGTACTTGATGGTTTACACCCCGTGCCAGAAGGGCTTCGTGTACGAGACGCCGCGATCGATTGATCTCGGCCGCCTGGTTGTCGAATGTGGACTCTACCCGATGTGGGAGTGGAATCCGGAAAAACGCGAATTCAATTATAGCTTCCGCCCGGCCAGCATGAGGCCGGTATCGGAATACCTGAAGCTGCAGGGACGCTTCGGCCACCTTCACGCCGAGCACATTGCGAACTTGCAGAAGTTTGCTAATGAGCAATGGCGGATGATGGGTGTGGAACTGCCGGAAGCTTTGATTCAAGCGTCAGATGCGAAAAATTTAACCAACATGGCGGCCGCAGCCGAGGCCGAGACGGTGGCACAAACTGTATGAATACAAAAACGAGCGCTCCATTCCATCCTGTCGAGGCCGAGCCCGAAGTTGAGCCGGAGGGACAGGAAAGTTACATTGTCACCGAAGGCAAGAAACGTGGAGCCACGCGCGACGTGCGCACGGAAGCGGCCTACGACCGCTACTACACCGTGCTGCGTGTGCACCCGGGCGACGCTATCCTAACCGATAACTGGCACACCAATGAAGTGCTGAGCCACGCGCGCAACAACTTCGAAGGAGTCACCTTCGCCATGCGCACGCTGGAGGCCTGGGGTGCGATGATCGAAAATGACAACCGCGCCTACTACACCGCGGGCGGGCGAATCTGGATGATGGATCTGGAGCCGTCAGCGGGAAAGAAGCCGCGGCTGCCTGGCACCGGCCCGGTTAAGAAATAGTGTCGCGCGTTCTGCTGATTGACGATACGCCGGAGATTGCCGAGCTTCTGACATTTTCCCTGTGGGACCTCGGGCACGAGGTCTTCGCATCGGGATACACGAACGCCGTCAATGAACTGGTCCTGGAGCATCGCGCCGATGCCGTTGTGCTGGATTGCACCGCTTTCGATATGAGCGAAGCGTTGTTCGACGCTATCCGGAATCATCCCAATCATGCCGAGTTGCCGGTGGTGATCATCAGTGATACGCCGGAACAGGCGGATTCGAGCCTGCGCTCGCGGAAGGCGCAAAACGTTTTACTGATTCCAAAACCGTTTACCGGTGCGCAGGTGGGAAGGGCTCTCGCGCAACTCCTCAAATAAATTATGCCGTTGTGGAGCATGGACGAATGGCAATTCCTCGAGCGCGAGGAAGTCGCCGACCCGAAGGGCAGGCAGTGGACTGTGGCCCTGATGGATGTTCTGGGTCAGCAAGGCGATCCTGACATGCCGGACAAGCTGCTGGAGCTTCAGTATTCGTCAGGCCGCTATTTCACTCTGATCTACGCCGATGGTGGCGCGCTCCAGCGCGAGCGTGGCTATGCCTCTCTTGCCGAAGCCAGGAATGCTTTTGGAAACCTGTTGGTAGCCGTCATCGATGGAAGCGTCGATCCTTCGCAACCTGTCTTCCGGCAAGACCTCGAGGATTGATCTTTCTGCCCTACCGGCCGGGATCGAGATCTCGCATCACGACGTGAAGAACCTGCCCGGCGGTTCGCGCATCGCGCTCGGTCACTTCAACCTTCACTCCAATCTCGTCGCTCACTACGGTCGGATCTCGATAGGCTCGGGCGATGGCCGGCAGGCGGGCACACCCGCTGCGAATCAATCCCACTCTCTCCGCGACCGTGAGGCGCGTCTCGAACGACCAGTCTGAGATCTTTTCGGCAGGTGCGCCAGATTCAACCAGCGAACTCAGTCCTTTGTGTTCCAGCGCATCGGTGACGATCGCCTCCAGAATTCCGCAGGACGTGAGCAGCGCAAGGTGATAATCCTTCTGCTCAAGGGCGCGCCGGCTATCGGTATACGCGCGTTCTACCACGGGGCGGAGTTCCAGGTCGTGAACGAAGTCGAAGCGATGCGGAGCTGGAGGCTGTGAGGATACTGAGGTAAGCGAAGCATCGTCCATCTGGGAGAGGGTTGCGATCGCCTGTTCCAGAACACCAAGCAGTCGCTGGACAATCTGCGTTTGCGCTGCTCCTTCCACCGCATGGCCGTCCGTCGAGCGCATCAGAAACGCCTCGCTAAACGATCGGGCCAGCCAATGGGCTTTGCTGCCTCCAGACAACTGGTTAATGGTTACACCACAATCCTCGTGCCAGCGCCGAGCCGCCGCGATCGCGATTGGGTCGGTGGGATCAGCGGCCAATGCCTCCCGCAGCTCACGGCCACGGCGGATCAGGCCATTGAGGTGGGTAAGATAGGTTTCAACCTGAGTTTGAAGGGTCTCGTCCATCAATAGCGTCTGCTTCCACTTGTGGCGTACAGAAGGCGATTACGGCCACACGGCCATTGCAGAAGATTCTCAAATCTTCTTGACAGCCTGTTTTAGAAGTGGTAACTTCCCTCCCGCAAGTGGTTCGATAACTGGACCAGTATATATCACGGTTCGCTGTGACCCAAGACACATACCTGTGCCAGGGCCACCTCGTTGGCTGACACAATTCTGCCGAACACGGTCGTTCAGGCAGTAAGCCGTTCCGTCTGACGGCTGTCATGGAGACAAGCCTATGGCTGCAACAACAGGTTCACCAAGTGCTCTGATTCATCCCTCCCGCATTCCCAATCGGTGGGTTCAATTAATCGCCGGCATCGTTGCCATGATGGCTATTGCCAATCTGCAATATGCCTGGACGCTTTTCACCAAACCGATACAAGCTCATCTTCACGTTTCCCTGGTCGCAGTGCAATGGACCTTTACTTTATTTGTCTTGCTTGAAACCTGGCTCGTACCCTTTGAGGGATACCTGGTAGATCGAATCGGTCCTCGCTTCATGCTGGGCCTGGGCTCGGTCATGGTGGCGCTCGGCTGGGTCGGGTCGGGTTACGCCGAAACAATTGGCAGCCTCTATTTTTGGTATGGGCTGGGCGGAGTCGGCGCCGGCGTTGTCTATGGCGGTGCCATTGGCAATGCGCTGAAATGGTTCCCAGATTATCGCGGCCTCTGCGTTGGCCTGACTGCCGCAGCCTTTGGCATAGGAACCGCGACGACCATCGCTCCCATTGCCAGCATGCTGAAAGTCTCGGGCTATCAGCACACGTTTATAGTCTGGGGAATGATTCAGGGCATCGTTGTGTTGGCTTCCTCGCTCTTCATGGCCAGACCACCCGTAGGATGGACGCCGCCGAACTGGCAGGAGAAAGAAGTCAAAATCAAAGCCAGGATCAATACTTCGGCTGTCGATATGACTCCTTTGCAGATGATGTGCCAGCCGTCGTTCTACATCATCTATTTGATGATGACCATGCTGGCTTTCGGCGGCTTGGTGGTGACCGCGCAACTCAATCCTATGGCCGCTTCCTACCACGTCGATAAAGTCGTGGTGGTGTGGGGCATGACCGCGTTGGTCCTGGCCATCACGGTCGACCGTGTTTTGAATGGTTTGACCCGCCCCTTCTGGGGATGGGTATCCGACCATATTGGACGCGAGAATGCCATCTTTATCTCGTTCATCCTCGAAGCGATTGCGGTCTATGCTCTGCTCCAACTGATCAGCCATCCTGTCTGGTTCGTCGCATTGTCTGGGCTCTGTTTCTTCGCGTGGGGCAATATCTTCTCGTTGTTCCCCTCCATCACCGGAGATCTTTACGGAAACAAATGGGCGACTACCAACTATGGAATCGTGTACACAGCGAAAGGCGCCGCCGCAGCTTTTGCCGGACCCGGCGCGGCCTGGCTATTTGCCAAAACCGGCTCCTGGTCAAAGGTCTTCTGGGCGATGATCGTATGCGACCTGATAGCCGCGTTCATGGCGTTGCTGTGGCTGAAGCCACTGGCAACTCGGGCCGTCAGGAATTCTGAGCGTGCCGCTCCCCTTGTGAGTGCCGATGCGCCGGTAAAAACCCGTGGCGTCGCATAGCTAAGTTTTGCGGTGACAAGAACAAAGGCTCTCTTTGAGTTCCTGAAAGAGAGCCTTTGAATTAGACTGCGGCGATCTTTTAAGAGGTGGATGCCGCCAGAGCCTTGGGGCGAGCCGAATCCTCAGCCGGTTGCATGTCCGCCCGCGCTGCCTGTAATTTGAAGCTGCCAACCATCGATTGCAAGGCCAGCGCCAGCTCTGATAAATCCTGACAAGCTTTGGCCGATTGTCGCGCCGCCACCGCGGATTCGTTCACCAAGTGGGCAATCTGGTCCATACTCTGATTTACGTCGCTGGTCGCTCCCGATTGCTCTGTGGCAGCCGTCGCGATATGGGTAATCATCGAACCCACTTCCTCTGACATGTGAATGATTTGTTGCAATGATTCACCCGCCCGCGCGGTAGACGCGACTCCTTCTTCTACCTGCTGGCTGCCAATATCCATCGCCTTGACGGCCGCCTTGGTGCCATCCTGAATGACGCTGATCATCTGCGAGATTTCTTTCGTGGCGGTGGTCGTCCGCTCTGCCAGCTTGCGAACTTCGTCCGCGACCACGGCAAAGCCTCGCCCTTGTTCGCCAGCGCGCGCCGCCTCGATGGCGGCGTTGAGTGCCAGTAGATTGGTTTGGTCGGCGATGTCATCGATTACGCCGGCAATGCGCCCGATCTGGTCAGTCCGGCGACCCAGTTCTCCAATCTCTTTTGCAGTTCCAGCCACGGATTCAGCGATCGCACGCATCTGGGTTAAGGCTTTTTCCACGACGGCGCCGCCCGCCCGCGCCGTTTCTGCCGCACGGCGCGAGGCATCTGCCGCCTGGCTGCAGTTCTCTGAAACCTGTTGAACCGTAGAAGCCATCTCCTGCATTGCGGTTGCGACCTGCGCCGCCTGATCCTTTTGATGGTCGGCTCCTTGCGCCTGCAGGGTCGCCGAAGAAGAAAGTTCCTCGCTGGCGCTGGCCACCTGCTCGGCGGTGCCCGCGACGTTGGAAATAATGCCGTGGATCTTGTCCAGAAATGTATTGAACCACTTTGCCAATTCGCCTAGTTCGTCGTGGGTAACAACTCCCAGCCGCTTGGTCAAATCCCCTTCGCCTTCCGCCAAGTCTTTCACCATGTGGATCATGCTATGGAGTGCCCTGGAAACGCTACGCACCAGGGCTACGCCCCAGGCCACCAGTAAGACAATACCGGCAACAACCAGGGCAAAGATGGTGGACTCAAGCCGGGCGCTGTGAGTTCTTAGCGCCGCAGAATCATCTTCCAGTCTCTTAGCCACCTGGTTCTGATAATGATTGATGGCCCCAAGCAGCGCCTCAAACGCGGGATTCGATTTTTCGATGATGGCCTGATGCGACTCTGCATTCCGGGCCTGCAACACCAACTTGGTGACCTGCTCGTTGGCTTTCGCCAGCGCAAGAAATGCGATCTTCACGCCGTCGTCGCCCGCACCAACCTGCTCCACTTTTGCCTGCGCATCCTTCACCTGCGCTTTGTTTTTTTCAATCAGTGATTCCATTACATCGGGATCGGTTTCCTGCACCAGTTTCTGCGTGGTTCCTTGGACTTTTACCGCCAGGTCCAAAAGGTCGAAAGAGCGTTGCGTCTGTTCGCGCGCGGCCGCCGCCACTCGTTGCGCGGAACCCGCGGAGACCCGCAGGAGATACGACAATCCAAGCACGGCAGCCACCGTGATAACCACCGATGTGCCTACCACAAGGATCATGCGGAGCGCGATGCCCTGATTTCTCATAATGTATGACTCTTCACCAAACGTCACGTCTAGCGCAGCTTGTCCACCCGTAAACCAACCACAATGGATCCAATCGGCTTTCCGCCATCCAGCACCGGCAGCCCGACTTGGATGAGCGGCTGGCCGGTGGAGTCATCCACCTTGACAGTGCCAATCCAAGTCTCTCCAGTCATCGGTACGTCGTGTTTCGGCATCCCCTTATGCGTCCAGTGTTCGGTTTTAGCGTCGAATCCCACCTTGAAACCATCGGCTGCTGAAACAAAGACTTTGGCGATAATGTCATCTGACTTCTTCTTCGTTTTTAGATATTCGGACAGAGGCGTCTTTGCCGTAGCACGCACAAATGGATCAAGCACAGAAAGCGTGTGCCACTTCTCATTGGTCATGGCCAGAGCTTCGGCACTGGGAGTGGCGGCGTTGTAGGCCTTCACCGCATTCACAATTTCAGCATCCGAGCTGAGCCGCGTTAGTACCTGGATTTCGGCGTCCAGCTTGGCCTTGATTTCTGGGGGAGCCTGTCCAAAACCTGCGATCGCGCAAATGAAGACGATCGTAGCGGAGAGTACGCTTCTGTATTTGGTGTTCATTATTTCTCCTTGCTTTAGCGGGGCATCGACGAATCGCGTGATAGCGCAACGGAGGCCGAAAATCTCCGGCTTTCCGAAATGGTCGAACGCAATATCTTTGACGAGGTATTTATCGGCAATAGCTGAATGAAACATTAAAGACGTTGCGCGAAAGCCGGGCACGGGCCCTAGCGCGCACGAAAGGTCAGGGACGATTACTCGGAGGTCGGCGCGGGCTGTCGAGCTAGGAGGGTAGTTGCTCGCCGCGAGTTTCCGCTCCGAATGGAATCAACAACAATCCAATCGCGAAGGCGATCGCAGTCATCGCCACCGGAGTTCCGAGCGACCCGAAATGGCGGACGCTGGCGCCGACCAGAAAAGTGATTCCCGCGCCGCCGAACCGGGCAAACGAAGTGGAAAACGCAAAAGCGCTGGCGCGACATTCCGTGGGATATTGCTCCGGCAGCCACAAGGTGTAGACGGCAAAGTTGGCGCCGCCCAGCCCCAGGAAAAACAGACAGACAAAGAACCACGGAAGCGCACTCGGGCCCAAATAAAAAACCTTGCCGAAGGTCAGCGCAATGAAGATCATCATAAGCGCGAAGAACACGCCGAGAGCCCCACGGCGTCCGAGACGTTCGGCCAGCCATGGCATGGCCAGGCACCCCAGAATGGTCGCGAACGAAACCAGCATGACTCCCCAGGAAGCCAACCGCGCAGCCTGAGGACCAATATGTCCACCGGCCTCCGCCAGAGTGGTAATGGCAGCGGGAACATAGACGGTTCCGGCCCACAACCCACAAATCGACGCCAGCATGAATAAAGAATTCAGAATGGTGCGGCGGCGCCAGACCGGCGAAAACAGCGTGGCAAACGGACGCCATACCGCCCATGACCGAACCACGCTTTCTTTCTTTTTCCAGGCTGCGGGCTCGACCACGCCGTGCCGGATCCACGCCAGAAATAATGCCGGCGCTCCACCCACGATGAACATGGCGCGCCACCCGTAGCGGCTGCCGATTCCATAATTCGCCAGCGCGGCGAGAAATATTCCGACGTAATACCCAGTGTGCATCAACCCCGCGCCCATTCGGCGCCGCTGCTCTGGCCACTCCTCGGCCACGAACGTTCCGCCCATCGCCCATTCTCCGCCAATGCCAATTCCAGCGAACAAGCGCAAGATGGCGAGTTGCCACACGGTAGTCACAAAGGCGCTCAGAAAAGTAAAAACGGAATACCAGACAATGGTGAGCATCAGCGTGCGGACGCGGCCAAACTTGTCTCCGATCGGGCCCCACAAAAATGCCAGTCCCCACCCCACCAGGAACAATGCAAACAACAATCCGCCGTAATGTCCGATGTTGGCTTTCGTAGCGGCAATTCCAGAACGCGGCAGTAAGTCGCGCAGCGATGGCACCAGCACCAGCGCATACACAAACGAATCCATCCCATCGAGCGTCCACCCGCCCCACGACGCCCAAAAGCCGCGAATCTGATTTCGCGTCAGAGATATTGAAGAAGCTGGAACGGGGACAGGGCCTGGGTTAGCCTCGGGAGGGGTCGCTTCGTTCGTTGCTGAACGCGGCATGACAGTGGGGAACTATATCAAAGGTCCCAAGGATCGGCGGAAAAATATTCACGACAGGTGGATGGAGCAGGGGATCGCGGCCTGCGCAAACGCCAGACCAAAAAGACCCCAGCGCTGAGCTACCGTTTCGCCGCCAGCAACCGCTTTTCAAGATCTGCTACCTCGGCATTCAATCCCTCCGGCAAATGCCTGCCAAAGATTGCGAAGTGTTCTTTTATCAGCGGCACCTCAGCCAGCCACCCCTCAATGTCAACGCTGAGCAACTCCTCCACTTGAGCTTTTCTGAGTGCAAGTCCGGTCGTATCCAGATCGGCCACTTCGGGGATGCGCCCAATCGGAGTTTCATTCGCATGCACTTTGCCGTCGCAGCGTTCGTAAATCCATTTCAACACACGGCTATTTTCCCCGTAGCCCGGCCAGAGATAATTTCCGCCTTTATCCTGGCGAAACCAGTTCACGTAGAAAATCTTCGGCAACTTTGCCCCCTTGCGTTTGCCAATCTGCAGCCAGTGGGCAAAATAGTCACCCATGTTGTAACCGCAAAAGGGCAGCATCGCCATGGGGTCGCGGCGTAACTGCCCCACTTTTCCTGTGATTGCCGCAGTGGTCTCACTGCTGACCGTTGCGCCCAGAAACGTTCCATGTTGCCAGTTGAAAGCTTCCGTGATCAGTGGCACGATGCCGGCACGCCTGCCCCCGAAAAGGATCGCGTCAATCGGCACCCCGTTGGGATCTTGCCATTCCGGGGCAATCGACGGGCACTGCGCTGCTGTACAGGTAAAACGCGAATTCGGATGCGCCGCGTTCCGGCCTGATTCCGGAGTCCACGGACGGCGCAGCCAGTCGATCAGTTTGGCCGGCTTTTCTTGGGTCATTCCTTCCCACCACACATCGCCATCCATGGTCATGGCGCAATTGGTGAAAATGGAATCGTGGGTCACGCTCAACATGGCATTGGCGTTCGACTTCATGCTCGTCCCCGGAGCTACGCCAAAGAAGCCGAACTCGGGATTGATGGCGTAGAGCCGCCCATCGGCGCCGAACTTCATCCAGGCAATATCATCTCCGATGGTTTCAATCTTCCAGCCCGGCAGGGTCGGAATCATCATGGATAAGTTAGTCTTACCGCACGCCGAGGGGAATGCGCCCGTCATGTACTTGGCTTGGCCGGAGGGACTGATCAGCTTCAGGATCAGCATGTGCTCCGCCATCCAGCCTTCGTCGCGCGCCTGCACGGAGGCGATACGCAGCGCGTGACATTTCTTCCCCAGCAGCGCATTGCCACCGTACCCAGAACCAAACGACCAGATCTCGCGCGTTTCCGGGAAATGACAGATGTACTTATGTTCTTTATTGCAGCGCCAGGTCGCATCCGGCTGATTGGGTCCGAGCGGCGCGCCCACCGAGTGCATGCCCCGTACGAATTCCCCGTTCTCGCCAAGAACGTCGAGCACGTGGCTTCCCACCCGCGACATAATATGCATACTGACCACGACATAAACCGAGTCCGTGATCTCTACTCCGATCTTCGAGATGGGGGAACCAATCGGTCCCATGCTGTACGGAACCACGTACATGGTGCGGCCCACCATCGAACCGTCGAATAGTCCTGTCAGCTTCTGCTTCATCTTCGCGGGATCTTCCCAGTTATTCGTTGGACCCGCTTCCTCTTTGGTTCGGGAACAGATGAAGGTCTTATCCTCAACACGGGCCACATCTGCGGGGTCGGAGCGAACCAGAAAGCTGTTAGGGCGCTTGGCGGCATCCAAAGGAATCGCGGTTCCGGTCAGTACCAGCAGCCGCAGCATCGCCTCGTATTCTTCCCGCGACCCATCACACCAGTGAATCCGATCGGGCTTGCAGAGCTGGGCCACTTCTTCAACCCAGGTTTCCAGCTTCGCGTTACGAGGATTACGCGATGCTGCGTCGACTTCTATTGTGATGGTGGCCATGTTGGTTAATCTCTCCCGGTAAAATGAAACGCGGTCGCGCCTTCTCCGGCGGAATGCGGAGGACCTCGCAACTATCGCTGCGGGGAAGGACGGTTTTTCTCCGCCAGGCACAACTAATTATTCTCTCGCACTTGCAGGGATTATTCCAGCAGGTTGGGAGGGGTTGGCTGGACTAGAGCTAAATCGCTCCCCCAGGCTGCACCGGCTGATTCGTCTTCTCCGTTGTCCTCAGAAGATGATCTAACTACGCAGATGGGATTTAAGGGCGAGCGACTCTTGAGCCGTCGATTGTAGCATTACGTTCTCGCGCCCCCGCAGACGGCACGCTGGAATCCAAAGCCGGAAGCGGCACCTTCGCCTGGATTCCTCGACCCTCGACAATCGTATAGATGAAGTCGGCCGGAATATTCTGGAACGCCTCAGTCTGTCCGCTCGGCCAGCGAACGCTGACTTCGTCCATATTCGTAGTTTTGCCGAGCCCGAAATGTTGCCGCAGATCATTCTGCGAAAGATAACTGCCGCCGCCCTTCACTTCGCTGAATTGCTTCACGCTGGTGGGAGACAGTCAAACCGGCTTGAGTGCCGATGTCTTCAAAATGCGGAAGCGCGACGGAGGAAACATTCGACTTTAGCGCACTGCTCGGTTTGGCGGGGACGCTCTGCGCGAATGCCGCCGCGCATAAAAGGCCCCAGATAAAAAGACTCCGCATTCAACGAAGGATACAGCAATCGCAGTTATGAAACTTACACCGCAGCAACAATCAATGCATCATTGGCGATGAAGCGCTGCTTCCCGCTCAGGAGGAAGGACGTCATAAAGCGGCTGCGCCGGTTTCACATCTGGATTTTCCTGCGCCACCGAGATTGCGAGAATGCGAATTTTGTCGTTCTCCGGCAGCTTGATGTTTTTCGTACCGTCCGGCAGATCGATCGGATACGCGAATAAATAAGAATAGCGGTAAGCCACATTCTCGCCCGCCGCATTGTGGTGGTGCGTGCAATACCAGGCCACGTCGGCACGTTTGATATAACCGGGCTTGATGCCCGTCATCTCGCCATAATCATCGTGCGAGGTATCTTTTGAACTCCACTGCCGGTCATCCCACTGGCCGATGAACCCGCCCCAGTCCTGAATATTCAGCTCAACCTTCTTGCCGCCAACCTCGAACGCGGCCTTCTGGTCGCCATCGCCCGAGGCCGCCAAAACGTAGACGCGATTGTAGCGACCCGCCGGAAGATCAATGGTCTGACCCTTTGCCACAATCGCGTTGGGCGTGCCCGTCTTCGCCGGAGCCAGTTGGAATTGCACATCGTTGAATGTGATCTGCACCGGCAGCATCTCCGCCGGCAGCGCGTCGCCCTTGCCGTCGAACCCCTCCGTGGACTTAGCGCCGTCATTGCTGGCCGTTGCGAGATCATATTTCAGCGGCACGGCCGCCGAATGCACCGCCGCAACTCCGCTGTGAAACGCGCCGAGCTTAATCGCAAACGTTCGCGGCTGATAGGCGGAAAAAGAAGTGACCAGCATGCCCGCCTTCAAAGTCGCCGTTCCCGCTGGCTGTTCCTGCCCATTGACTTCACGCGCCGCAGTCATCGGTGCAACGAAGGCGACTCGCACTTCTGCCTGTGGTTTGCCATCCAGTTCCACCAGTCTCACGATAATCTCGTCGCTCAACTCCGCTTTCTTCAGCGCCAGAACTCGAATCCGGGGACTGTCGATATTCAGCAGAGAAAACTCTCGCCCCATCGCGCCCGCATGTTTCGAAGTCTCGAATGCAATCAGCGGATCGTTCAATCGCTGCGCCTGCCAGTCGGTTTGACCGTCGCGCCAGTCGCCGGCATGTCCGGCGATTCCGTAAACAAACTCGTGATGTCCAATATCCTGCGTGGCCTGGTCTGCATAACCTCCGCGAACTCCGGGCGTTCGGATCAATGTCAGTCGAATCGTGTGATCATTCGGCTTATCGGATCCATTTTTGCAATCGGTTAAGATGGTCGCGCCGAACTCGCCATTGGCGTCCGTAAGGTCGATCCACTGATGGGATGGCACTTCGAATTTGTTCGGCTGCGCACTGGGCCGCTTGATCGTTCCAATGTCCCAGTTATAGGTTGCCATCTCGTTCGAAGCCGTTAGCGGAAAAGTCACCTTCAGATTCGACTCTTTCGTATTCCAGTCAATTACATTCGCAAACTCTACGCGCTTGCCCGTATCCCCGGCGGCTAAGCTGACGGTCTGAACGAACTTCGAGCCGGCGGTCTCTCGCAAAATTTCCACTGCCACACGCGCAGGACCATTCTCAATGACTCGAATCGTCGCCGGACCACTGACATATTCTTTCGGAGCAGCCTGCTCCTGATCCCAGTCCATGTTCCACGCGGGCCAGTGCTCGGGATTGTCGTAGGAAATTGCGAGTCGCGCCGGAGCGGCCAGTAATTCCTTGCCAATCGATTTATCGAAAATACTGGCTACGTCGCCATCAGCGTTTAACCTCACCCGGTAGTATTGGTTCTCGATCGAGTTCTCAGATACACGCAGCGTCGCGGCGCTGCCCGCGCCTGAACCAGGCTGCACATCGTAGACGGCATAGCTGACAGGAGGCGCTTTCGCAACGAAAATTACTTTGCCATTTGCAATCTGGGCCGGAACCTCTTTCCCATCCGGACCAGTCACGCGTACAGATTTCGCTTCGTCACCAGGAAAGTTCACGTTCGCTTCCACCAAATCCTCGCGAGCAATATTTAATGGGTTGAAGACAACAATAGGCACGCCTTGGGTCTCGGTGTCTAATGCCGCGGCAACCCCTTCAGTAGCATTCATAAGCACGCCAGCGAAAAGGTTCATGGCGATCACATCGTCGTTCCACGCGAATTCGTATGCCTTAGGAGTTGCGGTTCCGGCGGCGATGTCGTGAAAATGCCCACCCATCTGCAGCGTCCATCCGTCATTTAACCGCTGCAGCGGATAAGGCCGCGCTCCCAGCCACTCCGCGGCAATCGAAGCTTTCTCCGCGGCATCGGCCAGCAATTCTTCTTTTCGCAGCCAGCGCTTCTGGTAAGCCTGCGAGGTCAGCGATCCCGCGGAATGATTGGTCAGTTCCATCTCGCCCGTATAGCGCGGAAGTTCGGCGGCCTCGGCGGGAGTGATATCGAGAAACATCTGCTCGGCATTCGCGGAAATCACGTGCACCGGCCCTCCGCCCAACTGCACCGGGGCACCCTGCTCATGCGAGAAGCGGGAAAAGTACGGGTCGACGTCCGGTGGCAAGCCGGCCTTGCCTCGCGTAATAATGGCTTCGAGTCGCTTTACGGATTCTTCGTTCGGCGTTCCGCCGATGTCGCCAGTTCCATAATAGTGATAGTCCGTAAATACTCCGCTCACTTTTCCATTCAATTCAACGCGCGCAGCCCAGTCGCTTTGGTGCCGCTCCAACTCTCGATCCTTGCGTATTTGAGATTCAGTTTTCTGCTGATCGCGCACGGCAAGGTATTCTTCAATCTGGCTGGCGTCAAGGGTCGAGTTGGTTTGGTCAGCGTGCACTACCTCCTGACGAAGGGGTTGAAACTTCCGATTGAGATCCTCGAGAACTTCATCCGGGGGAAGGGGAGGAAGCGGCTTGCTCAAATCGCTGTTGATTCCTCCGCTGTAATCGCCCGGATTCAGCCCCGCCAGCACGCTTTCGCCATCGGGACCCACCCACACTCCCACGTTAAACGGTGTGCCTTCCGGCGTTTGCTCGAGCGACTCTGGTCCTCCGCCAGGCGCCGACGATCCCCACACCAACTTCTGCGTGGAAAATCCTTTCACTCCTGAGTGCGCGAGAATCGTGGGCAACGACGCCGGAAATCCAAAACAATCGGGCAGCATGTACTCCGCACTGGCCCGGCCCAGTTCTTTGCGAAACCAATTATTTCCATAGAGAATCTGCCGGATGATGGTCTCGGCGCTGGGCGTGTTCACATCGCCTTCTTCCATGGAAGAGCCCGCTGGAAACCATCTTCCTTCATCCACATACTTTTTCACTTGGGCGAAATCGGCGGGAAAATATTCCTTCATGAAGCGGTACCGGTTGGCGCCGCTGAAGTTGAAGACGTAGTGCGGATACTTCTCGAACAGTTTGAAATTATTCTCCATCGTCTTGCGAATGTATTCGTCGATCACCTGCGGATACTCCCACCGCCATTCCGTATCCAGGTGGGCATAGCCGACCACGTAAAGCGTGGGTTGCTTGCTCAAATCGGGTTTCTCGGTGGTCTGTGCAGACGCAGAATTCAGCAGCGGCAAACAGGTCAGCAGGAGCGTCACCCACGTTTCGTGGATTCGTCGCATTCGCATTCTCCCAAGTGAGGCGCAAATTTCCCAGCGCAATTTTTTGCTTGATCAGTGTACCGAAGGCGGGCGAAAAAAATTGCCCTCGATCAACTGCCGGCGAAGCCTGCGGATGCTAGCCACTCGCCGGCCAGTATCCGCGCGTGGGGAGTTTAGTTTTCTGCGGCAATCAGATTTATGCGTCAGGGAAGTTACGCGATCGTCTGAACTTCAACCGAAAGCACGGCCGGAAGATCGCGCACGATCGGAGCCCAGCTGTCTCCAGCATCGGCCGAGGCGTATACTTGCCCTCCGCTGGTGCCGAAATAGATACCGCACTCGTCCAGCGAATCGACCGCCATGGCATCGCGCAGCACATTCACATAGCAATTGCTTTGCGGCAGACCTTTGGTGAGCGCCTCCCACTCGTTTCCCCCGCTGCGGCTGCGAAAAACGCGCAACTTGCCATCGGGAACAAAATGTTCCGAGTCGCTCTTGATCGGCACCACGTAGATCGTCTCCGGCTCGTGCGCGTGAACGTCGATTACAAATCCGAAATCCGTCGGCAAATTCCCGCTGACTTCCTGCCAGGAATCCCCGGCATTGTCGCTGCGCATCACATCCCAATGCTTTTGCATGAAGAGTACGCCCGGGCGCTCGGGATGCATGGCAATGTGATGAACGCAGTGTCCGATTTCGGCGTTAGGGTCAGGGATATATTGGGACCGCAGCCCGCGGTTGATCGGCTTCCAGGTTTTGCCGCCATCATCGGTGCGGAAAGCTCCTGCGGCCGAGATGGCAATGAACATTCGTTCAGCATTGCTGGGATCGAGAATGATGGTGTGCAGGCACATTCCGCCTGCGCCCGGCTGCCACTTGGGCCCGGTACCATGGCCGCGCAGACCGGAAAGTTCCTTCCAGTTCTCCCCGCCGTCGGTCGAGCGGAAAATTGCAGCGTCTTCCACGCCCGCATAAACCGTGTCGGGATCTCGCAACGATGGCTCCAGATGCCACACCCGTTTAAACTCCCACGGATGCTGCGTCCCGTCGTACCACTGATGAGTCGTAAGTGGTTTGCCGCCTCCGTCGGAGGTATCGTATGCGAACTTGTTGCTCGCGGCCTTTGGCGGACCCGGAGTGGGCGGTTCTCCCGCTGGCGTTCCCGGTTGATGCCATGTCTTGCCGCCATCGTCGGAGCGCTGAATGATCTGGCCAAACCAGCCGCTCGTCTGCGAAGCATAAATCCGATTAGGATCTGCCGGAGATCCCTTCACGTGATACATCTCCCAGCCCGCAAAGTGCGGACCGCTGACGTCCCATTTTTCGCGCTTTCCATCCGCTGTCAGAATGAATGCGCCTTTTCTTGTGCCTACCAGAACTCGTACCTTGCTCATCGCATCCTCTCGTTATTTGAAATCTATTTTTTCATGCGTCAGTGCGCATCTGTTAGTGCACATCGGTCGGTGCAGCCGTTCCGTCTGACCAGTTGAGTACTGGAATCAGAAATACGTTGATGGGCTCCGGAGCACCATGAAACTGTGGACTCAGCAAAACCGGAGAGCCAGGCAAATCCGCTCCCCACGTATTACCGCTTGCGAGCGGAGCGTAAAGCATCAGGTGGGGAACCCAGTGCCCGCCATCGTCTGCCAGATACCCATTCTTCGACAACATGTAGGCCATCCCCCCGGGCTCCAGGGGCGGCAGTTCTTGTCTGTCGAACGTCTTGATGCCGTCGATGATCTGGGCCTTTGAGAGCCCCGCTAATACCAACCCAGTCCGCTTGAAAGTGAGTGGCAGAACGCTTCGCGCGGCTGGCGGATTGAAGCAGACCGGACCTCGCAGCTTGGGATTCCAGAATTCCGGGGAGTCGAACCCGGACATCCACGATCGCTCCACCAGACATACGAAGCCGTTCTTCCCTTTGACTGCGGTTTCGTAACCATGCGGCCCCAGGACCAGCACTTCGGCATCCTTGGAGATGGACTCTGGGGCAGCGCTCCGCGCCAGGACTATCTCGACATTCCGATCGGCGATCAGATATTTGTCAAGTGGGGCCATGCTCGGATACGTTGCTTTGGCATTTTGGGCTTGCGCTTGCCACGCCACGCCTACCACGACCACGGGCATAACAATTCCCCATGCGATCGTCCTAACGATTTTTCCGTTCATTGATTTTCTCCCGCTTCGATCCTGACTGACTTCAGGCAGCTTTCTGCACAGCCTTTTCGCAGTTGATCATCCATGGGATGCCAAAACGGTCAACCAGCATACCAAACCGCACCGCCCAGAATGTCTCAGCGATGGGCATCGTCTCTTTTCCGTTTTCCGCCAGCGCATGAAAAATGCGCTCCGCTTCCGCGGGGTCGTTAGTCCCGAGGTTGATGGAAAAACCTGCCTGTTTCTGAAAGTGTTCTGGAGGAGCGTCCGATGCCATCAACACTTGATCCCCAAGCTCCAGCCGCGCATGGATGATCTTGCTTCGCCATTCTGCCGGGACGTGCTCCGCAGCGGGCGTGCCTTCGTGAGTCATCATGCTAATGATTTTGGCGCCGAGGACTCGCTCGTAGAACTTGAACGCCTCTTCACAGTTGCCATCGAAATAAAGGTACGGATTCATTTGCATAACTCTCTCCTTCGTCTATAAGGAATCGAATTACGATTGCAATTTACGACAGATCACTTGCGAAATGCAAGTGATATTGTTAAATTCAATCTATGTCGAAGCAGGCTGGGCCTCAGCGCCGGTCCGGGTGTCCGTTGAACGCCTCAGTCGAGATGTTAGGCGACCGCTGGTCTCTGCTGATCATTCGCGACATGATGCTGCGGGGTTCGCAATCCTATAAGGAATTTCTGGAGTGCTTCGAAGGCATTGCCACCAACATTCTGGCCGATCGTTTGCGGAAGTTAGTGGAGTACGGAATTATCACTACTCAGGCGGACCCACGGGATGGACGCAAAGTGATTTACCGGCTAACGCAGAAGGGAATCGATCTGGCTCCGGTGCTCACCGAAATGGTTCTCTGGGCGGCCGCGCATGAGGATACGGGCAATCAACCGCTGGTCCAACTGATGCGAAAGGATAAAGAGAAGTTTATCGCCGGAGTGCGCCGGCGCTGGAGCGAACGGCAATGACGAAAGGACCACGGGTCCCGCTTCGGGTAACATGAGGAGTGGCGAATCCTGTTTCAAAGCAAAACAATAAAGTTCGCGTGCGTCGGCCTGGCTCCAGGAAAAGCAAAGCGGTACTATCCAAACCCCCCATTCTTCGCGCCGTGAACCTGAGCAAAGTTCCCTGGCTGGTTCACGGTTTTTCTACCCGCGGCGGCGGATTCTCCCGCGCCTACGGCCAGAATGCGCTCAACCTGGGCTTTACGAAAGACGACTCCGAAGCCGCCGTCAAGCGAAACCGGGCTGCGTTCTTGCTCGAAGTGGGCGCGAATGGCGGGTCGAAGAACAAGTCGGCAAATTTGGCGCTGGTGACGCTGCGCCAGGTTCATTCCGATATCATTCATTCCGTCGATTCTGTTCCGGATTCGCAACTGGTAGGCGATGGCCTGGTTACGAATACTCCCGGATTATTGCTCGCCATTCAGACCGCCGATTGCCTTCCGATTATCCTTGTCGACCCGCGGCACCGTGCCGTCGGCCTGTTTCATGCTGGTTGGCGCGGAACAGTCAAGCGCATCGCGGAGAAAGGAGTGGGTGAGATGCGACGCCACTTCGGCAGCCGGCCGCGCGATCTCAAAGCCGCCATAGGCCCCGGCATTCACGGCTGCTGTTATGAAGTAGGCCCGGAAGTTCGTGACCACTTCGAGTCCCAGTTCGTCTATGCGGCTAAATTGTTCCGCGAGGTTGAAGAGTCCGATCCGGTCCGCGAAAAATATCCGATGTTATTTCTGACCGCGCGGGCTCCCGGCCATAGCGATTTGCCGAAGAAAATCTTTCTGGATCTGGTGGAAGCGAATCGTCAACAGCTTCTCGCCGTTGGCATATTGGCAAAGAACATTGAGGCTTCGCACCTCTGCACCAACTGCCGGACTGACTTGTTATTTTCCTATCGCGCCGAAAAAGGCAAAACGGGCCGCATGATGGCAGTGGCGGGGATTCGCTAAATCCGCAGTTCCTAAACTGCTACGCCGGTGTAGATGGAGTTGTTCCGGAAGCTGGAGGCGTCGCAGCGCCTTCGGCAATTCCTTCATTCACCAGATCCTTCAATTCCTTGCTGGGCTTGAAGAAAGGAATCTTCTTCGCGGGCACTTCGACTTTTTCGCCGGTCTTCGGATTGCGCCCCATGCGCGCCTTGCGCTGGCGGGTGCGGAAGCTGCCAAACCCCCGTATCTCGATTTTGTCGCCCGCGCGCAGTGAACGCACCACGCTGTCAAAGATGGTTTCCACAATCACTTCGCTGTCTTTGCGCGTGAGTTCCGCCAAACGCGAGACTTCATCGATTAGATCGGCTTTTGTCATAATGGTTCTTTCACTCCAGTTCCTCATGTCATGAAGGACACGAATAGGGCTGGCTCATACCTCCGAAACGTATCGGCAACCCCATAACCTTCTCAAATTTCAGGGGTTGTATGCAAGTCACAGCTTTGAGGCAGGCCACCCCTCGGTCGATTTCCGAGCCTCAATCGATTGGGCCAGAACGCTTCTACTTCCACAAATAATAGAAACCGACATGCTGCTCCAGCATTTTAGTGGCGTCGGGTAGATATTGCGAAACGTCGCCCAGCAAGAGATCAAGCAGCGTCTTACGATCTTTCTCGGGATGCACCAGCGTCGGCTCGCCTGAAATTCCCACCGACTTCGCTGTGTCTTTCACTACAGCCTGAAAATCACCAACGTCGTCGATCAGCTTCATCGAGAGCGCTTCCTTGCCGGTCCAAACTTTGCCGTTTGCAATCGCCTTCACATCGTCAAACTTCATACCTCGGCCGTCCGCGACAGCCTGGATGAACTGTCCAAACATGTTATCGATCAGCGACTGCATGTAAGCCTGCTCGGCAGGCGTCAGATCGCGAGTAGGATTCCCCGTGTCCTTAAATTCGCCAGTCTTCAATACGACGCTCTTCAGCTTCGCCCATTTCAACAGATCGCCGTAGTTCACCCACTCGGCGATAACCCCGATCGAGCCCACGATGCTGCCATTATCGGCATAGATTTTGTTCGAGGCCGAGGAAACGTAATAAGCTCCGCTGGCCCCCACAGTTTCGATCGAAACCACAATGCGCTTCTTTTTTTCGTCGCGGATGCGCTTGACCTCGCGGTAAATCTCCTCCGAGGCCGCCACGCCCCCGCCTGGCGAATTCACGTGCAGGATGATCGCCTTGATCGACGAATCGTCATTAAACTTCTTAAGCTCGTCGACCACCGGCTCGGGGGAAAGAATTACTCCATCGAGGTCCACTACGCCAATGCGGTCGCCGAAGCCGCCGAAAGCAGTCTCGTTGCCGCCGGCGTGCAGCGTCAAATAAACCAGCGAAAACACCGCCAGCACAAAGAGGAAGAATGCTCCTCCGCCGATCAGAACCCAGAGCAGGGTGTGCGAACGTCGTTCAGGCATAAGAAAGTTTAGCACTGCGGCTAGGGAGTCAGCACTTTCAGGGCTGCGGGCTGGATTCCGATTTCAACTGGCGTCCTGCAGACGTATTCGCCATCCGCATAGATCGCGAGTGGTGTTTCAGTTTCCACCCGAAGCCGCGGCTTGTGGAAATAATCTACTTCTCGTACGCGGAGATGGCGGCCGAAATATACCGTTGGAAACATACAGGCGAGCTTGAAGGGATCGATGCCGCTGATCACGCAGACCTCGAGTAGGCCATCATCCATCCGCGCCTGTGGCGCGATTTTCATGCCGCCGCCGTAAACCGGTGTGTTGGCGAAAGCGGCCAGGATAGTCGGCTGATCGCTGCGGAGAGCCCAGTGCCCGGCTTCGTCCAGTTCGAGAATTCTCATGGGGAACGGGGCGAAACGAAAAATTGTTGGGATCAGCGCGAGTGCATAGCCGCCGTGTGCCCGCATCCAGCGCGGCAGCGCGTTGGCCAGGCGTGCCACTTCCGCGTCCAGTCCGACGCCTGCGACGCTGCAAAAGTAAGCCTGTATTGGTGGCGCGGACGGCTCGCCCTCGTCGTTGCCGAGCGGCGAAATAATTCCCAAGTCAATTGCGCGCGCAGTACCTCGTCCCGAACAAAACCTTCGCCAGGCGGCGAGCGAATCGCGCACACGCCGAAGCCCAAGCGCTGCAGCAAAATCGTTACCACTGCCTGCAGGGACAATCAGCACAGGCAGTCCAACTTTCACCAGTTGGCTCAGATGACGGTGGATCGTCCCATCGCCGCCAAAGATCAGAATTACATCCGCTTGGTCCGCAGCCGCCGGCACACCAATGTGCCACTCGATCATTTTGTCGGTCTGAAAGGTCCTGAGATCTCTCGCTGAGCATCCCAGTCCGAAGATAGCAGCAACCCGCATATGCGGGTCGAGAGTAACACGGCGCATGTAGGGACAGCCGCCCTCGGCTGTCCGCTGGGCAAAGCCCAGCAGTCGCGCGGCCCATCACGAACTCGAAGCGGGAGCGAAGGGGTTCACAAAGTCTTTCTTCCATAACCACGGATATTTAGTCCACTCACGCACCAACCCCGCCCGAACAGGGTTCTCCAGCAGATAAATAACCTTCGCATCGAGACTCTCTGACGAGCGCAGCACATGATCAAACGATTCCGCCTGCCAAACCTGCCCCTTGCGTTCTAGAGCCTTGTTCATCTTGTGAGCCGAGGCGCCCTTGATCGCATCCATAATTTCGGCCAGCGAGTGCATTTCCGTTCCTTCCGAGTTGACCAACGGCGTGAAGATGATGTGAACATGATCCGGCATCACTACTGCAACACGCAGATCGAATTTGTTCCCATTGTCATGCAAACAACATTCCAGCACTATAGACCGCGCTTGCTCAGGAAGAATCCACCGATGATCAGTGCAGAATGTAACAAAGTGCTGCCGGTCATCACGCTGCAGATGCGGCAACTGCCTCCGATAAAAAGCCTGTGGCATAAGGTTCTATCTGAAATTTCCTGTGGGGACAGCCGCCCTCGGCTGTCCGCGAAGCGAAGCTTCGCACTGCTTGAGCCTAGTAGGAATTGTGGTCGAGCGGGGTTGGGCGACCGTATAAATTCCCTCAATAATTTCAGATTGGGAAAGCTGGCAAGGAAAGCGGCGAGCTCCGCTCGCCAGGACAGCCGAGGGCGGCTGTCCCCACATGGCTCTTCTACTAGCCGCCAGCGGGGCCAACTAACCGCACTTTCTTTAGCCGTCGACCGACGCGTAGGACGGTCCAGTGATCCAAGGGCATCTCAGCAATGAAGTTGCTCTCGCCGATTGTCTCGCCATCGATGGAAACAGCACCGGCTCTCAGCTTTCCCCCCGCCTCGTTGTTGGAATTAGCAAGTCCTGCGTTCCGAATCAGCTTGTCGATGCGCACCACGTGCCTCCTGCCGGGATTCACCCCTTGAGCAATCACCACTGAAGCACCATGGTGGCCGGCGTCGGGATCAAGCTCGACATCGGCTAAGCGGACATCGACCCCCTCTAGCTCGTCCGGCGCCTCGTTTTTCTGAAACTGCCGCGCCCAGTCCTCGGCTGCTCTAGTCGCTGCGTCGCCCGAGTGAAAATCCGCCACAATCCTCCGCGCCAGATCCTTCTTCGCCTGCATCGGATGCGCCTCGCGCTTCATCTTCTCAATGTCCGCGACCTGTACATCTGTCAGCAACTCGTAATATCTCCACATCATTTCGTCAGAAATGCTCATGATCTTCCCATACATCTCCAATGGCGCCTCATGAATGCCGATCGCGTTGCCCAGCGACTTCGACATCTTCTGCACACCGTCGAGCCCTTCGAGAATCGGCGTTGTCAGCACCACTTGCGAATCCTGACCGTACGCTCGTTGTAGCTCTCTCCCGACGAGTAAATTAAATTTTTGGTCGGTCCCGCCCAGTTCCACGTCGGCCTCGAGCGCGACCGAGTCATATCCTTGCACCAGCGGATAGAGCAATTCGTGAACAGAGATTGGTTTCTCTTCCTGAAATCGTTTGTGAAAGTCCTCGCGCTCCAGCAATTGCGAAACCGTATACTTCGCCATCAGCCGAACGAAATCATCAGAGCTGAACTGACCCATCCAGCGCCGGTTAAAATCGATCACCGTTCTCTGCGGATCGAGAATCTTGAAGACCTGGGCTTTGTAGGTCTCAGCGTTCTCCTCGATCTGTTCGCGAGTCAGCGGCGGCCGCGTGACCGAACGCCCAGTGGGGTCGCCGATCATTCCCGTGAAATCGCCGATCAGAAAAATTGCGGTGTGGCCGAGATCCTGAAAATGTTTCAGCTTGCGCAGAACCACGGTGTGCCCGAGATGCAAGTCGGGAGCGGTCGGGTCCATGCCGAGTTTGACGCGCAGCGGTTTGCCCGAGGCGCGCGACTTCTCCAGCTTCGCGCGCAGGTCAGCCTCGCGGATGATTTCCGCGGAGCCCTTCTTCAGATAAGTGAGTTGTTCTTCGACGGGCGCGAAAGTTGGCATGAGAAAGGTCATTATAAAGAAATGTCGAATGCAGAAGGCGGAATTAGAATTAACTCCCGGGATCAGCTGGTGACGGCAAAAATTCACACACGAACAGCCAGCACAGCGGATGTTCCCCGGTTGCGCGAAGTGATTGAAGCTTCGGTCCGTGGACTGCAAGCTGAGGACTACTCCCCAGCGCAGATTGAAGGCGCGCTGCACTCGCTGTATGGCGTGGATAGCCAGCTTATCGCGGATGGAACATATTTCGTGGTGGAAGTTTCAGACTCGCACAGCACTGAGATTGTCGCCTGTGGTGGATGGAGCAAGCGCAAGACTCTTTACGGCGGCGATCAATATGCCGGTCGTGAAGACTCAATGCTTGATCCTGCTCAGGATGCGGCCAAGATTCGAGCGTTCTTTGTACATCCGAAATGGGCCCGGCGCGGCATCGGCGGCATGATTCTCGAAGCCTGCGAAAATGCGGCGCGACAAGCAGGATTCACCCGGCTTGAAATGGGCGCAACTTTAAGCGGAGTCGCTTTTTATCGGGCCAAGGGATATGAAGCGATCGAGAATCAAGAGGTTCCGCTTGGAAACGGATATTCGTTGCCCATTGTAAGGATGGCGAAGAGGATTCCGCCTCATCTCAGCCGGAGTTCTTAATATGGGGACAGCCGCCCTCGGCTCTCCGGCATGCGAAGCATGCCAGGGTTGGCCAGCAGCGGCCCGCTCTACTCGAAGGGAAAGTCGAGTACGCCCGTCCCCACATGAATTTTCGGCCGGAGAAAGAAAGTTAACTCCTAGCTTTCTCTTTTCAATCTGCGGCCCGTGATTTGAAACTTCCCACCCAGAACAATATTAATTGCCTCGGAGTAGGCAATATGCTCCTGCTCAAGAATTCGCGCGGCCAGTGTATGCTCGTCATCACTGTCGAGGACCGAAACCGTCTTCTGCACGATAATGGGCCCGTGATCCAGTTCCTCATCGACAAAATGCACCGTGCAACCAGAAACTTTTACGCCGTAAGCGAACGCCTGCTCCTGCGCCTCAAGCCCGGGAAATGCGGGCAGCAGCGAAGGATGAATGTTGAGAATCTTGCGCGGAAACTGCTGCACGAACCACGGCGAGAGCAGCCGCAGATATCCCGCAAGGCAGATCAGATCCACCTTATGCTGTTTCAACGCCCCGACAACTTCGCGGTCGTGTTCTCCGCGCGGCCTTCCCTTCGACGGAATTACCAGAGCTTCCAGTCCGCGCTGGCGCGCCACCGCGATCCCCGGCGCATCCGCTTTGTTCGAGATTACGACGCTGATCCGCGCTTCCGCAATACGGCCGGAATCAATACTATTGGCGATCGCGACGAAATTTGACCCGCGTCCGGAGAGAAGGATGCCAAGGGAATGCATTTTTGGTTTTTGATTATTGATTTCTGATTGGAAGTCAAAACTGTTTCTGCAAATCAGCAATCAGCAATCAACATTTGTTTCAGCTGTACAGTACTTTTCGCTCGCCCTTAACGATGCGTCCGACGGTATAGGCTTTCTCTCCCACTCGATCCAGCACGCTCTGAGCTTTTTTAAACTTTGCCAAGGGAACCACCATCAGCATACCCAGCCCCATGTTGAACGTGCGCAACATTTCGTCCTGGGGAACATCGCCCAATTGGCGCAGGTGTTCGAACAAAGGCAGCACCGGCCACGAGCCAAGATCAATCAGCGCAGCCGTACCCCGAGGCAGCACTCGCGGTAGATTTTCCGTGATGCCGCCTCCGGTCACGTGAGCCAGCGCGGAAACGCATTGCGCATCGATCAACTTTCTCAGCGCCGGCCAGTAACTCTTATGAGTGCGCATCAGTTCGTTCCCAACTTTGTTCTTGATCTCGTTCACGTAGTCATCGGGCGAGTAGTGCGCCACTTCGAACAGCAGCTTGCGGGCCAGCGAATATCCATTCGTGTGCAGGCCATTCGAGGGTAGACCCAGAACGACATCGCCGATCTGCACATCCTTGCCTGTGATGATCCGATCGCGCTCGACTACGCCCACGATAAATCCAGCGAGATCGTATTCGCCGTCCGGATAGAAACCCGGCATCTCGGCGGTCTCGCCGCCGATCAGGGCGCAGCCATTGTGCTTGCAAGCGTCAGCAATGCCTTCTACCACTTGCTCGGCAACGGTCGGATCCAGTTTCCCGGCCGCTAGATAGTCCATAAAAAATAGCGGCGTAGCACCCTGCACCGCAATATCGTTGACGCAGTGGTTCACCAGGTCGGCACCCACGGTGGAATGCAGCCCCATTTCGAAGGCGATTTTCAGTTTCGTTCCTACGCCATCCACACTCGACACCAGGATGGGATCCAGATACTTCGTCTTATCGATGGCGAAGAGACCGCCGAAGCCGCCAATCTCACTGAGCACGCCTCGAGTAAAGGTCTTGTGCGCCAGGTACTTGATCCGCTGCTTGGTGCGGTTGGCGCGATCGATGTCCACCCCCGCGTCAGCGTAGGTGATCGGCGTTCCAGCGGGCGTGGGTTTCTTGGCCACTAAGGTATCTCTTTATTCGGTCTCGGTGCTTCAGTGTGGGGAAACGCTGGGTTCTTTTGCGAAGCGTTAGCTTCTAAGGCCGCTCATTGTAACACGTTCGAAGTACTCAACAACGCGGGTCAAGGATTCGAGAATTCCGAATACACTACCACCGTCCTCCGCGGACGCGAACGCCCGTTCGGCACCGCCGGGCATCACTAATGAGCGATGAAGTCCGAAAAAAAATAAGCCAAAACGCCAAAAAGAGCCAGTCCAGAAATGCCGTATGCCGTTAGAACCCAGGCGCCGCGGCCTTCATGATGCCTGATGTGAGCGGACGAGGAAGATGACTGCTCAGAAACCGAAGGAGATACTGCTGGGGCCCGATCTTCCATACCAGAAAACCTCCGAACGGAAAGATCGTGGCGCAATTTACATTATGCGTCACGCCTGCCCGGCGTCTTGGCCAGACAGGACTATCTGCGCGGGATTTTACTACGGTTTTGTGACCGACGTTACAAAGAAATGTGACTTTTATCACAATCTAGAGGAAAGACAGTAGGGGATCTGAACCGTGTGGGAAATGTGATTTCTGACTTGTTCTACGGAGGTCGAAAGACTCGAAATCAGGCTTGAAATTCTGAGGCTTCCGGAAAACGCAGGTTACACTTTGCCAGCGCCAGCGCGAGAAGTTCTTCAATCTTCGTCTCCTCGCAGTTGCGTGACATGGCCAGTTCGCTAACCAGCAAGTAACGAGCCCGTTCCAGCATCTTCTTTTCCCGGAAGGATAGGGGCTTGGCCTGGTGAAGTGCAATCAGGCTCTTCAGCACTCCCGCAACCTCGAACAACGATCCAGTGCGCATCCGGTCCGAATTTTCCTTGAACCGGTCTTTCCAGTCGGCGGTGCTCAGGTCGTCTGCAACCGACAGAAAATCCAGAATCTTCTGTACCTCGCCGTTGCGAACCACGCGCCGGATGCCGACGCTGCCCACGTTATTGCACGGCACCATTACCTTCAGGCTGCTGGCCTTGATATTGAGAAGATAGAATTTCTCCACGGTGGCGCCGATCGATCGGCTGCTGATCTGCTCAATTATGCCAACACCATGGTTCGGGTAGACGACTTTATCGCCGATGTGGAAGTTCAAATCACCGTTCATAAAAGGTACCCGGGCAGGAAAAGGGTCGAGTGAGGGCGAAACGTTACCTTACTGTAAACATATTATCCCGGAATGGGACGAAAAGCAAGAATTCAACCTTCACCCGGAGCCTGAAAAGTCCGATAGAATCCCGCAGCTTTTTCGGGGAGTCTGCGTCCGTATGGACAGTCCTTGTCCAAACACGCCGCGGAGGCCCGGTGAATAGGTCGGTAAGCTATTGTTCCTGAAGGCTTAACTGCACAATCAATAGGCTTCTGCAGTAAGACGGGGGATATAATCCCCGTGTGAGGTCTGACGACGAAAAATCCGCCGAGGAGCCAAACGCCCTTAAATCAGCCTCTGCCCAGCCCCCTTCCAGCCTCGGTCGCATTCTCGGGTTGGATGTCGGTTCCCGAAGAATCGGCGTGGCGGTATCGGACCCGCTCGGCATTACCGCGCAGGGGCTTGACACCCTGCAGCGCCGGAATAAGCGTACGGATCTGGCGGCTCTCGAGCAGGTGATCCGCCAATACGCAGTACGCGAGATCGTAGTCGGCCTTCCCTTACGCATGAGCGGCGCCGAAGGAACGCAGTCCGACAAAATGCAAGTATTCGCCGAAGACCTGCGCAAAAAGTTCCGCTTGCCAGTGCACCTTTGGGACGAACGTTTGACCTCCGCGGAGGCGAATCGGTTACTCCGCGAGACTGACTTATCCATCGAGAAACGCGCCAAAGCCGTCGACCGGATGGCGGCAGTCTTGATCCTGCAAGGCTGGATGGAAAAGCGACGGCTTCTGGCTTCCGGCTCTCAGTGACCTAACATGGCACGCCGGTACGCAGCCACATTCTTGTTATGTTCCGCAATCGTCCGAGCAAATCGATGATGACCCTCGGCGTCAGCAACAAAGTAATAGTAGTCCGATTGCGCGGGATGTATCGCCGCTTCCAGCGCGCTCTTGCCGGGATTCGCAATCGGACCCGGCGGAAGCCCAAAATATTTATAAGTGTTATAGCGGGAGCCGAAACTCATGTCGTCATGATGCAGCGCGCCGGCATAAGTTCCGGCTAAGAGCTCCGCGTAAATAATGCTGGGGTCGGCGTCGAGTGCAATCCTTTTCTGCAGCCGGTTGTAGTAGACGCTTGCAACCAGCGGCCGCTCGTCGGCAACGGCTGTTTCTTTTTCGACGATCGATGCCATGATCACGGTGCGTTGTAGTTCGTCCTTTTCTTTATTGGGATCGACGAACTTGCCATCGACCTCGACTTCAATGTGCGGCGAACCCGGCGCGCTGCCCGATCCGGTCTCAGGGGTTGCGACCTCCGATTCGTGAGTTAGGCCGATCTGATTTGCCACCTGGCGAAATTGTTTGACCATGGCGGCCGCCATTTCCCTCATCGTCATCATGCGGCTGAATTGGTACGTATCCGGAAAAAGGTAGCCCTCCAGAGATTGCGCGCCAGGCGCGAGACCAGAGATCAGATCCGTATCCGATTGCGCGACCCTTAAGAAATCCTGGCTCGATCCGAGACCTGCAGCCTCGATTGCCCGCGCAATATCGAACATGGTGAATCCTTCGGGCACCACCACCGTGCGGAAATACACGTCGCCGCGCACCAGTCGCTTGTGGACGTCAACAATATTCCGGGACTTATCAAACAAATACTCTCCCGCCTTCAAGGAACGCCGGCGGTGCAGATAGTGCCAGAGAATGAACGCGTCTTCATTGCGGATGATTCCATTGGCCTTTAATTCCGAGGCAATCCGCCGGGTCGAGAAGCCCGGCCGCAGCATTACAAACTTCTGCCCCGCGGGTTCAGTTGGCGCAAACACTGCCCAGGCAAACCAGCCGGCGAACGCCAGCACGGCCACCAGAATCAGCCAGAAAAACTTTCGCACAATAGATTTAGTGTAGTTGATTGCACCTCATGAATTGTTCGGCCCTGGCCTTAGCAATCGTTGACCAGTGAGGTTCCGATCGTGATTCCGGCTTCCGCGAAGCTTCGAGCTCACGTATTTCCTGTATGCACTGCGACTTCTTGCACCCTTTTCGCCGCGTTATACTCAAATGTTCAAGGAGTTATTCCATACTTCATGAGATGTAGCTCGCCTCTTAGGGTTCTGACTTTGCTATCGGCAATGCTTCCCACAGCGGGCTGCCTGCTCCGCACGCGCCCGGTGGAGGAGACTTATTCCAAAGCTCCCCTCAAGGAAGCATCCCAATCTGCCTTAATCGACAGCATCAGCCAGCAGGCGGAAAAGATTCAGTCCTTGCAAGCCACCGTAGATATCGATACTTCCGTGGGCGGCGCCAAAAGAGGTCACGTCACCGATTACAAAGAGATTCGTGGCTACGTGCTGGCACGGAAACCCGGCATGCTGCATATGATCGGATTGCTGCCGATCGTGCGGACCACCGCCTTCGACATGGTGAGCGACGGGAAGCAATTCAAACTGTGGATTCCGCCGAAGAATCGCTTCGTCATCGGTACCAACGAAGCGCAAGCGCCCAACCCCGACCAACCGATGGAGAATATTCGGCCGCAGGATATCTTCAATGCGCTGCTCATCCAGCCCGTCGATCCTCAGTCCGAAATTGCCGTTCTGGAAAACGGCGACGAGATTCTGCATGATGCAAAAGGTCACCGTGTTCTGCAGGAGGATTACGAACTGGTGATAATTCGCAAAGATAAAGACGACGAGGGTTGGAGATTGGCGCGCAAAATCGTTTTCAGCCGCATCGATCTGTTGCCTCACCGCCAGTTTATTTACGATCGGCAGGGTAACCTGGTAACCGATGCCCGCTATGCCAGCTATAAGGATTGGGATGGCACTAACTTCCCTTCGCGCATCGAGATTTCCCGTCCCCAGGAAGAGTACGACATCACCCTCAACCTGCTGAAGCTGGAAATCAACAAGCCGTTGCGGGATGAGCAGTTTGCCCTGGCGCAACCGCCCGGCGCAGAGGTCGTGCGTCTGAATAAACCGCATCCGCAATCCAGCGCGGTAGTACCGCCGTTAGATGAGAACACCCGCTAGCGGCATGGCGAAGCAATTAGCATTTGGCAATTAGCACTTAGCAAGAAGCCTCCGATCCAAGGTGATGCCATCCGCTAATTGCTAACTGCCAAATGCTGATAGCTCTTTCCTAATCATGATGAATAAGATGGTAGTCGCTAATCTCGTGCACCGGCCCATCCGGTCATTGATCAGCATTGTGGCCATTGCGCTGGAAGTTACGCTGATCCTGCTGATCGTTGGCCTCTGCTACGGCATCATGAACGATCAAAAGTTTCGCACCGCAGGCATTGGAGCGGACGTAATTGTGCAACCTCCCAGCTCTTCATTTCTAGCCGGCATCAGTGGCGCCCCGGTACCGGTCAAGGTGGCTGACGTTTTGCGCCGGCTTCCCCACGTGAAAGTGGTAAGCCCTGTGATCTGGCAGATTGCCACCAGCGGCGCTTTGGAAGTAATCGATGGCATCGATATCTCCAGCTTCCAGGCTCTCGGCGGTCCTTTTCAATTTGTCCAGGGAGGACCTTTTCAGGGGCCAAACGACGCTCTCGTGGATGACTACATCGCCCGTCAAAAGCATGTGAAGGTCGGTGACGCCATGGACATTCTCAACCACGACTTCCGAATTTCGGGAATTGTCGAGAATGGCCGCGGCGCGCGCAAGTTTATCCCCATGAGTACTCTGCAGGATCTGATGGGGGCCAAAGACAAAGCATCGGTCTTCTACGTAAAGTTGGACAACCCGGATAACGCCGCCGCCGTAGTGAACGAAATAAAGAGTCAGCCGGGCATGGAAAAGTATTCCGTGCTTTCCACTTCGGACTACCTCAGCATGATGACTCCCAGCCATCTGCCGGGCTTCAAACCGTTCATCGGGGTGGTGATTGGGGTGAGCCTGGTGATCGGTTTCCTGGTGATTTTCCAGTCGATGTATACGGCGGTCATGGAACGCACTCGCGAGATTGGCATTCTGAAGTCGTTGGGCGCATCGAAGATTTACATCGTAAATGTGATTCTGCGAGAAACGATTGTGCTGGCGCTTGCGGGAATTGCCGTGGGTGTCGCGTTCAGCGTGGCAGCGCGGTTAGGAATTCAGCAGCGCTGGCCGCTGGTTCACATCGATCAAAGCGGCGTCTGGATCGTGCGGGCGATGTTCGTCGCCATTATCGGCGCAACCTGCGGCGCAATCTATCCCGCCTACAAGGCCGCGCAGAAAGATCCCATAGATGCGCTGGCCTATGAATGACGCAGTCGTAATCTTGGAAAAGTTGGCAAAGCCGCTGGATTGCGCATAGAATCCCTCCAAATCAGTAGGCGATCATCTTCTGCCGGAGGTGGCATTATGAGGTGGCATTATGAAGTGGGCCCTGGCATCCATCATCTTCCTCCTTGCGCAATCCGCCATTGGTTCCGCTCAAGACGTTAAAGCCAGGGAAGAAGCGCTTCGTCTGCTCGAACGGGCAAACATGGTGAGCACTCCAGAACAAAGCCCCAATTCAGAGCGCCTTGACAAGTTTCGGGTCTTTTCCGCCGGTGGGGTGCAGGAAGGCAGCTTCAGCCGCGTGGTAATTCAAGGCATAGGGAGACGGCAAGAGTATGTGTTTGGAAATTATCATTTGCTGAATGTTTGGACCCAGAACCATGTTGCCGTAGTTGGAGCATCGACAATGATCCCGGCCGAACTGATCAACGTGACGCGCATCACTCCGATTCAACTGGTGCACTTCGATGATGATGACGTGATTCACAGCATAATTGATCGGGATATCCCGGGTCACAAAGCGAAATGCATTGAGTTCGACACTGTTAAAGGCTCGCAAACGCAAAACAACGAACTCTGTGTCGACTCCTTAACCGGGGTGCTGCTCGAAGAAAAATTGGGTTCAGATCTGATCGAGAACGATGATTTCTTTCCTTTCGCAGGAGCTCTGATGCCGGGTCGGATCACCTACTCCTTCGGGAGCCACAGAACAGAGATCACGCAGTCCATCAGCGTTCTTAACGATTCCGAGGCAAACGTGCTCGCGGCGCCTGCCGGCGCTGAGTTGCGCACGATTTGCAAAATGTACCGTCGTCCCTTTAGCATTTTTATGCCTCAGCCCAAAGCGGGCAACGGCGCTACGGATTCAGATGTAATGGTGCGTGCGACCGTTGGGGTGGATGGCAGAGTTTACGAAACCACCATCCAGAGTTCTGACCGGCCTGACTTAAGCGAGCAAGCAATCGCCTTAGCGAAGCAATGGAAGTTCACGCCCGCCGAGTGTGACGGGAAGGCGGTACAGAAGACTGTTGAGTTTTCTTTGCATTTCCAAGGATGGTAGCGCGAGCCAAGACCGTCGGCGTGCTTTGATCGTTTTCGTCCTCTGAGATTTGTCATTCTCGCATTGGGCAGTAACCAGTACGCATTAGCATGGAACAATCCTCGAACAACCAACTTCACATTGACATTCTCCCGCGCCCTACGGTATCTTTAAAGCTTTGGGAAGTCTCGCGGTTGCCCGCCTGATGGTCTGGCGTCCTCGCCGGGGAATCAACGAGCGGTCTTCTTTAGCTATTTTCAATCGCGTTTCGCAATTTTTTAATTCTGGGAGAGTTCCGATGTCAACCTATTTCCCCAAACCGGGGGAAATTGTGCGCAAGTGGTACGTCGTGGATGCGAACGGGCAAACGCTTGGGCGTATGGCCTCCGCAGTAGCGCGCGTCCTAATGGGTAAAGAAAATCCGCAATACACGCCCTTTCTCGACACCGGCGATCATGTGATCGTCATCAATGCCGAGAAAGTAAAAACCACCGGCATGAAGTCCGAACAGAAGCAGTATCACCACTACACCGGTTACCCGGGCGGTCTGCGCACCGAGGATTATCGCAAGCGTCTGGCGCGCAAGCCGGAAAAAATTGTCGAAGACGCGGTCCGCCGCATGCTGCCGAAAAACAAGCTGGCGGATCACATGCTCTCGAAGCTGCAAGTTTACAAAGGCGATAAGCATCCGCACGAGGCGCAGAAGCCGCAGGAATTGAAGTTGGAAGTTCGAGCTTAGATTGACAACAGGATTAGGAGCTAAAAGCTAAATGGCAGAGCTGGTTCAATATTACGGAACGGGACGCCGGAAGCGCGCAATTGCGCGCGTCTATCTGCGCCCAGGCGGCGGCGAGTTCAAAGTAAATGGCCGCGAATTCGAAGAATATTTCGTGACTCCGGCGCAGAGATCGGCGGCAAAGGCGCCATTGGCGTCCACCGACACCGCGGCTTCTTTCAACATTGTTGCCAGCGTTCTGGGCGGCGGCGTCCGCGGTCAGGCCGATGCAGTAAAGCTCGGCATCGCCCGCGCCCTGATGCAGTTCAACGCCGAACTGCGCGGGAAGCTGAAGTCCGAGGGCATGGTCACCCGCGACCCGCGTGGCAAGGAGCGCAAAAAGTACGGTCAGAAGGGCGCGCGCAAGCGCTTCCAGTTCAGCAAGCGGTAATTGCGCGGCTTGTGCAGAGCAGACCGAGATTCCTCGCTCCGCTCGGAATGACAAGGTTTTTGATTTGGCTTTATAGCTAAAGGCCAAAAGCTAATAGCTTGTTTTTCAGGTGTTCAATTCTTCCCGTGCTTCGCGGTGCGGGGACGGGAATGGCAATCCGGAGCGGTACTTACGCAAAGGATGCAGACTAAATAAGGAGGTTCATTGGCTACTATCACCATGAAGGAGTTGCTCGAAGCGGGAGTTCACTTCGGGCATCAGACGAAGCGCTGGAATCCCAAGATGAAGGAATACATCTTCGGAGAGCGCAATGGAATCTACATCATCGATTTGCAAAAGACGCTGAAGATGTTCAAAGAGGCGTCGAAATTCGTGCAGGACCTCGCAGCCAGCGGCAAGATCGTCCTGTTCGTAGGCACCAAACGCCAGGCCCAGGATGCGATTGCCGAAGAGGCTACCAAGTGCGGCGGCTTCTACATCAACCAGCGCTGGCTCGGCGGACTCCTCACCAACTGGGTTACGGTGCAGAAGTCGGTAAAGCGGCTGAAAGAGCTCGACGAGATGGCCACGGATGGCCGCTACGAGCTGCTGCCGAAAAAGGAAGTGATCAAACTGGAACGCGAGCGCAAGCATCTGCAGGCAAACCTGGCGGGCATCAAGAACATGAGCCGGTTGCCGGATGCGATCTTTGTGATCGATTCGAACAAAGAACAGATTGCCGTTCGCGAGGCGCGCAAGCTTGGCATTCCCGTGGTCGCCGTGGTCGATACCAACTGCGATCCCAGCGAAGTGGATTATGTGATCCCCGGCAATGATGATGCGTTGCGGGCGATTCGCTTATTCACTTCAAAGATTTCAGAGTCGATCGCCGAAGGCTCGCAGTTGATGAGCGATAAACAAATCGCCGACATGACTGCTGCCACGGAACAGGCTCAAGCCCGTGAGACACAACTGGCGGAAGATGCCGCGGCCGCGCTCGAAAGTCGTGAGCAGGAGGCCGCAGCCGCATCCGACCTGGCGGACATCGGCGAAGATATCAGCATGGAAGAGGTGCTGGGTCCCGGAACGCACAAAAAGCCGGTCGCCAACGAAGAGGCCGATATCCCGAAAGTAGAAAGTCAGACGGTATAGGAAGGCCACGGCTGGAAAAGGGCTCGGGAAGGGCATAGCTTTAGCCGTGCCGCTAAAGATCCAAAACGATGCGGGCTTTAGCCCCTGAGGCAACTTTCAAGACGAAAACCGGGCACTGACATCAGACCCGCGCGGGTCGTCCGGCGCGGGTCAAAGTTTGTAAGAAGCAGTTTCAGGTTTCCAGTCTCGAGTAATCTGAAACCAAGGATACAAATTTTCTTAACACCCGAAACCAGAAACTAGGAACCGATTTATGAGCACTACTATGGCAAACATTTCCGCAGCACAAGTAAAAGACCTCCGGGAAAAAACCGGGGCTCCCATGATGGATTGCAAACAGGCGCTCACTGAAGCGAAAGGCGATATGGAGCAGGCGGTCGTAATCCTGCGCAAAAAAGGCGTCTCGGTAGCCGCCAAGAAGGCCACGCGCGTAACCAGCGAAGGAGCCGTCACCAGTTATATTCACGCTGGTGGCAAGATCGGCGTGCTCCTCGAAGTGAATTGCGAGAGCGATTTCGTGGCTCGCACCGATGACTTCAAGGAACTGGTGCACGATATCGCCATGCACATCGCGGCCAGCGATCCCAAGTTCATTCGCAAGGAAGATGTCACCAAGGCCGATTTCGACCGCGAGAAGGAGATCTACCTCGCGCAGGCGGTTGCCTCGGGTAAGCCTCCGAACATTGCCGAGAAGATGGTTGCCGGCAAAATGGAAAAGTTCTACGAGGAGGTCTGCCTGCTCGAGCAGCCTTTCATCAAAGACCAGACGATGTCGATTGCGCAGCTCATCGCGGCGAAGATTGGCAAGCTGGGCGAGAACATCAGCGTCCGCCGCTTCGCGCGCTTTAAAGTAGGCGACGCGGGCGAGACCATCGCCATTACGAAACCAACAGAACAGAAACCAGAGTAAGTTTAGGCGCCCAAATGGGGCGCCTTTTTTGTGCCTGTTTGTGTGAGATCTGCCGGACAAGCCGGCGCAACGAACCCACATGACTGCTTCCGCCCCTGCCTTCAAACGCGTGCTGCTCAAGCTCTCCGGAGAAGCCCTGGCTGCGAATCAGGGCTTCGGCGTCGATACCAATCGCATCCACGAAGTCGCCGCCGAACTGGCCGATGTGCACAAGCTAGGCGTGCAACTCGCCATCGTGGTAGGTGGCGGCAATTTCTTTCGCGGTGTCGCCGACCAGGCCAAAGATATGGACCGCGTCTCCGCCGATCACATGGGAATGCTGGCCACTGTGATCAACGCGCTTGCTCTGCAGGACGCTCTTGAGAAGCAAAAAGTCTACACTCGCGTGCAAACCGCGATTGAGATGAATCAGGTCGCCGAGCCCTTCATCCGCCGACGCGCCATCCGCCATCTCGAAAAAGGACGCGTAGTAATCTTCGCCGGCGGCACCGGCAACCCTTATTTCTCCACCGACACCGCCGCCTCTCTGCGCGCCATGGAAATCAAAGCCGACGCCATTCTCAAAGCCACCAAAGTCGATGGCATCTACGACGCCGATCCCATGAAAGTGAAAGACGCCAAGAAATTCACCGACATCACCTATATGGACGTTCTCAAACTCGGCCTCAAGGTTATGGATTCCACCGCCATCAGTTTGTGCAAAGACAACAATCTTCCCATCATCGTGTTCAATCTGAATAAGCATGGGAACATTCGGCGGGTACTTAGCGGGGAAAAAATAGGGTCTACGGTCAGCGCGTAAGAAAACTCCCCGTACATGCTCGCGGATCGATAGTTTTCATCGGTAGTGATCCGCGCAAATCCTTAGCCGGCTGGGTCCGGTTTATAATTCAACGTTTTGGTTCATCAAGCTTAACGGAGCTCATCCATGCCTGATAGCGCGCCTCTTAAAGAAATTCGGGTACAACTCAAAACGCGAATGGACAAAGCGGTCGAAGATTTTCGCAAGGCGATGGCCGCCACGCGTACCGGGCGTGCCTCGGTGCACATGCTCGACAGCGTCAGCGTCGATTACTACGGCTCGCAGATGCCACTCAACCAGATCGCGCAAGTCCACGCGCCCGAGCCGCAGATGATCACGGTTCAACCTTTCGATCCCTCGCAGGTGGGTGCAATCGAGAAAGCAATTCGCTCCGCCGAACTGGGATTGAATCCCATGAACGACGGCAAGCTGATTCGCGTCCCCGTCCCCGCGCTCACCCATGAACGCCGCCAGGAAATGGTGAAGCACCTGAATAAAGTTCTCGAAGAGCACCGCACCGCGGTTCGGAATATCCGCCGCGATGGCAACGACGCCATCAAGAAGGCGATGAAGGACAAGAAAATTACCGAGGACGACGAGAAGCGTTCCCTCGACGAAATCCAGAAACTCACCGACGGCGAAATCAAAAAGATGGAAGAGATGAGCAAAGCCAAAGAGAAAGAAGTTCTGGAAATCAAGTAAATAAACTCAGCTTGTGGGGACAGCCGCCCCCGGTTGTCCGTCGAGCAAAGCTCGATTGTTCTTGACCTGTATCGCATCGAAAGACTGTCCCCCGCATTTCAAGCAGGTCCCCTATAATTATTGCTCATGAAAACTATGGTCCATGCCGGGTGTCCGCACGATTGTCCCGATGCTTGCGGCGTGTTGATCACGGTCGAAGACGGGCTCGCCACCAAAATTCAGGGCGACCCAAATCATCCGGTCACTCGCGGATTTCTGTGTGCCAAGGTCGCGAAATACCTGGATCGGGTTTATTCACCCGACCGTGTTCTCTATCCCGTGCGCCGGATCGCAGCCAAGGGAACTGCCTCTAAAACAGGGAGCGAACTTTGGCAGCGCATCACCTGGAATGAAGCGCTGGACGAAATTGCCGAGCGCTTTCGCTCCATCATCGCCGAGTTCGGCAGCGAAGCGATTCTTCCCTATTCCTACGGCGGCACGCTCGGGGCTCTGAATGGTGGCTCGATGGACCGCCGATTTTTCACCCGCCTCGGGGCCTCCGAACTGGAGCGGACAATTTGTTCCTCCGCCGGCGAAGCTGGACTCGAATCCGTCATGGGCGTGAAGCTCGGCACCGAGCCCGATCAGTTCGCGCACTCTCGATACATCATCGCCTGGGCGTCCAATATTCACGGCAACAATGTTCACCTCTGGCCCTTCATCGTGGAAGCGCGCCGTAAAGGCGCGAAACTCGTAGTCATCGATCCCTATCGCACCCGCACCGCGGCCTGCGCCGATTGGTATCTCCCCATCAATCCCGGCACAGACTGCGCTCTCGCTCTTGCCATGATGCACGTCATCATCGGCGAAGGACTTTACGATGCCGACTACGTTGCAAAATACACGCTGGGATTCGACGAACTGCGTGAGAAAGTGAAAGCGTACGCACCCGAGCGCGCGGCCCAGTGGACGGGAATCTCCGTCGATGACATCCGCAAGCTGGCGCGCGAATATGCCACGACGCGACCGGCAGTGATCCGCGTGAACTACGGCGTCCAGCGTTCCGAGAACGGGGGGATGGCCACCCGCGCCATCTCCATGCTGCCTTGCATTACTGGCTCCCTGAAAGACGTAGGCGGCGGAATTCACTTGTCGACCAGCGGCGCCTTCGATCTAAACAAAGTTGCTCTCCGGCGTCCCGACCTCAAACCCCGCGACGGCAAAACTCCGCGGGGAGTGAACATGGTGGAACTCGGCAAGGCATTGAATACTTTGAGCGATCCTCCGCTCAAAGCATTGTTGGTCTACGGTTCGAATCCAGCGGCAGTTTGTCCGAACCACAACGAGGTGGTTCGCGGCCTCAAGCGTACCGACCTATTCACGGTAGTCCATGAACAATTTTTTACTGATACCACGGATTACGCGGATATCGTATTGCCGGCGACCACATTTTTCGAGCATAGGGATTTGCAGGCAGCATATGGCCACTATTACCTGCAAATGTCAGACCAGGCGATCGCCCCGCTGGGAGAATGTCGATCGAATGTCGATTTGTTCCGGTCGCTCGCCGCGCGCATGGGATTCACCGAGGAATGCTTCAGCGAGAGCACGGACGAAATGATCGATGGTGCCTTATCTTCCGGCAACCCGTGGTTGCAGGGCATCACTCGCGAGCGCCTGCAGCGCGAAGGCCACGTACGGCTGAATTTTGCTGCGTCCCGCGGATCGGCTCCGAATCCACCACAGGCAAACGAAGCGTCCCCGTTCCTTCCTTTCGCGCAAGGCAACTTCCGCACTCCATCAGGCAAGGCTGAACTTTATAGTGAGGCGATGACAGCTCTGGGGCTCGATCCCGTTGCCGACTTCATCCCTCCCGCAGAATCGCGCAACGGGACCGGCATCGCGAAATATCCGCTGGAACTCTTAGCCCGCAAAGCCGACAATTTCCTGAACTCAACTTTTTCCAACCTCCCTTCCATCCAGCAGATGGAGGATACTGACCTGCTGGAAATAAATTCCGCCGATGCCCTTACCCGCGGCATTATCGACGGATCCACCGTAAAGGTGTACAACCATCGAGGAGAAATTTTCTTGAGAGCCCGGGTGGATGGCGCAGTTCAGCCCGGAGTAGTCTGCGCCCGACTGAATTGGGCGAAGTTGAGCCCCGGTCTTCGCAATATTAATGTGCTCACCTCAGAAAAACTTTCTGACTTGGGCAACTCCGCAACGTTTTATTCCGTCTTGGTTGAAGTGGAGTCAACCAGCTCCGTTCCATGAAACCGCCAGCAAGAGCGGCACCTTGGACGCTTTCTCGTTCTCTACCGTATAATTGTCGTTTTCCTACATCCGAAAGGTTGAGGTCGTAGCGATTCGCTTTCGCTTTCATACGGACATTGTTGTGCCTGAGAACGGCTGCGGCCTTTCCGGCGCCACACCCACTCCATCTCCTTCATTCGCACGGCTTTGTCGCCGAATGAAATGGTGCGGATGGGTACTGGGAATTGTGCTCGGAGTTTTTCTCGCCTCGGCAAGCTGGGCCCAAACTGACGTTATCTCCGAGATCAATGTCACCGGCAATCGCCGAATTCCCTCCGAAACCATCAAGGCCCGCATCTTCACCCACCCCGGCGACATTTACGATCCCGCCGCGCTCGAGCGCGACTTCGATGCTCTTTGGAATACCGGCTACTTCGAGGACATCCGCTTCTCGCGCGAAGAAACTCCCAAGGGCTGGCGCCTGATTATTCAGGTCAAAGAAAAACCTACCATTCGCGAGATCAACTACCTCGGCCTTAGTTCGGTCTCGACCAGCGATGTGCTCGACCGGTTCAAAGAAGCAAAAGTCGGCTTGTCGGTGGAAAGCCAGTACGATCCGACGAAATTGAAGAAGGCGGAAGTTGCCATTAAAGGCCTGCTCGCCGAACACGGCCGCCAATTCTCCACCATCCGCACTGAGATTCGCCAGATTCCGCCCGCCGCTGTCGGCATCACCTTCGTGGTCAAAGAAGGCCCCAAGGTGAAAGTTGGCAAGATCAAGTTCGAAGGCAACAAGAACGTCAAGACGCGGCTCTTGCGTTATTCCATGAAGAATCTGCGCCCCATCGGAATTCCGCACTCGATCTTTCTGGAAAACATTTTCGCCCGAACCTACGATGCCACCAAGCTCGATGAAGATACCGAACGGGTTCGCAACGAGTACCAGAACCGCGGATATTTCAAAGTCATCGTAGATCAGCCGAAGACCCAGATTCACGATACCGGACACAGTGGGACGCACATTCCTCTGTTGCAGAGTGGCCCGGGCAAAGCCGTCGACATTACCATGCCCATCGAGGAGGGTGATCGCTATACCCTGGGGGGGATTACCTTTAAGAACAATAAAGCCGTCTCGAATGTAAAAGCTTTGCGAAATCTCTTTCCCATTAAAGATGGAGACATTTTCAGCAAAGATAAAATCGGCAAGGGCCTGGAGAATCTGCGCAAAGCCTATGGCGAGCAGGGCTACATCAATTTCACATCAGTGCCCGAAACTAGGTTCGACGACGACAAGAAACAGATATTCCTCGACGTTGACGTGGACGAAGGCAAGCAATTTTATGTTCGCCGCATCGAGTTCCAGGGCAACACCACAACTCGCGACAAGGTCATCCGGCGCGAGATCGCCCTCGAAGAAGGCAACATCTACAACTCGCGTCTCTGGGAATTAAGTTTGCTGCGCCTGAATCAACTGGGATACTTCGATCAATTAAAACCCGAGGATCCCAATATTACTGACAGGAAACTGGACGAGAAAGATGGATTAGTCGACCTCACTCTCAAGGTCCATGAGAAGGGTAAGAACAGCATTGGTCTGAACGGCGGCGTCAGCGGACTCGAAGGCGCTTTCGTCGGTATCAATTACTCCACCAATAACTTCCTCGGTCTGGGCGAGACGCTTCAGGTGCAGGCCAGCATCGGGAACCTGGCGCGCAGCGTCCGTTTTGGCTTCACTCAGCCCTACGTGTTCGACCGCCCTCTGCAGTTCGGGTTCAACGTTTATCTGAATAAGGTGAGTTATGACCAGGCCCGGCAGCTTTCAGTTTTCAGCGGCCAAACCCTGAACCTGCCCAACACCGTCCTGCAGAATCTGCAAAATTACACCCAGTCCAGCGCCGGATTCACCACTTCCTTAAGCTACCCGCTGCGCCGCTCCTTCAAGCGCGTAGGCATCACTTATTCGTTTGATCGATCTTCGCTGCTGGCGCTGAGCAACGCTTCCAGAAACTTGTTCGAGTTCATTGCCTTCCGCGGCATCTCCGGGCCTAACGCATTGCAGGGAATTATCACCAGCAAGATCTTCCCCAATTTCTCTTTCAACACCATTGATAGCCCAATCTCGCCCCATCGTGGGCAGCAATTTACCTTGGGAGCGGAGTTGGCTGGACTGGGCGGCACGGTTCGCTCTGTTCGGCCTATCGTGCAATACAAGAGGTTTATCCCGCTCCAGAACCGGAGAAACGCTTTTGGCTTCAACGTTCAGGGATCTTTCATCACCGGCTATGCCGGCTTAGTAGCGCCGCCATTCCAGCGCTCCTACTTGGGCGGCGAGAACGATCTCCGCGGTTTCGACATTCGCTCGGTCTCTCCGGTGGCCTTCCTGCCCAGCGTCGGTTCCATCGCTCTTACCAATCCTGATGGAACTCCAGTCCTCAAGAACCCGCTGAATCCGCTTCTCGGCGCCTTGACCGTGCCGATCCCCGTGGACCAGATCACCTTCCCCGGAGGCGACCTCAGTATCGTAACCAATTTCGAATACCGCATCACCATCTACGGACCGGTGGCGATCGCTCCATTCTTGGACGCGGGAATTGATCCCATTGTTCGTCCCTCGCAGTTGCAGATTGCGTCGCAGCAGTATGACCAGGTGATCGGACAGCTCTTCGGATGTCCCGCGCAGGACCAGGCGACGGCCACGGCTACCGGTACCGGATGTACTGTCGGCAGTTTCCTGAACCCCCTGCCCAAGCAACAATTGCAAGTCCTGGGGCAGACCAATTGGCGCCCGCGTATGTCCACCGGTCTCGAACTGCAAACGTTCCTGCCCATAGTCAACGCTCCTTTCCGCATCTATTGGGCCTATAACCCTCTGCGCCTGGATAGCCCCGCCACTCCGCCGATTCCGATCACCCGCGGTATGTTCCCCAACACCGCCGCCGGCAACTATACCTACCACCTTGCGGTTAACACCTACGCGCCCACCTTCCTGCTGCGCGAGCCCCGCAAAACCTTCCGCTTCACCGTCGCCACCACGTTCTAAAGACCTGCCATCCTGCCGGGTGGCCCATCCTTGCGCGCAGTTTGCGCAAGGGTGGGATTCCACGAACCCATCCCTCTAGGGATTCGAACGCTCAGAAACCCCGCATCCAACTGTAGAATTATGCCGGCACTCGTTTCGTCCTTCACAACCTCGCCCCGCCGCCCTCCATCCACATGACGGCGCTTGAGGACCAGCCCCGCGTTTGACGCCGCCCGAGGATGCTCTCTATAATGTTTTTGATCCACGCCATTGCAGAAAGCTGACCAGGAGTGGAGGACACGTCCGCAACCCCGGCGTGTGATGCTGGCAATCCAGTACGCCTTCCCAGCGTTGCCTGAAAAAGGGTAAATCTGAGTCTTCCCGGAACCATGTTTTCGGAGCCTGTTTTCGAAGCATGTTTCGCGGAATCAAAGTTTCAAGGAGTTTAAGCGAATCCGATGACAAGCAAGCTTCTGCGTTCTTTCCTGGCCATTGCGGTTTTCTCCATGATCTCCGCTTTCGCCCAAACCTCGAGTGCGGCTGCCCCCGCGGGCGGGGCCACTTCGCCCGCAGCTTCGGCACCCTCTAGTCCCATCGCGACCGGTACCGGTACCAAGCTCGGAACCATTAACATTGAGCAAGCAGTAATGGGTAGCAACGAAGGTCAACGCGACTTCGAAGCTCTACGCAAGAAGCTGGAGCCCAAACAGAACGAACTAAAGGCGCAAAACGACGAACTGGAAAGTTTGCAGAGGCAATATCAAACCCAGGGCGACAAGCTGAACGACGAAGCCCGCGCCACTCTCCAAAAACAGATCGAGACCAAGAAGAAGTCCTTTGACCGCTCCGTGCAGGACGCTCAGGAAGACGCGCAGAACCAGCAGAAAGAAATCTTCCAGCGCATTCTGCAGAAGATGGCGCCCGTCATTGTGAAGCATGCGCAGGACGGTGGCTATGCCATGGTCATGGACACCTCGAATCCCTGGCCGCAGAGCCCATTGCTGTGGTACGGCGACCAAGGCGATATCACCAGGGAGGTTGTCGACCTTTACAACGCGAAGTCCGGTGTACCGGCTCCAGCAGCTCCCGGCGCGTCGGTGCGGCCAGCGACTCCGAAGCCCACGACTCCGAAGCCGGCAGCTCCCAAGTCAACTACGCCACCGGGCAAATAATTTTTCCGCGACACCACAAGTGTCGTGAAAGTTCCCTGAGGCCGCGCCCCGCGCGGCCTTTTTTTATTTCTTGAACAGCCTCCGCAAAAGAATCTTCCGGTGTCCTTAGCAGTAACACTTCAGGAGGACGCAGTGACTAACGCAAATATGTTTGCCGCCACAGTCGAATCATCCTGGGGCGAGCGTGCCCGCCGCGGCGGCACCATCCTGAGCTCGTTCGGATTGCAAGCTCTGCTCACCAGCTCATTACTGATCTTGCCGCTGTTGCGCCAAGTAGGAATTCCCTCATTTCATCCGCTCTCAACGCCCATCAGCCTGGGCCAGCCCCTCGAAGAGCCCGCCGTCAGACCTCACGCCGGTCCGGGCATCGCACCGCGCCGGCCTGCAGAATTCTTTTTCCGTCGCCCCTCGCCTCTTCCTACTGGCAGGCCAGCTGCGATCGATAATGATGCACCGCTAGGCACCGACGCCGGGCCGTACATTCCCGCCGGAGGCGCCGACCCACACGGTCTACCTGGGTTATTTTCCAGTGGGACGCAGCCGATCTTACCCACGGCTCCGCTGCCAGCTGTCGCTCATCCACTTCGCCTCTCGCACATCAGCGAAGGAAATCTAATCCGCAAAGTGCAGCCCACATATCCCGCCTTAGCTCGCAGCGCTAGAATCCAGGGCACGGTTGTGCTGCAGGCAATCATCAGCAAGCAAGGCACGATTGAAAATCTGACTGTTGTCACCGGTCACCCTATGTTGGCGCCGGCTGCCATCGAGGCCGTACGCCAGTGGCGCTACCGCCCTTACATCCTGAATAGCGAACCGGTTGAAGTCGAAACCCAGATCACGGTGAACTTCTCGCTGGCGGGCAATTGATCGCGTGAGGCTACACGGAATGCGGGAGAAACCAAGCGGGAGTAGCCCAAGCGTAACCTGAGGCTGCGCGACGGTGCCGCTATAATCGACCTCAGTGGCGAGCACTATAGAAATTCCGAGCCGCGTGGCCACCCGTCCCACATGGGCCGAGGTTTCCTTGCCCACTCTGCGGCAAAATTTTCGTACGGTCGTAAAGCATGCTGGCCCTGGCGTTACGGTATGCGCCGTCGTAAAAGCCGATGCCTACGGCCACGGCGCGGTAGAGTGTTCGCGAGCTTTGCAGTCAGAAGCAGCGAAATGGCTCGGCGTCACTTCGCTCGACGAGGCCATCCCGCTGCGTGATGCCGATATCCAATCCCGCATTCTCCTGATGACCGGCTTCTGGCGCGGAGAAGAAACTGAGATCGTTCGCTTGGGGCTCACACCCACAGTCTGGGAGCCTTGGCACATCGGGTCTCTGGAGGCCGCCGCCGCGCGCGCGAACGTGCGCCATGCCGTGCACTTGAAGGTAGACACTGGCATGGGCCGGCTCGGTGTATCGCTCGAAGAACTTCCCGCCGTGCTGGAAGCCATCAGTGCTGCGCCGCACTTGATTCTCGAAGGCCTTTCCACTCATCTCGCATCTTCCGAAATTATGGACGCACCTTCCGTGGCTGAGCAGTCACGCCGTTTCGAAGAAGCGCAGCGCATGGTGCGAGCAGCCGGATTCGACCCCGAACTCGTCCACATGGCAAACACTAGCGCATTGATCTCGCGCCGCGAGACCTGGAACAAAATGGTGCGCCCCGGCATTGCCCTCTACGGTTATTACTTGCCATTCCAGCGTGCAGGTAGGGAAGTGAGCGGAGGTACGCTGCGCCTCTCCGTCAAGCCGGTTCTCACCTGGAAAACTAAAATTCTGTCCATGCGAAATTTCGCCGCGAATCAAGCTCTCGGCTACGGCGGAACCTATGTCACGAAAGCTCCGGCGCACGTGGCCGTTCTTCCCGTCGGCTACGCTGACGGATACAACCGCCAGCTCTCGAATCGTGGCCGCGTCATGGTCCGCGACCACTACGCCCCCATCGTCGGCAGCATCTCGATGGATCTTACGCTAGTGGACGTAACTGGCATTCCCGGGATCGCTGTCGGCGACGAAGTAATCCTGCTCGGAACCAGCGATGGCCTAGCCGTCGATGCGCTCGAGCACGCACGCCTCGCCAACAGCTCGCCTTACGAAATCCTCTGCAATATTTCCAAGCGCGTGCCACGAAGATACGAAAGTTGAAAGAAGCGGCTACGCTCTCTGGTGTTCTTTTTGGGCTTCCATGTACTTGCGCAGGACGGCATTGATCGTCGTTTGATAACCGCGGCCGTGCTTGCGGAAGAACGTCAGCACGTCGGGATCAACGCGCAAAGTAATCTGCTTTTTCGGCCCAGGCCAGATGATTGCATTCTTGAAGAAATCAGGGCCGAGCTCGGGGGAGTCAGAAAAATCAATGTCCGAATCCTGAAGCGCGTCAACCCTCTTCCAATCTGTTTTCGATCGCTTTTTGGTATTGTTCCCTTTCACGCCGAGTTGCCTTTCTGAGTGAGATTATGCGAACAGTGCCCGGTCCGCGTTCCGTGAAAACCGCTTGCATGGTGCGACCGCGGATCAGGCCGAGACCAACCCATCGGTTCTCTCCGTAGTCCTCCCGCGTGTCCGGTTCCGCCACAACCACGCCGCGGAACATCTCCTCAGCATCAGCGAAGTCGATCCCATGCTTGCGGACGTTAATGCGGTTCTTCGCCACGTCCCATTCCAAATTCATTGTAACTCCAAATGTAGTTACACGCAAGCAAGCGACTTAACTGCCACTTCCTTTAACTCTCAAATATCGCAATCTCGCGGGCGGCTCTCGGTGACCAATGTCACAAACGCCCGTCAGGATTTCTTCACGGCGTCCCGTTAAAGGACTAAATGCCAAGCATCAACTTCTCATTGCACCCGTTGAATGGTTAGCACCTGAGGTTACTCGCGGCGGCTTGCTAAACTAGAAGGTTGACTATGCCTTCGCGCTATGCACAGTGGATGTACGACTGGGAACATCGCCTCACCTCGGTGGACAATAACCGTGTGGTGCGCCCGCTGGATTGGGGCATCGAATTCGCCCAGAACTGGCCGTGCCGCAACGGCGCCCGTCCTGGACAGGCGGTCGAAGATCCGGCGAAATTCTTTATCGATTTCAACCGCCGCATTGTAGCCTCCAGCGACGAATTTTTTTCCTATCAGACGCCTACCGATTTCCGCCTTGAGAAGCGCGAAGTGCAGGTTTTCTCTACCCGAGAAGTTCCTGACCCCAAGCTGGAAGCCAAGGTGAAAGGAACGTTCGCCGAATTCCTGCGCTTTACTGCGCCCGTAAAGACGCCTTATCCGGAAAATAATCTGGTGAACGCACGGTGGTTTCCCGCGCGGGGACGCCGTGCTCTCGTCCTTCTGCCGCACTGGAACGCCGACGCTATCGCTTACGTCAGCTTGTGCAAAGTGTTGAACATGCTTGGCATCTCGGTGCTTCGCTTGAGCATGCCCTATCACGATATCCGCATGCCCGCAGAAATCAGCCGCGCCGATTATGCCGTCTCCGCCAACATCGGCCGCACCCTCGATGCCGTGCGCCAGGGGGTGGTGGATGTGCGCTGCTGTCTCGATTGGCTGGAGCAGCAGGGCTTTAACAAACTCGGAATTGTCGGAACAAGTCTCGGCTCCTGTTACGCATTTATTGCCGCCGCGCACGACCCCCGCATCCGCGTCGCGGCCTTTAATCATGCTTCCACTTACGTCGCCGACGTCGTATGGCATGGACAATCCACCAGGCATATCCGGCAGGGAATCGAATCGCAAACTGACCTCGAAACCTTGCGCCAATCCTGGCTCGCCGTGAGTCCCAAGGCTTACTTCAAGCAGTTTGCGCGGTGGCCGCGGAAGTCGCTCATCATCTATGCGAAATACGATCTCACTTTCTTGCCCGAACTTTCGCGCAATGTCGTATCCGAATTCGAGCGGCATGGATTGGATCACAAAGTCGTGGTTCTTCCATGCGGCCACTACACTATGGGTGAGACTCCATACAAATATATGGATGGTTGGCAGCTGGCCTCTTTTCTGCGCACGGCGTTCGAAGGCTAACCATCTCGCAGGTTGGGGACTAGGCGGTAGAATGTGACATGGCCGTGGCGCACAGAACTGATACCGAAATACTGGCGGAGTACAGTCGTGGCGAGTTCGTGATCAGCACCGACCCTGAGCGGCTAAGTCTGGATGTGGTCTACGGGTTTCTCACGAACTGCTATTGGGCGAAGGGAATCCCGCGGGAAGTTGTGGCACAGTCAATCCAGAGTTCACTCTGTTTCGGCGTTTATGATGGAAATGGCGCGCAAGTCGGCTTCGCGCGCGTGATCAGCGATTTCGCCACGATCGCCTATATCGGCGACGTGTTTGTGCTCGAAACCCATCGCGGACACGGCCTTGGCAAGTGGCTAATGCAGTGTATTATGCAGCATCCCAGGCTGCAGAATTTGCGGCGCTGGATTTTGACTACCCGCGATGCCCACGGACTTTACTCGCAAGTTGGTTTTACTCCGGTTAAGTTTCCCGAAAGATTCATGGAACTTCACAATCCCGACGTATACGAAGCCTCCAGGAAAACCATATGAAGAATTCAGCTCTGAATATGTACCGCCCACTCTATGAAGCCGACCCGCAAATCGCCGCTGCTATCGACAACGAAACCCGCCGCCAGCACGAGGGTCTGGAGCTGATTGCCTCGGAAAATTTTGTCAGCGAAGCCGTGCTTGAAGCCGCAGGCTCGGTTTTCACAAATAAATATGCCGAAGGATATCCCGGCAAGCGCTACTACGGCGGTTGCGAATTCGCGGACGTAGTGGAGAACCTGGCCCGCGACCGCGCCAAAAAATTATTCGGTGCAGAGCACGCCAACGTACAGCCCCACGCCGGTTCGCAGGCGAACATGGAAGCTTATGCTGCCGTATTGCAGCCGGGTGACACGATCCTGGGATTAAACCTGGCGCACGGTGGGCACCTCACGCACGGGCATCATCTCAATTTTTCCGGAAAGACTTACAAAATCGTTCCTTACGGCGTGACCAAAGAAAGCGAAACGATCGATTATGATGCACTCGAAAAGTTGGCCGAGGAGCATCGTCCGAAGTTAATCATCGGCGGTGGCAGCGCTTATCCCCGCATCATCGATTTTGCCCGCATGCGTCAGATTGCCGACAAAGTCGGTGCCCTCTTTCTGGTCGATATGGCACATTTCGCCGGATTGGTTGCGGGGGGCGCGCACCCTTCGCCGGTTCCACACGCGCACATTGTGACCTCCACAACGCACAAGACGCTGCGGGGGCCACGCTCCGGCATGATTCTGTCCAAGGCCGAATTCGCACAAGCGATCGACAAAGTGGTCTTTCCCGGAATGCAGGGTGGCCCGCTCATGCATATCATCGCCGCCAAAGCGATCTGCTTTCAGGAAGCGATGCAACCCGAATTCCGCGATTACGCGAAGCAAGTTGTAAGCAACGCGAAGGTGCTGGCAGAGACGCTCGCGGCCGAGGGTTTTCGTATCATCTCAGGAGGAACGGATACGCACCTGATGCTGGTCGATGTCTTCTCCAAAGGTATGCTGGGCAGTGAAGCCGAGAAGGCGCTCGGCGAAGCCGGAATCACCGTCAACAAGAATGCCATCCCCTTCGATGTCAATCCTCCGTTGAAGCCGAGCGGTATTCGCATCGGCACACCCGCTCTCACCACGCGTGGAATGAAGGAGCCCGAGATGGCACGGGTCGGGCGCTGGATCGCCGAGGCATTGCTGCACCGCACTGATGCAGCCGTTCTAGCCAGAATCCGTAAAGAAGTGCTGGAAATGTGCGAGATTTTTCCGTTGTACGCCGAGCGCCGCGCCAGGGCACAGGCAGAAATTCGAGCCTGAAGTGCGAGCCTGAAGTGCGAGCCTAGACAGCTTCGTTTGATTCTGCTGGGAGCCGTTGCGTCCCCTATGGTTAAATGCCTTCCGTGAAGATCGCAATCGACATTCGGCGCATGACTGAGTTCGGCGTCGGTACGTACATCCGCAATGTGATTCGAACCTTGGGAAGGCTTGACCGAGAGACTACCTATTTTCTCTTAGGCCCTTCCGCCAAGGTCAAGGAAATCGGTCCACTCCCAGCCAACTTTCATACTGTTGCTCTGGCCGAGCCGGAACGCTCCCTCACCAGTTACCGCGAATTTCGCATGGAAGTAAAGCGCCTTGAGTGCGACCTGGTCCATATTCCGAATTTGTTTTCCGTGCCGCGCGCTCTGTCGTGTCCCTATGTGATGACCGTGCACGATATTCTCGATCATCTCTCGCGGGCTCGCGAGCGCACCGGATTCTGGCGAACCGTTCACTTCCAAATGACCAAGCAGGTACTGAGCGGAGCCGCGCGCATTTTCGCAGTCTCAAACTTCACGAAATTGGAGACTGAGAAGTTATTCAACATTCCCGCGGGACGCATCGAGGTTGTCTATAACGCGATCGACGAACGGCTGCTGCAGGGCCATGCCAACCCCGCGGACCGCGAGTTGATCGTCGAGCGTTATCAGGTCACCTATCCGTTTCTGCTTTATGCCGGAAGAATCAGTCCACATAAAAATGTTGTACGCATGATCGAAGCATTCTCAGCGTTGAAAACGGAGCTGGAAAAGGAACAACTATTTCCCGACCTGAAGCTCATCATCATCGGGGACGACCTCTCCGGCAATCCCGACCTGCGGCGCACCGTGATCCGAAGCGGCGTGCAAAACGATGTGCGCTTCTTGGGATTTGTGCCTATCGAGGTTTTACGCACGTTTTATGATGCGGCCAAGATTTTCGTCTTTCCGTCGCTCTATGAAGGCTTCGGCCTGCCACCGCTTGAAGCTATGGCTCACGGCACTCCGGTGGTGACATCGAATGTGTCGTCGTTGCCCGAGGTCGTAGGTAACGCCGCGGTGCTGGTGCATCCGGAGAATGTTTTTGAAATCATGCGCGCGCTGCACCGGGTTCTTCTCGATCAGCCTTTGCGCGAGAAAATGAAGGAGCGCAGCTACCGCCAGGCAGCTAAATTTTCCTGGGAAAAATCCGTGCGCCGGATCATGGATGTCTATCAGGAGGTCTTGAACCAGTCAGGCGATACAGAATCATCCGGCCAGTCTTCCGCTCCCGGCAGCAAGACGACCGCAGGCGTAGCCTAATCGACTTCTTTCAAGCCACTTTATCCAATCTTTGAGCGTGGAGCTACTTCACCAGAGGCTGGCCAGGTGAAGCAATGGAGAGTTTGTGCAGCTTGGCGGTGACCCGGTTGCGGTCGGCGTCGGTCTGCGCCGAAGCGAGGCGTTTGCGCAGTGTGGTGATCTTATGCTGACGAGCTCTGCGCCGGCGAATCTCCGGCCGGCGGCTGGGTGCTGACATTGAGTATGCTCCTGAGTGAGATTGGGAAAGCCTACTATCGCGGATCGCTGCGGTGGGCCTGGGAATTAGCTTCGCGCTGCTGATTCATCTGTTGCTCTCTGCGCCGTTGCTCTTCTTTGGCTCTTTCCACTGCATCGATCTGATCCTGCGTCCACCGTTCTGCTTTTTGCGCTACATCGCGGGTTTTAGCTGCCATACTTGCCCCCGGCTCTTCCCATCTAAGTATCGGCTACGATGGTCGCTGCTGTCCACCAGAACTCGCCGGAAACTACCGTCAAGGCTACCCTGTGCGCGAGAGCATCGCCGTGAGGCAGGGCGATCATTACCGACTCTGATATCGGCTCTGAGGGGTCCACCCCATTATTTCCCGAAAAAACCTCAAACGCTGCCAGGTTTTTCCACCGAACCTTGCTGGGGAACAGAGGGGCTTGACCTTGCATAACCGCTGAGTCGATGAGTAACCCAGTGCCCTTTTGTTGAATCGACACCTTCGACAAGCCAATATTTCTGATCCTTACTACGACCCTGAGAAACGAGTGACCTGACCGCCTCTCGACGGAAGCCTCCATCGAACATTCCAACCGTGACTTATAGATTCGACCGCGAAAATAGTTGAGATAAGTCCATGCAGCGCCTCCAAAGATAGCCACGATTTCGCAAAGGTTCTTGGCAGTCTCGACCCAGCGGCTCAAGTCCGAGGCAAACACCGCATCATCCCCTGTTGAATAATGAACCCGTCCTTGCGCTCCTTACACCAAACTCGTTTTCGACAACGGCAACTCCCGGATGCGTTTTCCAGTTGCCGCGTGAATGGCGTTGTAAAGCGCCGGGGCGAATGGCGGTACTCCCGGCTCACCCACACCCGCGGGAGGAGCGTCGCTCTCCACGATGTAAACGTTGGTATGCTTTACGGCGTCATTCATGCGAACCAGCCGATAGTCGTTAAAGTTGTTCTGGTTCACTACTCCATTCGTGACGGTGATCTCGCTAAGCAGCGCCAGACTCGCGCCAAAGTTCGCGGCTCCTTCGAACTGGTTGCGGACATTGTCGGGTGCAACGATTGTTCCGGCGTCTACTGACGTCCAAACATTCGGAATCTTCACCTGGCCCATATCATCGACTTCGACCTCGACCACCGTTGCCACATAAGTCAAGAAAGAGCGGTGCGCGGCGATGCCGAATCCGTGTCCCTTACCGCTGGGACGTTTTCCCCAGGCTGACTTTTCCGCCACCATCTGCACCACGCGAGTCAGCCGCGCCGTGTCGAGTGGGTACCGCTTCTGCTCTTCCGCGTCATCGGGGTCCGCTTTCAGCGGAACGATACGGGGCGGCCCGATCAACTCAAGCAAATATTGGACCGAGTCCTGATTGGCGGCATTGGCCAGTTCATCCGCGAAAGAGTGAATCGCGAATGCGTGATAAATGTTGGCTACGCTGCGCAGCCATCCGATGCGCACATGCGCGTCCGCCGGACCATTCTCCGCACGGTGGTTCGGAATGTCGAACGGCAGATTGTTCCATCCAAGTCCCATTTCGTCGTCGGCATATTTCGCGTTCACGTCGAAGGTGGAACCGATTGGCGGATAAACGGTGCGCTGCAGCCACGCTGTCGGCTTGCCATTCACTCCAACCGCCGCCTTCATATACATCGCGGCCACCGAATGGTAGAAGTCGAATTGGATATCGTCTTCACGGCTCCAAACTACCTTCACCGGTTTACCCAGTTGTTTCGAGAGCACCGCTGCTTCTGCCACTTGATCAGGTTTCGATTTTCTTCCAAACCCTCCGCCGAGGAGCGGCACATGGCAAGTGACGTCCTCTTTCTTAATCCCAAGCACACTGGCAATTGTCTCCTGCACGGCTTGAGGAGCCTGCGTTGGAGCCCACGCCAGAACTTTCCCATCGCGATATTCCGCAACGGCCACCGGCGGCTCCATCGAAGCGTGCGCCAGATGCGGAGCGTAATACTCTGCCTCCATGATCTTCCCGCCCTTGGCGAATTCCGCATCCACGTCGCCCACATTGCGCACCACCTTGCAGGGCTGCCGGGACGTTGATTCCAGCGTCTTTCGGAATTCATCAGAGTTGTAGACCGCGTTCGGGCTCGTATCCCAATCGACCTTCAAAGCCTTGCGTCCGCGAAATGCCGCCCACGTGTTATCGGCGATCACGGCCACACCGCCCAGTGGTTGAAAGTGATGCGGCGGCTTGAAGGGCGCGATAGTAAGCGTCTGTTTCACGCCGCGAACTTGCAGCGCTGCCTTATCGTCATAGGATTTGACCTTTTGTCCCAACACAGGGGGATGCTCCACCGAGGCATACACCATGCCAGGCATCGTTGCGTCCATGCCGAAAACGGCTTTGCCGGTAACCATGTCCGGAAGATCGAACAGCGCACTATCTTTCCCGATGTAGCGCCACTGCGAGCGGTCTTTGAGCAGAACATCTTCCTTCTTGGGAACCGGCAGTTTGGCTGCTGCCCCCGCCAGTTGACCATAGCCAAGCCTGCGGCCGCTGGTCTTGTGCACCACGAAGTTAAGTTCCGTGCTGCACTCTTTCGCCGGCACACCCCATTGCTGCGCCGCAGCAGTGATCAGCATCACGCGTCCCGTAGCACCAACTTGCCGCATCTGGTCGAAGAAGCTGCGAACCGAATGTGAACCATCCGTGTCCTGATCGCCGTATTTCGCATCTCCGATCGCCTGATCGATCTTCACTTTCGACCAATCGGCATCCAGTTCGTCCGCGACCACCAGCGGAAGCGCGGTGCGGCTCCCGCAGCCCATTTCCGAGCGGCTGGCGACAATCGTGACCATTCCGTCGCTCGCGATGGAAAGAAAAATGTCTGGCTGAAAAACACCCGCAGCATCAGCCGAAGCCTTCGCCCACAGCGGTTTTGGAACCAGCTGCAGGCCCAGCACAAATGTTCCGGTGGCAAACGCACCTTTCAGAAATCCGCGCCGGCTGACATTCTCAATGTTGTTCATGCCATCTCCTTCGCAGCCTGGTGAATCGCGGACCGGATCCGCTGGTAGGTCCCGCAGCGGCACAGATTGCCCGCCATCGCCTCATCAATCTGCTCATCGCTGGGATTGTGATTCTGCTTTAGAAAAGCGATGGCCTGCATGATCTGTCCCGTCTGGCAGTATCCGCATTGCGGAACCTTGATCTCCATCCAGGCTTTTTGCACTGGATGCAATCCTTTGGCGGAGATGCCCTCAATCGTCGTGATGGTCGCCCCGTTCACATCTTTCATCGCCACCGAACACGACCGTACCGCCTCGCCGTTCTTGTGAACCGTGCAGGCTCCGCACAAAGAGATGCCACAGCCGAATTTCGTCCCGGTAAATCCGGCAACGTCGCGCAAATACCAAAGCAGCGGCATCTCCGGATCGCCATCGTAGGTCTCTTCCGTTCCGTTCACTTTGAAGCGGACCATTTCCCCTCCACGGTTACAGGTAAATAAAATTTGCTGAGACTGTCTATCCTATTGATCTACGGGGCAAGGTTCAAGCGCACCCTAAGGGAGGGTGGCTGACTTTACGCCGCAGTAAGTAAGATCGGCGCACCCTTCGTGATCACCAGAGTATGTTCATAATGCGCCGAAGGCCTGCGATCTGCGGTGACCACCGTCCACTTATCCGGGGCCACGAACGATCGTCCTGATCCCGCCGCAATAATCGGTTCCACGGTAATCACCAGGCCTTCTTCCAGAATTTGATTCGCCTCCGGATCAGCATAGTTGGGCACGCGCGGCTCTTCGTGAATGGTGCGTCCAATGCCGTGCCCGCCCAGCTCGCGAATCACGGAAAATCCGCTGCGTCTTACTTCGCGCTCCACCGCTCGGCCAATCTCCGAAACCCGGAATCCGGCCCGCGCTACCAGCATCGCCTTCGCAAACGCCCGTTCCGCGCACTCGATCAGGCGCTGCCGCTCCTCCGTCACTTCGCCCACTGGCACCGTCACAGCAGCATCGGCCATGAAACCATCTTTCTCGATGGTGACATCGAGCTTCACCAGATCGCCAGCCTCGAGCGCGCGTTTGCCCGGAATGCCATGCACCGCTTCCTCGTTGACGCTGATGCAGTTCACGCCAGGAAATTTGTAAACCAGGGCTGGCGCCGAGCGTGCTCCGTGTTGCGTCATCACACTCGCGCCCACTTCGTCCAGCTCCTGCGTGGTGATTCCCGGCCGCACCGCGCTTTTCATGGCGCTCAGCATCAGACACACGATGGCACCGGCCGCGCGCATCCGGGCCAGTTCTTCCGGACCATTAATGGACATGGAATTACCTCAAGAACATGATATCGCTTCTCGAAAGCAGCCGATTTATACGGGTTTCTTCGGTCCGAAGAAGAAGAGCAGCACGAAGCCGCCGATGTAGTAGGGCACGCTCTGGTGAAAATTGCAGCCGATGAATCGCGAAGCCAAGCCGAACAAGCCCAGCAGGTCGCACAAAATATAAGTGACAA
>JBAVQD010000176.1:0-16893 GCA_049693675.1 Candidatus Sulfotelmatobacter sp. | reverse complement strand
TCAAACGCGTGGTCGACCTTGTCTAGCTCGTCAATTAGCAAGACACAGGGCTTATCGTACTGGAGAGCGCGCAACAGCGGACCAGCGCTGAAAAATTGCTGGCCATGCAATTCTGTGCGCAGGCACTCCCAATCCATGCCGTCAGACTTGGACTTAAGTTCGACGCAAAGCCTCTGCAGCGCTTCATCGAACTTGCCGATGGCCTTTTCTTCATTGACGCCTTCATAGCATTGCAAGCGTTCGACGGCGGTTCTTGCGGCTTCAGCAACTGCATATGCCAGTTGCGTTTTGCCGCTGCCGGCAGGGCCTTCCAGCAACACCGGCTTATGCAGTTCTGCTGCCAGATAAACCGTCGTGATGGCGACAGGATCGGCGATATAGCCGGTGGCCCGCAGCCGTTCACTGAGGTCTTCAACCGAAGGAAACACGAGCGACTCCTGACCGCGAGACGGATTTTCTCACGCAAGCATCGGAAACTTAATGCCGAATGAAATTTCGGTCAAATCCGCCCCAACTGTATGGGTACGGAACAGGAAAAATGGGATTCGCCCGCAGTTTTGACTGAATTCCTGAACTGGATTAGAAGCGGACTCACCGGAAAGAACGTCTGTAGTGCGGTCCGTCCGCGCGAACTCAACGAAGCGGACGGACCGCAGCGGTGGAGAAGAGGTCTTTATGTCAGCCCAGCCCAATCTGATCACCCCAAGTGAACTGTCACACTCGCTTCGAGAGGCGCCTGTCAGTCAGCAACACGCTGCTCGCTTTCTCAACATGCACCCGAAAACCGTACTCCGTAAGGCTCGTGAAGGGTCACTTCCGGCTCATCCGGTCGGGTCCGATCGGAAGCGCTGGCATTTTTATCTCTCGGAGTTGGATGATTGGCTTCGGTCGCAGGTAATTGCAGGCAGTGGTGCGCGTCGCAACATGGCTCCGAGTGTAGCGTCAGATAAGTAAGTAAAGGGATCTAGAATTCGTTCCCGTCGCGTGCAAGATGCCTTCGCGCGGGAACACGCCCCGGAGGACCCAGCCTGTTGGTTCGCAAGAACTGCAGGAAATGACATTTGTCGTGAACTAGACTCTGCGAAGCCCACTGCGGTAAATTCGGATTGCGACCGCTGCCAGAATTCAAGGAGGAAATGAATGCTGGCGCGTTATCAGAATGGCTGTCTCCAAACAATAATTCGCAAAGATGGGGTAGAAAGATGGCAGTTTCGCTGGCTGCACAAAGGCGCGGACTGCATTTCACGCGAGCGCAAGAAAACCATCGGACCGGTCAAGGACTATCCCGAAAACAGTAAAAAGCTGCAGGATTTGTTAGCTGGACTGCGGCTAAACATCAACACCGATGGCCCGACAGAGTTGACTTCGATCACTATGACTGAGGCTGTGGAACACTACAAGATTCATGAACTTGCTGATTGCGGCCAAGACGGCAAAGCATATTCGACTCGCAACCGGAAGACGCTGGTTCTGAACCGCTGGGTGCTCCCTCATTGGGGGGAACTCGAACTCCGGGCTATCAAAACCGTTGCGGTGGAGCAATGGCTTAAGTCACTTGTCACAAGCAAGTTTGGTGGGCGGAAGCTTCTTGCAGGTGGCACGAGAGAGAAAATCCGCGACGCGATGGGCAGCGTTTTCAATCATGCAATAAGGTGGGAGTTCACTGACCGCAATCCAATCGCAGGTGCCGGCAAGGGTTCTGGTGTTCGTGTTTCTGCAAAGCGTGAGCGAACACCTGACATTCTCGAAGTTGAAGAGATGCATCTGCTGCTGGGGGTGCTGGGGATTCGGGAAAAGGCCATGGTGTTTCTCGACATGCCGTCGGGATTGCGCCGTGGCGAACTGGCCGGGCTGAAATGGGAGGATTTCGATTTCAAGAATCTCCATGTAAGCGTGACTCGGTCGCTCGTTGACCAGCACGTGGGCCCGGTCAAAACGGAGGCATCGAGAAAGCTGATGCCGATTGACGAGTATATAGCTCATGATCTGTTGTCCTGGTATGAAGTGACCCCGTATAAAAAGCCGTCAGATTATGTATGGGCCACCGATGCCAACCGTGCCGGATCCAAGCGTGGGAAACAGCCGGTCTGGCTTAGCGCGGTAATGCGCGATTACATTCAACCCGCAGCGCGAAAATTGGGGATCAACAAGAAGATGTCGTGGCACACATTTCGCCACACGTTTTCTACGTTGCTCAAGGGCAACGGGGAGGATGTCAAGGTGGTACAGGAGCTGTTGCGGCACTCAACAGCAAAGATGACGTTGGACACCTACACACAGGCCCTGAGTCCGCAGAAGCGAGCGGCGCAAAGCAAGGTCGTCGGCATGATCCGTTCGAAGCCAAGTTGTACCGTCGTTGTACCGCGAGTTTCTGGGGAAATCCCGGTAACTCATTGATAAGGTTGGCGTCCCCGACGGGATTTGAACCCGTGTTACCGCCGTGAAAGGGCGATGTCCTAGGCCAGGCTAGACGACGGGGACAGTGATAGGGTGGATAGCTGAGGCAATGTTTGATCGTAACAAGGTGTTGTAGCTGTGTCAAAAGCGATCATGGGCGATCGCTCGCGTCGGCGGCAGAAATGCATGCCGATACTTCTTCGGTCCTTTGCCACAATCCAGGTGGACTTCAACCCAGCTGGACTTCAACTCCATCCATTAAAAAGAACGTTTGGCGGCCGGCGTTCATTGCGCGTGGCAACGAAGAGTTGAACAGGTTCGGTTCAGTCCGCGCTGCTCGCAAACAATTTAGAATTGTGGAAGCCGGAAGCGAGTGCCCGGACCTGTAAACATTCGAGGTCAATGTGTCCGATCCAATCTATCTCAGCATTTGGTTCCGTGATTTTTCCGGGCCGGAGATGTTGCCGCATGCTTTCGCCGTGCTGCAGCAGTTCCCTTTCTCTGAGCAGCGGCCTGGAATCAGTTATTTCGCGGTGCATCCGGTTTCATGGAGCGAGGCTACAGTGCTAGAGCGCCGTTTTCCCGCGGGGATCGATCCCGGGCAGGCTACACTAATTGTTGCCGAACTGATTCATGATGACTACGCATTTGTATTCGAGGCCTATTGGGATTTGTGGATTCCGGATCTGGCGAGCGGAAATTGGGTATTGGAAGCTGTGCCAGTGAAATTCATTGTTCAGGGAGAGCAGTTCGACGAAGAAACTTACCAGCAGACAGGGCACATTCAAGTGGATTTTGGTCCGGATTCTTATTTTCTGCAGCCCGAGACGCCGCTCAGCGAACAGACTCGCGAGAAGATTCGTGAGAACGTCGCGAAACTGGTGGCATTTTCGGTGAACGTAGAAAAGAATAGCGGCACCAGTTCGCGCCTTCTGTGGTCCGAGTCGGAAGAAAGTCTGGCACAGAAACTGATCGCGCGTCTGCAGAAAGTTCAATAATCGAAGATCAATACTAATTAAAAAATATAAAGAGCAGGGGGCACGGACGTTTCAACGCCGCTTCGACGAACTCGAAATGATTTCAATACCCTCTGCTCTCTAATTTATTTGGTTCGTCCACCCTCCACTTTCAGCGCATCGGAAGCACCTGCTTGTGCCGCCGCCAGTCTGGCAGTCAATACACGGAATGGAGAACAAGAAACATAATCCATCCCCACCTGGTGACAGAACTCCACTGAAGACGGATCGCCGCCGTGCTCGCCGCAGATTCCAACCTCCAGCTTGGGACGGGTCTTTCGTCCGCGTTCGATTCCGATCCGAACCAGTTCGCCAACGCCATCGCGGTCGATCCAAGCGAATGGATCCTGCTTCAGAATTCCTTCCGCCAGATACGTGGGCAGGATTTTGTTGACGTCGTCGCGGGAGAAGCCAAATGTGGTTTGCGTGAGGTCATTCGTACCGAACGAGAAGAACTCTGCCTCTTTCGCGATTTCGTCCGCAACCAGGCAGGCGCGAGGCAACTCGATCATGGTGCCCACTAAATAATGAACGTGCCTTCCCTTCTCTTTGAAAACTTCTTCGGCCACGCGCCGAACGATCGCGCCTTGATTCGACATTTCCTTCACGGTGGCGATCAGTGGAATCATTACCTCGGCATGGGTTTTTACGCCTTGCTTTTCGACCGCCACGGCCGCCTCAAAAATGGCTCGCGCCTGCATTTCGGTAATTTCCGGATAGGTGATTCCCAACCGGCATCCGCGATGCCCCAGCATGGGATTGAACTCATGCAATTCTTCCACGCGTGCCAAAAGTTGCGGAAGAAGCTTTTTGAGATCTCCAGCCGCATTTGCCCCATAGTCGCTGTATTCCTCGACTAGAGTTTTTTTCTGCTTGGCGGTGGCACTACCCAAACTGGCGATATCGACCATGAGCTTTTCGCGCTTGGGCAAGAATTCGTGCAAAGGCGGATCCAGCAAACGAATGGTGACGGGCAGACCCTCCATCGCTTTGAAGAGTCCGATGAAATCTTCACGCTGCATAGGCAACAACTTCTTTAGAGCGGCGCGACGATCTTTTTCATTGTTGGCCAGGATCATAGCCCGCATATAGCGAATGCGATCTTCCGCGAAGAACATGTGTTCGGTGCGGCACAGACCGATGCCTTCAGCGCCGAACTCGCGCGCTTTTCTTGCATCGCGTGGAATATCTGCGTTGGCGCGGACTCCGATTTTTCGAAACGGCTCGGCCCAATTCATAAACTTCTCGAGCTTGGCCAGATTTTCAGGATCAGGGGGAAGCAGATTCCTTTTACCTCTGAGCACGCGTCCGGTCGTGCCATCGATTGTGATCCAGTCGCCTTCTTTGAAGACTTGCCCGCGCGCCCGCATTTCGCGAGTACGCTCGTCGACCGCAATCTCGCCGGCGCCGGCAACGCAACTCTTACCCATGCCGCGAGTGACCACGGCGGCGTGACTAGTGATGCCCCCCTGCGAAGTCAGAATGCCAACTGCAACTTCCATCCCGTGGATATCTTCGGGGGTGGTTTCGGCGCGCACCAGAATCACCGGATTCTTCTCCGCCCCGTGTCCAGCTTTTTCAACCGCATCGTCTGCGGTGAAAACGATTTGTCCGACAACCGCTCCCGGCGACGCGGCCAACCCCTTGGCGGTGAGCACGTCTTCAGGCTTGACATCTTTCTCATCGAGCCGCGATACGAAGAAATCTACGACCTGATTGGGATCAAGACGGAAGATCGCATCTTCTTTGCTGATCAATCCTTCTTCCACCATCTCGATTGCCAGGCGCACGGCAGCCAGTCCGGTGCGTTTGCCATTGCGCGTCTGCAACATGTAGAGCTTGCCATCCTGGATGGTGAACTCGAAATCCTGCATGTCGTGATAGTGCTTCTCGAGGCGCGTCGTGATATCGCGCAACTGGTCATAGACATCGGGCATAAGCTTTTGCAGTTGGAGAATCGGGACCGGAGTGCGAACGCCCGAGACCACATCTTCACCCTGCGCGTTCATTAAGTATTCGCCATAGAATTCTTTTGCTCCGGTAGCAGGATTTCGCGTGAAACCGACGCCAGTACCGCTGGTGTCGCCCAGGTTGCCATAGACCATGGCTTGTACATTGACCGCCGTACCCAGCATGTCGTCGATATTGTTGATGCGACGGTAATGCTTGGCGCGGTCGTTCTGCCAGGAACGGAACACGGCATCGCGCGCCATCACTAACTGTTCATGCGGGTCCTGCGGGAAGTCGCGCTTGGCGTGTTTCTTGACGACCTTCTTGTATTCCTCGATTACTTCCTTCAGAGCCTTTGCATCGAGATCGGTGTCGAGCTTGGCTTTTTTCTGTTTCTTCTTTGCATCGAACACTTCGTCGAATGCGTGCTTCGGAATTTCCAGAACGACGTTGCCGAACATCTGGATCAGGCGCCGGTAAGAGTCAGCGGCAAATCGCGGGTTGTTGCTGCGCTTGGCCAGCGCTTCCACACTCTTATCGTTCAACCCGAGGTTGAGGATCGTGTCCATCATTCCGGGCATGGAAAACTTTGCGCCCGAGCGGACACTGACCAGCAACGGATTCTCGCCCGTCCCCAACTTTTGGCCTTGCAGTGCTTCCAGTTTGGCGAGCGCTTCCTCCATTTGCCGGTCAACTTCTTTCGAAACATGCCCCTCTCTCATGTAATCGCGGCAGGCTTCCGTCTGAATGGTGAAGCCCGGAGGAACGGGCAGTCCAGCATTCGTCATCTCGGCCAGTCCGGCGCCTTTGCCGCCGAGTTCATCCTTCATCTTGCCGTGACCATCGGCTTTGCCGCCGCCAAACGAGTAGACGTACTTGACTGTTTTGTTGTTATTTTCCTGCGTTTCGGTTTTTTCGGGGAGGGTCATGGTGGCCATGTCTATTAATCCTTTGTTGTTTAGATTTCGTAGCGCCGGCGTACCGTCGGCAAATTTCACATCTAAGTTGAGCAATTCACAATTGAGTGCAGCCTGCTTGTGTCGCCAACGAGTTCATAAAAATCCGGTGATCACGCTTTGCCTTCAGTCACAATTTCTGAAAAATCGGCAATGGTTGAAAATTCCTTTAGTAAGGTACGAAGCAATGCCAGCCGGTTCGCCCGCACCTTCTCATCTTCAACCATAACCATGACTTTGTCGAAAAATCTGTCGACCGGCTCGCGCGCTTTCGACAGCAGCAACAGCGCCTCCAGATATTCCTTCTTGCTCCGGTGTGCTTCGACCTTTGCGCTTGTGCTTTCCATAAAAGCCATCAAGTTTTTTTCTTCGTCGGCCGCCTCCTGGAGATATTCGAACTTCTCAGCAGGCTTAATTTTCTTATCCGAAGCTTGCCTCAGGATGTTACGCATACGCTTACAGGCCGCGCCAATGGCCTGAAACTCAGGCATGTGCATCACCTGCTTGACCGCCTCGGCTCGTGCCAGGGCATCCACCACATCGTCAGCATCCGCTGCCAGCACGGCCTTCACTACATCGTATGCATATCCTCGCACGTCCTTCAAATAAAACTCGAGACGCTCGCGGAAGAAAATCCGCACGGATTCATCGAACTTCGCATCATCGACAACCTTCTTCTCCGCTTCTGACCCTTTATATCCCGCGCGCGCATCGCGCATCACGTCTGCCAGACGCAACGGCAATTTCTTCTCTGCGATCACCTTGATAATGCCGTTGGCTTGGCGCCGCAGTGCAAATGGATCCTTCGACCCGCTCGGAACCAGCCCCAGGGCGAACATGCCGGCAATTGTGTCCGCTTTGTCGCCGATGGAAAGCACAGCACTCTCGATCGACCGCGGCACCTCATCTTCGGTGGACTCCGGTTTGTACTGATCGTAGATCGCATCGGCGATAGCAAGCCGGGTTGCTTCCGGCAGCGTGGGGTCCAGTTCCTGCGCTCGCGCGTACAGCCCGCCCACAATGCCCTGCAGCTCGGTAAATTCCTTTACCAGTTCAGTCGTCAAGTCGGTTTTTGCCAGGCACGCGGCTTTGTGGATCACGCCCGCCCGAATCGCGATCCCGCTTTGTTTGATGATTTCGCTGAGCCAACTGCACAAACGTTGCACGCGGCGGGTCTTGTCGTAGTAGCTGCCGAGTTCTTTCTGGAACGTTACATTCTTGAGGGAGTCGAGTCGTTCTAATAGAGACCGCTTCTGATCGGTCTGCCAAAAAAAGCGGGCGTCGTTGAAGCGCGCACGAAGCACGCGCTCGTTGCCGTGACGGATCAGGCCTTGTGGATCTCCATCTGTGTTCAGCACTGCCAGAAAATGCGGCAACAGTTTGCCGCTGGAATCCTCGAGCGCAAAATATTTCTGATGGTCACGCATCACCGTGACCAGCACTTCTTCCGGCAGTGACAGAAATTGCGGATCGAAATTGCCGAGAATCACCGACGGAAACTCAGTCAGGTTCACCACACTATCGAGCAGAGACTTGTCTTCGCGCCATCGAGCTCCGGAGATGGTTCGCGTGGCGCAATCGAGAGCTTTGCGAATCTGATGTTCGCGCTCACACCGACCTAAAACCTTGGCCGCGCGCAGGGCTTCGACGTAAGCTGCTCCAGCGCGTGGAATCACGACATCGCCGCAGCTAAGAATTCTGTGCCCGCGTGAAGCCTTCCCTGCTCGAATTCCGCCGAGCTCCAGCGGAATGGTCTCACCGTCAAGCATTGCCACCAGCCAGCGAACCGGACGCACAAACCTCTCGTTCGGTTTCCGCCAGTACATATTCTTCGGCCAGTAGATGGAGAAAATTTCTTGGGGAAGATTCTCGGCGAGAACCTCTGCAGCCGTCCGGCCTTTTTTAGTGACTTTCGCAGACAGGTATTCGCCTTTCGGCGTCGTAACCTTTTCCAGCTGACAGACTTCCACGCCAGCTTTCTTGGCGAAAGCATGGGCCGCCGGCGTAGGCTGACCATCCTTATATGCGATGCTGGCGGAGGGCCCGTTCACCTGCTCGGTCACATCCGGTTGCGACGGAGGAATTCCAGAAGCAATCACGGCCAAACGGCGAGGCGTGTCGAAATTGCTGATCTCGGTGGCAGCGAGACGTTCCCGAGCCAAGAGCGTGCTAACCCGCTCACGCAACTCTTGCGAGGCGGCATCAATCATGCGCGCTGGAATTTCTTCGCAGCCGATTTCTAGCAGGAAGTCGGGCATGTCTTCAAACTCTTAGTTTCTCAAACCAGGCGGCAAACAAATGTGACGCTGATCACATACGCAAAATCACGATCCCACCGGCGATAACTTCTCACGGGCTCTTTTCGGCTCTTGGCGGCCGACAGGCTCAGGCTCGTCCGATTTCTCGGCGGCAGATTCGCTTTCTTGCTGATCCACCCAAGCCTTCGCGATGCCCACTGCAAGTGCCCGCACGCGCGCGATCACTCCGACACGCTCGGTAACTGAAATTGCACCGCGCGCGTCGAGAATGTTGAACAGATGCGAACACTTCAAACAAAGATCGTAAGCCGCAAGAACGGGGAACCGCGCCTTCCGGTGCACAATGCCTTCGCCCCCAAGATCATCCTTAGATAACTCAGAATAGCGAGCTATCAGCACTTTGCACTCAGCCTCATACAGCCGGAAATGCTCCCATGTTTTTTCCACGTCCGCGGCCTCGAAGTTGTACACGGAAAACTGCAATTCATCCGCCAGCCGCACATCGCCATACTTCACTTTGCGGCCGGTCGTTTTTCCGTCAATCGTTTTTCCGTCAATCGTTTTTGCGTCAATCGAGGGATCGCGCGCCCACACGATGTCGTAGATGGAATCCACATCCTGAAGAAATGCGGCGATGCGCTCCAGGCCGTAGGTGAGTTCCGCGGAAATAGGAAACAAATCGATGCCGCCGCACTGCTGGAAATAAGTGAACTGCGTGATCTCGAGTCCATCGAGCATCACTTGCCAGCCCACACCCCACGCGCTGAGCGTTGGGGCTTCCCAGTTGTCTTCCTCGAACTTGATGTCGTGCTGGCGCAAGTCAATGCCAATCGCCGCCAGCGACTCCAAATACAGCTCCTGCACATTTTCCGGCGGAGGTTTCAGGATCACCTGCAACTGCATGTGCTTGAACAAGCGGTTCGGATTCTCGCCGTAACGTCCATCCGCCGGCCGCCGCGAAGGCTGCACGTACGCCACCTTATATGGCTTCGGCCCCAGGACGCGCAAAAACGTTTCGGGAGCCATCGTCCCCGCACCCACTTCAACGTCATAGGGCTGTTGCAGCACACATCCGCGCTCCGCCCAAAACGCCTGCAAGCGTAGGATAAGCTCCTGGAACGTTAACGAATTGGGCTTGGATGGATTCACAGGATTACCGAGGAGCGAGAGACTGATCTCTGTTTGTAATAATCCGATTGTAATAGAAGGAGTGCCGAGCCGTCAGCCAGAGTCTAAAACCCGCTCTTCTCCAGCATTCCCGCAGTGACCAGCTTCTTCTCAATGTGCCGCTGTAAAGCCTGAATCAAAAACTTCCGCAGATCGGCGCCTTGCGACTTTGGCCACGGCGACCCGACAAAGCTCTCCACCGGAGAGCGAAACATTTGCGCCGCGAGTAGGCGGGAGTCATTGGAAATCTCCGACGAAGCGAGCCGTTTGTCATCAATGCACATCAAGCCATCGGCCAAGGCGTGAAAATACGCGCGGCCACCGTTCAGGCTTCGGCCGCAAACGATGCATTCCGTTAATTCGGGCAGAAAACCTACCAGCCGCGTGAGCCACAGATCGAAATAAGTGACGGGCATCCATATATCAGAGCCAGTCAGGGCGTGCAGCACCGAAAGGGTCAGGCGAAAGATGGCGTCATTGGCTTCGTGATCCGGCAGCAACTCGTCGAGCAACTCGGCCACATGCGCGAGCGCGACAGCGCGTGCGTAGCTGACTTCGGTGGCCAGCGGAGATTCCAAGACTTCACAGGCATCCAGGCGTGCCAACTCCTGCCGCTCGCGTACATCGTAGAATGCCCGCACGTAGGTCATGGGCTCCAGCGCGCCGCCAAAGCGTCGCTTGGATTTTTTGGCCGACCGCGCTACGCCGCGCACCTTCCCTTCCGCGCGGGTAAACAGAGTGACCAATAGATCAGCCTCGCGCAGCGGATAGGTGCGCAGAACGATCGCTTCCGACTCCTTCAATGCCATGGCGGGTTAGCCGGAGAAAGCATGCCCGTAATGGTAGCAGTAGCCGGCAGCCCTACGGTTTTTGCCCCGACTTGAGATCTGCGATAACCCGCTCCAGCGTTGCGATCGCTCTCTTGAGTGAGGCGCAGAGGGCTGGATCGGTTTTATCATTACAGATTGCGAGCGCGGCTTTCAGGCTCTTGAGCTCAGCCTCGAGCTGAGCGATCATCTCGCTTTTTGTCATAAGAACACCTCCATCTCCTTCGCTGGAGAGAATACCCCTTCCTGGCTCGAGTGTTATTTCTTTTTGGACAGCCATCTGGAGGAATCTCCTGAGATAGGGTATAAACCGAAACATGACGCCTGTGCACGAAGAACTTCTTCGGGAGTTTAGGGATTTTGCATTGACCGCTTCCTCGGCAGCAGCTCTCATGGAACATATTGCCCAGCGCCTGCACGAAAAGATGACGCGCTATAACTGGGTGGGTTTTTATCTGGTCGATCCCACGAACGATGGCATTCTTCTGGTTGGGCCTTTCGCCGGCAGTTTCACCCCCAATGCGCGCATTTCGCTCAACACCGGGCTTTGTGGAGCCGCGGCGACCAGCGGTCAAACCGTTGTAGTGCACGACGTCTCCAAAGATCCGCGCTATCTTGCGGGATCGCCGCTGGTGAAGTGTGAAATTGTGGTCCCTATCCTGGTCAACAAAAAGCTCACAGCGGAACTCGATGTCGAGAGCTATTTTGCCAGGGCATTTATCGCACCCGAACAGGAGTTCGTCGAAGCCTGCGCTGCCATCGTGGGAAATTCTTTGAGAAAAGATCAGGCGGTCGCGTCGGCTCGCCTGTAAACTTCCGCAACGAAAAGACAGCGTGCCGCGCCTCTGGCTGTTTGAGCCTGAATTCCTTCATCGCCTTTCGGATTGTTCGGACAACTCGGTTAAAATTAGCCGGAGAGATATGCCAGAAATCATGAAGAATCATCCCGGCGCACGCCCCCGGCGCGCCTTTCCGTGGAGCATGCAAATACTCTGGCTGCCGTTGGTTTCCATGCTTGCTTTATGGGGGCAAACTGCCAAGCAGCCCAAGCCGGCGAAAACCCCGGTTCAGCAAAGTTCGCAAACCGGTTCACAAACCTCTGCCAATCCGTTGCCTCCGGTTCAACTCGATGGCTCGGCTGCGCTGCATCACTTAAACCAAATCATCAGCTGGTATCGTCATTCCACAACCGGCATTCAAACGGTCGGCCTGCCCAGCGACGCTATTTATCAAGACAATACTCAGGCGCTTGCGGCTCAGGCCGTGCGGCTTGCGTTTCAGTCGGCGAAGGCCGAAGCCGCGCTGATTGCGTCGCAGCAGAAAAGCGGTGGCGCAAATCAGCCGTCCGGAGAGACGACCCAGCAACAGAATCTTTCCCAAATGCTGATCAAGACTTCTATTCAGATCGATCAATTGCAATCGCAGATCGAAAGTCTGAACGCTCAAATCGGCAAAGCGCCGGCCTCGCGCCGTGGCAAGCTGATTTCACAGCGTGATGCTCTGCAAGGCCAACTGGAACTGCAAAAGGCTCTGCTCGATGCGATTCAAAAGATGGCGTCGTTTGTGGAGAGCAATGGCGAGATCGCTGGCGGACTCGAAGGCAGCATCAACCAACTGGCCCGCTCGATTCCGGAAGTTCTGGGATCGAGCGCGGGCTCGGAGAAAAAAGTAACGACGACCACCGCGCCCGCCAAACCGTCGCTGGCCAACTCTGGTGGACTGATCAGCGAGGCGATGACGCTCTACGACTACATGAGCGCGATGCATCAGATCGATGGAGTCGAAGATGAAACAGACCACGCGCGCGATGTAGCCGATCAGTTGCGCAGGCCGCTTCGAGACGCGATGCGCGCGACTATTCAGCAGAGTCAGCAGCTGGCCAGTCAGCCGCCCTCCGGCGATCCTCAACAGCTGCAAGCGGAGCGGCAAAATTTTCAGGAACTTACCGACCGCTTCAAGCAGCTCTCCGCCGCTCTTCTTCCGCTCAGTCAGGAAGTCGTCGTCCTGAACGATGCGAAGACAAATTTTGAAGAGTGGCACAATTCCATTTCCCGCGAATCGAAATACGTTCTTCGCTCTGTGCTGGTCCGGGTATGTTCGATACTCCTGGCTCTGGGAGTGATTCTGGTTCTCTCCGAGATCTGGCGCCGCATCACGTTCCGCTATATTGGCGATCCGCGCCGCCGGCGGCAGTTCCTGGTGATGCGCCGCGTTGTGATCGGCTTCCTGATCGTCATTGTCCTGACTCTGGGTTTCGTCAGCGAGTTCAGTTCTCTGGCCACCTTTGCGGGATTCATCACAGCGGGCATCGCGGTTGGATTGCAAGCCGTTCTGCTTTCCGTGGCCGCGTACTTCTTCATCATCGGGCGTTACGGCATTCGCGTTGGTGATCGCATCAGCGTAGCCGGCATTACCGGAGACGTTGTCGATATCGGCCTGGTGAGGCTCTACCTGATGGAGCTTGGAGGCTCCGGGTTGGACTTCTATCCCACCGGACGCATCGTTGTGTTCTCGAACTCGGTTCTTTTCCAGACGGGGACGCCGCTCTTCAAGCAGATTCCGGGGACCGAGTACGCCTGGCACGAAGTCGTGGTCATGATTGTGCCCGACGGAAATCATAAAGTGGCTCAGGAGAAATTGGTGGCTGCCGTGAATGCAGTTTACTCGCACTATAAAGAAGAGATCGAACGCCAGCATGCCGCCATCGAGCGCCGCGTCGATATTCAGGTAGCGGCGCCGCGCCCCGAGGCAAGACTTCAATTCGCCGATGCTGGCCTTGAGCTGCTGGTGCGCTATCCAGTGGAGATTCGAAAGGCTCCCGACATTGACGAGGAGATGACCAGGAAGGTCCTCGAGTTGATCGAAACAGATTCTGCTCTGAAAGCTAGCGTCGCAGGCATTCCCAAGATTCGCTCGGCGGTGAAGGGATAAGACAACTCATAGAATTATCGGGAGGCATCGATGCTTCTTGCAGCCTGACATCTCAGGTCAAGAATCCTGAACTCGATGATGCTGAACTCGATGATCTGAACCCCGCCGTTCCCTTCCCTGATGGCAAATACTTCCTCGATCACCTGGATCGAAAACTGAGCAAGCAATAAGACGGATTTTTTTCGCGAGCCGGAACACTTCGATTATCTGCTGCAGAAGGCGATTCCAGACTTGATCGCCCGCAGCGACAGCGGTCACAGCCTTCTCATCTGGAGCGCTGGCTGCTCGACCGGCGAGGAGCCTTACACCCTGGCGATGATCCTGCATCATTGCAGCCAGTCGAACTCCAGCCTGCGCTTCAAAGTGCTGGCCACCGATATTTCGACCGCGGTGCTGGCCAAGGCGCATCGAGGAGTTTTTCACCGCGATGTAGTCAGTCCCGTGCCCGCGGACCTGCGCAAACAATATTTCATGCGCAGCCGTGATCCCGATTGCAAGCTGTTGCGCATCGTCCCCGAATTGCGGCAGCTGGTGGAATTTCGCCGCTTGAATTTTATGGACGCCGATTTCGGTCTTGCGCAGAAAGTGGATGTCATCTTTTTCCGGAACGTGATGATCTATTTCGATCGGTCCACGCAGGAGCGAATCGTACAAAAACTAGCCGACCCAATTGCTTCCCGGCGGATACGCATTCTTCGGCCACTCCGAGAGCCTGCACGATATGGATGTGCCTCTGGTCGCGGTCGCTCCCGCTTCCTACAGGAAAGACGATGCTCGCGCTTGAGGGCGAGGTGGCGGAGGTATATCTACAGCCGGGAGAGTCCCATCTCGCGCGCACACCCACCATCATTCGCACAATTCTCGGCTCCTGCGTGGGCGTGTCGTTCTGGAGCGCCAGGTTAGGCGCGGGCGCCCTGTGCCATTCTCAACTACCCCGATATCCCGGGACTTCCAACGTGCGCTTGAGCCTGGCTGCGGGTCGGCGCTACGTGGATTTCGCGATCCGCGATTTGGCCCGGCAATTTGACGATCTGGGAGCAGCTCGCTCTGAGGTGCAGGTCAAGATGTTCGGGGGCGCCGATGTTCTTCTTGTCACCAATAGCGCTTCCTCAAAACCTACCGTCGGCAAACTGAATTGCGAAGCCGCCCTCGAAGTCGTAGAGGCGGAGGGTTTCAAAGTAATCGCGTCGAGCACGAAGTATCGTCACAACTGGCTCATATCGAGCAAATGGAACAAACCAGCCAATCCCATAGCGCCAGCGTGCGGGATACTCTGAGGGAACTCTCCACCTTGATGCAACTGGTGAGTGAACATCTGGGGAAGTCCAAGTCGGTTCGCGATTGTCTGCAGTTGCTCACGTTCAATTCCATCATTGAGGCGACTCACGTCGGCGCTCAAGCCAATGCGATTCTAGCCATCGCGAAGAACATCGAAAAAATCTCCGCTGAGTGGCGAGAAATCACTCAGCAGTGCAGTCAGGCAATGGAGGAGATTCTGGCCCTGGTGAAAAACACGAATCAATTAATGACTGCCTTTTCCGAGTCCAGCAACCAGGCTCTGCGGGAAGCTCAACTACAAACTCGGGCCAGTCTGGAGAAGTTACGTTCTACGGCCGCGTCCGCGGCCGGAAAGGCCGGGCAGATGAGGACAATTGCCGAACGCATGCAGGCAAAGATCGTCAAGATGGGAAACATCGGCGATATGCTGGACGCTTGCTTTGGCCGCTTCGACGCCGTGTTGACCGAAGTTGAACGCGCCAAACGGCAGCTGCAAACACTTCTTTCGCCGGGGAAGGATCGCTACAACACAGACGAAGTTGCTCAGATATTCTCAGCATCCTACACCACCGAAATAGGGCGGGAAGTCCTGCACGCGGCTCTGCGCGGCGTAGCTTTGCCAGTAGCGCAACAAATATTCGCGGGCAACAGCGTGGAATTATTCTGAACTTTTGAGAGTGTGCATCAGGTTTCGGGATAGAAGCCGGCATGGAAGTGGCGAGGCGAACCATGAGACGAATTTTAACTGTGGATGATTCATCCAGTGTCCGACAGATGGTCAGTTTCACGTTACGCAAGGCGGGATATGAAGTGGTCGAAGCGGTCGATGGAAAAGACGGCCTCGGGAAAGTGGGCGCCGCCAAATTCGACTTGATCGTCACCGACCTCAATATGCCTCAAATGGATGGGATCCAGATGATCACCGCGGTCCGTACGCTGCCAGGATACTCGTTCGTTCCCATCCTCATGCTCACCACCGAATCTCAAGCCGAGAAAAAAGATGCAGGCCGAAAGGCAGGGGCCACGGGCTGGATCGTCAAACCTTTTAATGCCGACCAGCTCATCTCAGTGATTCAGAAACTGGTGAAATAACAATTTACTGGACTTTCGGAATCATCAGCCAGGCCACGACGGTACTTGCCAGAGACAAACCGGCGCAAATCAACATCACCGCTCGAAATCCAAATACAAACGCTTCCCCGATCGATCTGCTGATGGCCGCTCTCACACTGGGAGCGAGACCGGCGGGAATCGGCAAGCCCGCCAGTTTGATTGCGTTGGCCTGAAGTTCCTTTAGAATCCCCGGCGGAAGCGATAGATGAGCCAGAGCGTCGTTCAGGCGAAAACCAAAAGCCTTCATCATCACAATCCCCAGGATTGCGATCGCAAGCACGCCCGCTACGCGCGCCACGGCGTTGTTGACTCCGGAAGCCGTGCCCACTCGTTCTTCACTAACAGAATTCATAACCACGGTGGTAAGCGGCGCCACCGTAACCGCCATTCCAAATCCGAGAACGATTATCGCGGGAAAGAACATTCTCCAGTAACTGCCACCGATCGCAGGCACAGCGAACAGAATGAAGCCCAATGCGGCAATGATCGGTCCAACTATGAGCGGTCGCCTTGCGCCATAACGGGCGACAAGTCCGCCCGACCATCGAGAGAGAAGAAACATAAGCAGAATCAGCGGAAGGATGGCGAAGCCGGTAGCGGTGGTGGAATATCGCTGGACTTGAATCAGGTCCAAGGGGAACAAGAAAAAGAAAATTCCGATCGCGGCATAAAGAAACAGCGTAAGCAGATTCGCCCCAGCAAAACTGCGCGATTTGAACAATCCAAGTGGAAGCGTCGGTACAGCGACCTTGGCCTCGACACAGACGAATGCAATAAGAAGGACCGTGCCCACGATCAAACTGCCAAGAACCAGAGGATTTCGCCATCCCAGATCAAGCGATTCGACGAAACCGGTAACCGCGCTTCCCAGTCCCGCGGTTGCGAGAATTGCGCCCAGCCAATCGATGCGCCCCAAGCTCGTACTGCGGCTTTCCGGAATCCGCCAAAGTGAAATCGCCACTACCGCCACCGCGATAGGTAGGTTGAGGAAAAATACCCA